>JAERSY010000053.1 GCA_016845245.1 Phycisphaerae bacterium
CAATAGGGCGCTTCAAAATTGATTTGCATTGAGAGGTCACAATAGGGGCAATGATTTTTCCCTTGATGCAATCCAATTGCATGGCGGCATCTTGGGCATTTAATCGCAAGCTCAAATGCTTGATCTGCTTTTGGAATCATATAGACTTGAGCAGATTGCCAAACCAAGGTGCCAAGAATTCCAGCCAAAGCAAGGATTCCAAATCCAGAGGCAAATCTAACTTGCCATTCTTCAATAACCTGACCTGTTGAGTCACGGTACACCACCATGGCAATTGAACCAAGAGCAAGCACAATGAGCACCGTTGAAATCCGTTCAAGCACGATTGCTTGATACTTCCTTAGTCTAAAGAACAAAATCGTAGGCAAGCTCAGAGAAGCGGCAATCCATGATGCGGTTAAAGCAACGCCCCACTCTGTGTACGAAGCGTGCCTATCAATGATGAATAAGTAAGCGATATGTTCAGTCGTGACGAAAGCAACAAAGAGTGGGAGCATACCAATCCAGATGAGCTTTCTGATGTGTAGCAGGCATAGAAATGCCACCATCGACCCATACACTGCGATTGGTGTTGTATAGTTTGCGCTTGGTGAAAATCTGTGGGGATTTGACCAGACATCAATAATCCACCAAAGTGCAAGGACGCTCCAAACAATGACAAGAACCCTTCCGCATAACTTTGCTCGCTCAATGCCAAGTAACGTTGAGCCAATGAGAAGGGGCGTCGATGTTGCCAACACCATCAGGCCTGACATCGCAAAAACATCTTCATCTCCATTGATGAGATAACACCATATTGCTGTAAAAAAGAAGAAATAGCCAAGGTAGGTCAAAATCGACAAACAAACAGATATGGGTTTTTTATCCTCATCAACTGACAATTTGATTGACAACAGTAACAAGCCAGTTGCCGCTGCCGTAAGCAGTGACGTCCCAATCAATCGACCAATGATTTCATTGTCTACACCAGTAAAGAGCGCGATAATGCCTGCAACAACAGCAATCCCAAGCGAGCAATAGAGAACCTTCAGCATGTAATGTTTGTATGACATTTCGTTCACTATAAGTGATTTTACTCGTCTATACAGATTGATAAATCGTAAGATTCGGTAAGCCAACTGCCATTGGTATAGCGAGATGACTGAGAATCTCCAGTTGGGGAATTCATCCACAAGAACCAACAATCCAATCCCTCACTCGCTGATTGCACGCTCAAATGTTCAACATCAAACATCGTGACATCGATCTCCCATTGAACGAGTTCATACAACCCCGCATAGAGAATCCCTGTTGGATGCGCCGTTGCAGCAAGTCCAAGTTGTTCTTCAATCAACTTGCTTGGAAGCCCGTTGTCGTCAGCATAGTTTCTTACGTTGAACGGGAACTCAGCATCACAGGTGTACCATTCGTAATCTTTATCATCAAACCGAAGTTGTAAACCAAACACTCTCACTTTTGAAATCGACGACCGATTTACATATTCTGAACGCATGTAGTTAATGCCGGAGGGCTCATCAGATGCAGAAGTTCCCGCAAACCATTCATCAACAATAGACGCTGGAAGTTGCGTCAAGACTGCATCATCGCAAGGATTTGCGCTACTACATTGAATCGTTGAACAATCACTACCAAAATACCATTCGCCATTACTGCTTAAACAACCTGCTTCAGATTGCGCGTCAAGACAATAGTCTTCGACACAACATGCGCCAAGTTTCACTTGAGGCGTATCATCAATTGTCAGCTTGCCTTCCCCAATTGTGCCTTGCCATCCACCAACTCGGATGTAGTACGTTTCGCCCGCGATAACACCAACGTTAATCGATGAGTAATAGGGCTGACATGCTGACGTCGGTTCGCCATCACCATTGCACGCAATCTGATTTTCACAGTTGCCTTCATAAATGACGAGAGAAGTGTCAAAACTGTTTGTGTCGCACGTACTGAAGTTAACGGTGCCATCAATCGTCGAAACCCAGTACATCCAGACATCAGGACTATTGTTCCAAGAAAGATTCCCATCACTACATGCAGATTCATCTGGGCTTGGCTGACTCACACTTGCATTTGTAGTATCAAAAGAGGATGTGCCTAAAAAGATTTGCTCTGCAATATCGCAATCATCTGAAGTAATGACATGACAAGCGCCTGAACCACACACTGTCTCTTCACCTTGGAACACGCCGCCAAAGTTTTGACATTCATCAATAATGAGCGTGTCTATGCAATTCCCATCATCAAAACAACACGCGCCGGGTAATGGGTTTGGCAAGAGCGATACGTTTAAAGTGCCTTGTCCAGTCTCTCCCTGCCAACCACCAATTCGAACGTAATACACAGATTGTGTGCTCAGTGTGTGTTCTATTGCTGAGTAGTAAAGTTGGCATCCTTGTTCGTCATCATCTACAGAGGCATCTCCGTTACAAGCGACTTGTGCACTGCAGTTATCCTTGTACAAGACCATCGATGTGTCGAAACTCTCATCGTCACAAGTCGAGAATCTATAAAACCCATTCGTTTCAGGCGTAAACGCAAACCAAACATCTGGACTTTTACCCCAGTTGAGATTTGAGCCATTACACATTTCTTCATCTGGCAAAGGCATGCTTGGCGTCATGTAATCAGTGTTGAACTGAACGGCGCCTTCTGTAACTTCAATTGCACCACTGCAATCATCACCAATCGTAAGTGAACTGCACTTAAACGAAGCGCAATCTTCATCTTCAATGAAGTAACCACCAACATTCAAACATGCGTCACTTGTAAGCGTTGAACATTGGTCGCTTAGACAGCACGCACTTGCGATGCATTCAATTGAGCTACATTCAACACCGTTGCCACCGTACACGCCGCCTTGAGCAAGACATTCCGCTTCAAGTATTGTGTTTTCACACATTCCATTATCTAGACAACACGCCCCATACACATTGCAATCTGTACCCCAATCTGCAATGACTGCAAGCAAATCACTCAAGTTCACGCAACAATCACCATTGGGCAGGGGAGCAACATCCCCGACTGGCCTGTACGTACCATCACCGCATACGCCCCAATTTGAAATGATGACCAACAAATCTTCAAGCGCAACAATGTTGTCACCATTTGCATCAGCAGCACAAGAATTTGAGAGTGGCTCGTCACATGGATCCGCAACACTGCCTGAACTCAAACGGATTGCTAAGTTCACGCTCAGTGATTGAAGGGGACCAAAACCAAATCCTTCTCCCGGATTTGCTTGCATCGCTGTTGTTTCATCTCCAATGTATGAGTTTGCAATACCCGTCTGACCACTGGGGCCAAAGTCATTTTGCGGGATAAACGAAACCCAATAATCACCAGGGGTCTCAACGATTAGGGTAGTTGGACATTCAATCAGAAATCCAAAACCGCCCCAATCTGAGTTGACGTTACTGTCTGAAGCGTCCACACTCCAAGAATCAATGTTACCAACTAAGTTAACTCCTGCATCTTCAGCGCTTGCGTAAACATTCACTTGATAGAACGAAACAGAACTTGGATCTTCAAATCCGTTCCACCCACCAATGACGCATTCAACTTTGTTAATCGTTGTGGTCGTATTCAAAGTAAAGTTATCTAATGAAGCGATGTCGAACTCTGGATAGTCTGATTCAAAATACTGTGAAGAGGAATATGAATTCCCAACTGAACTTCCATCATGAAGCCCAATTTGGTCAACCTCAATCTCGCCAGTAACAATCTGCGGAATCAGAAGCGTCACAAGTATACAGAAACAAAATTGCACTAGTCTTTCTCCAATAGAGCATTGTACCCGCAGAAAAAAGAGAATCAAACATAAAACAAAGAAACAGCCCCCAAGCATTTGCTTGGGGGCTGCGTTGAATAACGTTTATTAAATTGTCAATTATTCAAGACAATGTGAGACACCGAATGCCTCAGCAGCCCAACCAGTACCGTCGTTAAACATACTTGATCCTGAGTCTGCACTCATCCATAGGAACCAGCAATCGCCTTCTCCTGTGGATTCTGATGCTACACCAATATATGCAGCACCTGAGACAGCAACATCAAAGTTGTACTCAACTAGTGGGTAAAGGTCAGCGTACATGTCACCTGTTTCTACGCCACTATTAGCGAGACCCATGTGCTCTTCGATGACATTGAGGTCAGCATCGTAGAGTGTTACTACGAAGCTACCAGCAGGACTGGTGCAAGCGCCCCAGCCGCCGTTGTACGCAAGTTCAACACCCCAAACTGTAAGTGTTGAGCCTGAGCCACCTTCAAGGTCAGCAGCACGCATGTAACCAGCACCTGTGTCGGATGTACCAGCAGTCCAAGCACCATCTGGAGCTGTAGGACCATAGCCATAACCGTCACATGTGATGAGAACTGGGCAGGTCACGTCTGCACATGAACCTGATGAGTTCCAGTTACCACCCATTGCTGCACAATCATCTGCAGTAGCGTCTGAACATGAACCATCTGCCATGCAACACGCTGCTTCAGCATCGCCACCAACGTGACCGATAGTCAACGTACCAGCGCCAGTAGCGCCTTGCCATCCGCCGAGACGGATGTAGTAAGCAGTACCTGCTGTTACTGAGTAGTCAGCAATGTATGAGTAGTAAGCTTGACAACCACTTAAACCTGTTCCGTCACCATTACATGCGACTAAGTTATCACATGAACCTTCGTAAAGGGCCATGGATGTGTCGTATGAACCTGCGTCACAAGTGTCAAATGATGCAAGACCATCTGAATCTGGAGTCCAAACGAACCAAACGTCTTGGCTACCACCCCATTCGAGGTAAGTGCCAGTACAAAGTTCGTCAGTTGGCTCATCTCCTGATGGAGTTGCAAGTGAAGTGTCAAATGCGTTTCCACCAAGTGATGCGACTAGGGCATCAGCACACTCATCACCACCTGCAGCATCACAAGCGCCTTCAGCACAAGTCATGCCAGGGAAGTGGCTACCACCGAAAGCGTCACATTGTTCGCTATCGAGGTTGTCTAAACATTCGCCTGCACCGAAGCAGCATGCACCAGCAGCTGGTGGTGGGACGATGTTAATGTTGAGAGTACCAGGACCTGATACATCACTGTATGCACCAATTCGGATGTAATAAGTTTCACCAGCAGTTGCTGATAGAACCAGTGCGGAGTAATAAGTTTGACAACCGTCAAGACCATCACCGTCACCATTACATGCGACTTGGTTATCACATGAGCCCTCATAGACTACGACTGAAGTGTCAAATGATGCAGCATCGCACGTGTCGATTGCGTAATCATCAGATTCAGTAGCTGTCCACATGAGCCAAACATCTTTAGTTGGCGAAGTCCAACCGAATGCTGCAGCATCTTCTGCACATTCTGGAAGATCAGCACCAGCTGTCATGTTAGTTGTGTCAAATGCAGTCGCACCATCCATAGCTTGGATAGCGTTATCACATTCGTCACCTGGTTCAATAGCAGCACAATCAGTAGTAGCACATTCTGTGCCATCACCTTTGTATGTACCACCAAAACCACCACAAGCAGCAGCAGTTACATCAGCACATTTAGTAGTACCAATGCAGCATGCGCCTACAGCACAATCGCCTGCTGAACAATCTGTGTTGTCACCGAAGTACTCACCGCCACCAGCAGCACAATCGTCTGCGGAAGCCGTGTCACACATGCCGTCACCGTAGCAGCAGCCACCGTAAACAGCACAGTCAGCACCCCATTGACCGATGACTTCGAGGATGTCTTGGACATCAACAGTACAGTCACCCATTGGCATTGGTGCACAGTCGCCGACAGGGCGGAATGTACCATCACCAGTTTGGCCCCATGAAGCAATCACTTCAAGGACGTCACCAACAGCAACCATGCCGTCACCATCTACGTCTGCATTACATACAGCAGGTAGATCTTGAGTACATGGGTCAGCTGGAGCACCACCTGTTAGACGGTAAGCAGCTTCAGCGTCTGTTGATT
>JAERSY010000054.1 GCA_016845245.1 Phycisphaerae bacterium
CTGCTGCGGATGACCACAATGACTTTGAACAATACTTGTTTTGAAAAACTTCACAAAAGTGAAGCGTGGATGTACACGAACGTTTCGCCGCTTGCAAAGTGTGAATTCACATATGCGACGACATTTGTTGATGACAACATCATCAGATCGTATGACATTGCTCCCGCAAATCCGTTTGTCGTACTTGTGAATGGAAAACTTCACGAAGAAGCTTCTCGTCTGAGTGATGGCATCACCATCAACGCAAACCATGCGTTGCAAGGGAGTGTCGCGTCTCGCGGTGACAGCGTGATTCCTACGCTCGATTGTGACACAGTCACAATTGAAAACACCGGTGAACAAACGGTTCATGTGTTGCAACTCACTGCTGGTGATGACCCCACCGCAGCAAGCGGCCGAGTGCTCATTCATGCTGAGAAAAACCAAGAAGTTTCCGTCGCTGAAACGCACGTCTGTCTCGGTGAAGCGGCACACTTGTTTATGCCACTCACTGAAATCATCGCGGGCGATCACGCAAAAGTGACGCTTGTCCGCGCGATTCGTGGCTCACTCACGGCGTATCAACTCGGCCAACTTCACGTCTGTCAGGAAGATTCGAGCAACGTCCAAACACACACGATTACGCTTGCAGGTAAATGTTCAAGGCATGAAGTGTACGCGTATCTAGATGGCGAACACATTGAGTCAAACTTTGACGGCATGTACATGCTTGGTAATAACCAACACGTTGACAATCACCTTCGCGTTGAACACAATAAACCACGCTGCAACAGTCGTGAGTTTTACAAAGGCATCCTTGATGGCAATGCGAAGTCAGTCTTTACTGGCCGCATTTATGTTGAAGAAGGTGCTGTCGAAACAGATGCGATGCAGACAAATCAAAACATCGTTTTATCTGATGATGCAAATGCGATTTCAAGACCTCAACTTGAGATTTACAACGATGATGTCGCATGTACCCACGGTGCAACAACTGGCGAGATTGATGAAGAAGCGAAGTTATACTTGCGCTCGCGTGGTATTCCCGCCGATTCAGCTGAAACGCTTCTAATGTATGCCTTCTTAAATGAAAGTTTGGAAGATCTTGCTGACGATGAATTCCGAAGAGCACTCACTGACGAGTTGCTTTCCACCATGCCCGGTGGCGATTTCATCAGGACGCTGTAAATGAAGCAAACATCACAATTCGCTGAAGCATTTCCTGCATTAAATCAGCACGTGGGTGACAAGCCGCTTGTCTATCTTGATTCTGCTGCAACGACGCAGAAACCACAATGCGTGATTGACGCGGTGGAGCATTATTACGAAAACGATAACGCGAATATCCATCGTGGTGTGCACCAACTTTCGATGCGCGCAACTAAGGCATATGAAGGCGCGCGAAGTAAAGTTGCGTCGTTGCTTGGCGCGCAATCCTCTGATGAAATCATTTTCGTACGAGGCGCAACCGAAGCAATCAACTTGGTTGCGCAAGCATGGGGCAGACCTCGACTTGGTGCTGGCGATGAGGTTCTCATTACAGAAATGGAACATCATTCAAACATCGTTCCATGGCAACTGCTTTGCGAACAAACAGGGGCGGCGCTTAAAGTGGCGAGTGTTCATGATGACGGTTCACTTGATGTTGATTCATTTAAGGAATTGCTTGGTGAACATACTGCTGTCGCAGCGTTTGCGCATGTTTCAAACGCCATTGGAACAGTTAATCCAGTGAAGGAGTTGTGTGAACTTGCAAGCGCAGCCGGTGCTGTGACTATTGTTGATGGCGCGCAGGCGACAGGCCATATGAAAGTCGACGTGCAATCAATGGGTTGTGACTTCTACGCAACCTCAGGGCACAAAATGTTTGGACCAACTGGTATTGGCTGTTTGTATGGCAAGCACGCACTGCTTGAAGAGATGGAACCATGGCAAGGTGGGGGCGACATGATTTTGTCTGTTTCATTTGAGGAAACGACGTGGAATAAAGTCCCCTTTAAGTTTGAAGCGGGTACGCCTAACATTGCTGGCGCAATTGGACTTGGTGCTGCGTGTGATTACATTTCAGGTATTGGTTACGATGCCATTCAAGAAGTTGAGCATGAGTTACTTGCGTATGGCACTGATGTGCTTTCCAATATTGATGGCGTCACCTTGATTGGTACTGCTAGGCAGAAATGTGCAATTCTCGCGTTTACAGTTGACGGCGTACATCCACATGACGTTGGGACCATTTGTGACCATGAAGGCGTTGCGATTCGAACAGGCAATCACTGCGCCGAACCACTGATGCACCGTTTCGGTTTAAGTGCGACTTGCCGCGCATCGCTCTCTATCTATAACTCCCCTGCTGACATCGACGCACTCGCGACCGCAATACGCAAAGCGATTACAATGCTTGGATGAGCGATTTACGCGAACTTTATCTAGAAATGGTCACCGACCACGCAAAGAATCCTCGGCACAGAGGTAAAGCGGAGCCATGTGACTGCATCGGCACAGGCAACAACCCCCTTTGCGGAGACAAAATCGTCGTGACTGTGCATAAAGATGGCGACACGATCGAAACAGTCAAGTTTGATGGAGAAGGATGTGCAATTTCAACGGCTTCTGCAGATTTAATGGCAGAAGTGCTTGCTGGCAAAACCGTGGAAGACGCAAAGATCCTCTTTGATGGATTCCACGAACTTGTCGCAGGTGAAGGCACACCAGAAGTCCCAAAAAAGCTTGCTGTGTTTTCTGGAGTTCGTGAGTTTCCGATGAGAGTCAAATGTGCAACGCTTGCGTGGCACACCGTCATTGCAGCCCTCGATGGCGCTGAGGAAGTATCGACAGAATGAGCGATTTAAACGAAGCAATTGTGAAAGCGATTAAAAAGGTGAAAGACCCTGAGCTTCCCATCAATATCTATGATTTGGGATTGATTCGGAAGATTGATATTCAGGAAGGCATCGTTCATATTGACATGACGCTTACAACACCGAATTGTCCGGTTGCGGATTTGATGCCGAGTCAAGTGTTTGACGAGGTGTCAAAAGTTAAAGGCGTAAGTAGTGTACGTGTTGAACTCGTTTGGGATCCTGCTTGGTCTGTTGCGGATTTGACCAAACGAGGAAAAGCTGCCCTTGAACTGATGGACATTGACATTAACCACATGCTCAGCAAGATTCACGACAACACAACAGGGCTTACTGTTGATAAGAAACAGGTTGATTAAGGACAATACCCAAACGCCATGATGACTCGAAGAAGGTCCGTCATGTTCACGCGGTGGTCTTCGTTAACATCTTCATCACACGTTTCTGGGCACACATCAAGGCAGCGTTCATCTTCACCGCGAAAAAGACCACCCGCTTCATAACACGCAACTGATGCGGTTTGCACGCATGTTTCTCCAATACAGCATGCACCAAAATCACTGTTTGTATCGCGCACAGTAATCATTTCACCAGTCTTGTATCCAATTGAATCCCCTGCAAACGTGCACGCGGTAATGAGCGGTTTTGCGTTTACGCACCAGATGCCGTCACCATCGTCTGCGATGTTAAACGAGAAGACGCAGTTGTCAAACTGCGGCGTGCAGTCACTCACATGAACTCCGCCACCTTCCATTGCTTCGTTAAACTCAATCATGCACTTGCGAAAGATGGGCGAGGCATTCTCGATGCGAATGCCCCCGCCCACCAAAGCCGCGCCACCCACAATGCTAAAACCTTCCATGATTGCACTGCTTGGACGAACGCATGACACTACTGTCCCCTGCTTCACTCCGTCAATGATTGTGTATTCCGCGCCAGATTCAGAACGAATCGAAATTGTTTTTCCGGAGAAGTCAATTCTTTCTTCGTACGTTCCCTTGGCAACTAGGACTTCATCTCCATCCTTGGCCGCGTCGATCGCTGCTTGAATCGTTGAACATTCCGTTGGGACATGCCAGACTTCGCTTGCCACACAACACATCACTACACTGAGTAAACCACACATATGCGGAACTGTACAGCCAGATTTCTCAATAACTGATTTTCCTGCTCATTTTCTTTTTTGTTCTTTCAGGGAGTATCATGAAGAGATGGAAACTATGAGAATCGCTGCGTGGTCAGGACCGCGAAACATATCGACTGCGATGATGCGGTCGTGGGAGAACAGAAGTGACACGTGCGTTGTCGATGAGCCGTTATACGCCCACTATCTGTTTGAAACAGGTCTTCAACATCCCGGAAGAGATTCGGTTCTTGCGTCGCAACCTACAAACGCTGAACAAGTCATTGAACAATTGATTGGGCCATGCAACCAACGCGTGTTTTATCAAAAACACATGTCGCATCACTTGTTGCCAACCGTCTCACGGTCGTGGTTAGGTGAAGTCGAGCATATTTTTCTAGTTCGAAATCCTCGCGAAATGCTTACTAGTTTGATGAAACAGATTCCGGAGCCAACGCTAGAAGACACCGGACTCCCTCAACAAGTTGCGCTGTTAGACGAGCTGCGAATGGTTGGCAAAACACCAATTGTGCTTGACAGCAAAGATGTATTGCAACATCCTCAGTACATGCTCGCGTCTGTTTGCAGTTCACTTGGCATTCCATTTGAGGAAACAATGCTCGCGTGGCCTGTTGGCAAACGCGATTCAGACGGCGTTTGGGCGCCCCATTGGTATAGTTCAGTTGAAGCATCCACTGGTTTTGCGCCTTGGAAATCAAAAGATGAGAAAGTGCCCGCTCATTTAGAAGCGCTTTGCCTAGAATGTGAAGCGTTGTTTACAGTGTTAAAGGAAGAAAAGTTAGAGAGGCCCGATGCTACAGAAGTTTGATGAACGAAACAAAAACTTACTCATCAACATTAATGGTGAACTGATTCACCGTGATGACGCGGGGATATCACCTTTTGATTCGGTTGTGCAAGGCGGCGATGGTGTTTGGGAGGGGCTTCGTCTTTACAACGGGAAAATTTTTAAACTTGACGAACACTTAAATCGTTTGCGGCATTCTGCGCAAGCGATGGCTTTTAACGATATTCCAACGAATGAATCGCTAACAGCTGAATTGTCAAAAACGTTAAAAGCAAATGACATGCATGATGGCGTTCATATTCGGTTGACGCTCACACGCGGCGAAAAGATAACAAGTGGCATGGACCCTCGGCTCAATCAACATGGGAATACCTTGATTGTGCTTGCCGAGTTTAAAGCGCCTGTGTATGACACAAGCGGACTGTCACTTGCGACATCGTCGATTCGCAGGTTTAGCCCAGACACCATGGATCCAAAGATTCACCACTGCAATTTGATTCAATCAATCATGGCGAAAATTGAAGCGACTGCTGCGGGCGCAGATGATGCACTGATGCTTGACAGTCGGGGTTTCATTGCTGAAACGAATGCAACGCACCTGTTTTTTGTGAAGGATGGAGTCGTGTATACGTCAAGAGCGGTGGCGTGCCCCGAAGGCGTCACGCGACAAACGGTTATCGATTTGTGCCAAGAACATGACATCCCCCTTTCTGTGAAAGATTGCAGCCAAGCTGAGTTGTATCGAGCAGATGAATGTTTCTGTACAGGAACCATGGGAGAACTTGCGTGCGTGACGCAAGTTGATGGGCGAGTCATTGGAACGGGGAAGATTGGCGAAATGACGCAGCGCCTTACGGAGTTGTTTAAAGCACATGTTGCGAGTTCAGGAACGCAAATCGTGTAATGCGACTGCAAGTTGCACAACCTACGCCTCCTGCCAGCACGCAGCGTCGTGATGCACTCATTGATTCGCACGGACGAACCATGACTGATTTACGAATGTCGGTCACAGACAGATGTAACTTTCGTTGCGTCTACTGTATGGAGCCAGATGTCAAGTATCTTCCGAAACAATCACTGTTATCCCTTGAAGAATATGTTCGACTTGCAAACATTGCGCATCAACTCGGCGTGAAAAAGTTGCGCATTACTGGCGGCGAGCCAACGCTTTATCCTGATCTTGATTTGCTTCTTGAACAAGTTGGCGAGATTGGTTTTGATGACATCGCACTGACCACGAATGGGACGTTGCTTTCTGATGAGCGATGTAAGCGTTGGAAGGAGAGCGGGCTCAATCGAATCACGATTAGTTTAGATACGCTTGACGCAAAGAAGAAGGAAGCCATTACGCGTTCATTTACACCGCTCGATGTAGTGCTTCGCTCAGTTGACATGGCGAAAAACGCTGGTCTGACACCCGTGAAAGTAAATGCCGTTGTTATGAAGGGCATCAATGATAATGAGATATTGAGTTTTGCCGCATTTGCGCAAGAGTTTGACATCGATATGCGGTTTATTGAGTTCATGGCACTTGATTCTGGTAGAGCGTGGTCGATGGAGAGTGTCGTGACCGCGCGTGAGATGAAGCAAGTGATTGAGCGCGAGTATGAACTTGTTCGGGAGGACGATGGTCCATCGAGTACGTCGATGAACTACCGGTTTGCGAATAGTACGGGCCGGGTTGGTTTTATCGCGTCGGTTTCGGAATCATTTTGTCATGGCTGCAACCGGCTACGTATTCTTGCAGACGGCACAGTTCGGCCGTGCCTTTTTAGTGACGACGAATGGTCTGTTCGAGAAGTTTTGAGAAGCGGTGTTTCGGACGACGTCGTCAAACAGTTTCTTCGTGATGCGTGTTTCGCGAAATCAGCAGGCCACTCAATGGGTCAACAAGATTTCTTGCCGCCGGAAAAAACAATGTCTACGCTTGGCGGTTAAAGAAGCGTTGAGAGATACCACACGACTAAACCGAGAACACAAACTGCAATCGTGATGGTGTTAAACCATTTGTCGATGAATAGTTTCGCTTGCTGCCCAAACTTGTATGTGATGAGTGCTTCTAAGCCGTAGCGAAGTGATCGTCCAATGATGCACGCTGCAAGAAAGACTCCAAAGTTCAGTTTGGCGATGCCTGCTGCGGTTGTGAGCGCGAAGAATGGAACGGGAGTGAGCGCCGCGATAAAGACATATGCGCTGCCTCGTTTTTCAAATTCGCTGACGACCATTTCGATTTTGTCGGCGCCAAGGACCCACTCGGCGCCACTTCCGACAAATGATGCAATGACAAAATACCCTACAAGGGCGCCAAGCACGCTTCCTGTGATTGCAAGCAGTGCGAAGATGGCTGACTTTGCTCGTTTTTCGACGCACATTGGAATGAGCAGCACGTCGGGTGGAACAAATGGCATAAATGCTTCGATGACTGCGATGACAAACAAGATGACAGGCGCAATTGTGGTTGCTGCAAAGCTCAGTATCCACTCGTATAACCGTCTGTGAATTGCCCAAGTTGGAATGGTTTCTTCGTTCATCCCTCGCATCATATCCGCCCTGTGCAATTACAATGTTCACATGGACAACGTTCAAGTGAAATACAAGCAGTTATCTCCGCTCGCAACAATGCCGAGTTACGAAACTCAGCAAGCTGCTGGGATGGACTTGTATGCAGCAGTTGAACATGATGTCACGATTGAGCCGCTTGGAACTGCGATGATTCCGCTTGGATTTGCAATGGCGTTGCCAGAGGGTTTTGAAGCGCAAGTTCGACCACGAAGCGGGCTCGCTTCTAAGTTTGGCGTGACGTTACCGAATGCGCCGGGTACGATTGATGCAGATTACCGCGGCGAAGTGAAGGTTCCGCTTATCAATCTTGGAAGGGACCCCTTTGTCGTGAAACCTAACATGCGAATTGCACAGATGATTGTTGCGCCGGTTATTCAAGCAACCTTTGAAGTTGTGGATGAACTTTGTGAAACGGTGCGGGGAACTGGCGGTTTTGGCTCAACTGGTGCTTAACGCACTAAAGTCGTTTAATCCGATTGGTTCGCGTGTGTAAAACGGTTCAGCAGTTTCGGTTCGAATTCGGCCGCCAAAGTACTTGTCTTGGGCGTCGATCCAGTCGACGATGGATCGATTGTTTTCAGGAATGACAAATTGTGATTCATACGCAACGATTGCTTCACGTTTTTTAGACGCGAAACCCGTTGTATCGATGAGAAAACTTGGATTCGGGACGATTCGTAAGTGCGTGCAGTAGTAATAAAAGAGCCATTTAGGGTAGATGGGCTCGCCCGCTAAATCGATTTTCGTGAGTTTTGCGTCAAAGCGAGCATCTTCGACAATGCGTGTGGTTGCAATGTGGTCTGGATGTGCGTCTTCAAAGTATGGCGTGAAGACTATCTCAGCTTGATGTTCACGAATGACAGATGCAACTGCATGCCTCGCGCCGACTGAGTGTTCAACATAGCGGTTTGGTAAGTTAACGGTCGTTCTAGAAACACCGAGTATTTTCGCAGCAGCGGCGGATTCTTTCGCTCGAAGTTCAGGTGTTCCATGTGGGGTTGGCTCGCCGCTCGTCATATCAAGCAAAAGCACATTGTGTCCTTGAGAGACTAGTTTCGCGATTGTGCCGCCCATGCCGAGTTCCTGATCATCAGGATGCGGACCAACTACAAGTATGTTTGACATCCCTATATTGTAGGGTCTGGAAGGCGAACTTGATTGAGTTCGTCTTCAGTTAAAGGGACATCGGTCACGTACTTTTTCATAAATCGCCGGTGCCAGCCACGCGGGGAAAACAGATAGTCTGGCTGAATTCCCGATGCCCGCAAGTATGCGCTAGACCATTTCCAATCGTATGGGGAGCGAGATAGATTTGCACGTACTGGGTTTTGTTCTATATACCGATGTGTAACACCAAGAGGATGCCCAAACCTGACTTCTTTTGCAAAGAAACGATCCTGCCATAAATGACCGGTGCGTTCATGTCGCTTGTTAAATGCTTGAGCATACACTCCAGTGACCCGCTGCATAAATGGGCTGATTTCTTTCCCCAGCGGCGCGCACGCGAGTAAGTGAAAGTGGTTTGGCATAAGTGCGTGTGCTGCGATGTATACCTTGTGCTTGTAGAAACTCTTCAGGATGAGCCCCATAAACAGGCCGTAATCATCTTCGTCAAGAAACGTTTTCCTTTTTTCTACACCCCTATTCACGAGGTGATAGAAGGTGTCATCATTAAACGCTCGCTTTTTTCTAGCCATCGCGAAACACTACCACGGCTCGGGTACTACACCCTCACAAACCACCCTTTTTCCCCCCACTGCTTTTTGGGTCTGTCACGGGGTCAGACCCCTGCTCTGGTTCCGCGTAATTGATTGCCAATAAGATGCTTAACCCTCGTTTCATTGGGGTCAGACCCCGGGACAGACCCGGTGTTCGAGCCTTTGCGGTGTACAATGGGGGGTGTGAAGTACAAGGTGACCATTTCGTATGATGGGACGGATTTTCATGGTTGGCAGAAGCAAGAGCCGCCACACACGGAACCACTCCGTACCGTCCAAGGTGAAATCGAGAAAGCCGCAATCGATGTCGCCCGTGCAAGAGTCTTGACCCTAGGCGCTTCAAGAACCGATGCAGGCGTTCACGCCAAGGGACAAGTCGCAGTCATATCCACCACAAGGGATATCGAGCCAGAGCGGTTCTTGTATGCCATCAATTCCAGACTTCCAGACGACATCAAGGTCACCACCGTTGAGCTCGCGCCTTTTTCATTTGACCCCATCCAAGGGTGTAAAAGCAAGGGATATCGTTACCAACTCTTTCATGGCTGTTGTGACCCGCGAAATAAGCCCCTTTTTGAGAGGCGAGTACACGCGATTGTCATGCCGGAACTCAATGTCAAGACGATGATGGAGGCCGCGCCTCATTTTGTTGGTGAACATGATTTCGCTGGCTTTACAAAGATGAATCATGGCAGAGAATCAACTGTTCGAACCATCGATGCATGTTACGTATCGGTGCTCGGTGAGCATAGAATCGCTTTTGATATCGCTGGCAAGGGATTCCTTTGGAACATGATTCGGATTATTGCAGGCACTCTTGTCGATGTTGGACTCGAACGAACACTGCCTTCTGACATTCCAGAAATCATCGCATCAGGCGAGCGCACACGCGCAGGAAAAACAATGCCACCCGAAGGACTTTGTTTAGAGTGGATTAAATACGATTAATGCCCAAACAGATTCGCCATTTCAAAGTAGCCCTGCTCTGAAAAATACTCAAGGGCTTCATCAACTGAACTGAAAATCTTAGTCGCAGTCTCAGTGATAAATGGTGAAGGCGCTTTCTTTGGTTTCCACACAACGTACACTTCTTTTGTGTGCTCCCACGCGTGTTGCAATTCTCGCTCTACACCGCTTGAAAGTCCTGGCACGCCACCTGGCAACTCAGGCACAAGCGACACAATCATATCTGATTGATCAATGAGCCGGAAATCTCTCATGTAGATTTGACCATCGATGTCACCAGCGATATCTAGAATTTCTCTTACTGAAACGCGAAGTGGATCATCACCAGCTTTGCCGCCAAACGCGTGTGGCTCAACTTCAATCCAGTCTTTGCCTTGCTTAGCGGCTTCAATGCCATTGTCGAGCAAAAGTTTTTCATCGACATCGGCGGGATCAAACGTAATGAAATGTTCAGCAAGCGCTGCTCTGAACTGTGCAATCTCTTCAAGAATATCTGGCATGTCAACAACATGACTCATTGGGAAGGATGGATACACTTTCTTTAGCGAGTTGCGAGCAATAAGTCGGTAACACGTTTCTGTTGTGTCTTGATGGCGCCCACGACTCACAATATAAAATGAATTCCTGCATCCACACGCTTGTGCAAGCAGCTCCGTTGCAAGAATTTCTTCTTCACGCCAGACCATACAATCTTTAAGTGTTGCATCGATATCGTGCTCGTCATGCAATCGTTTATGCACGACCTCAATGTTATCTACAAGACAAATGAATAAGTTTGGCGCAAATGCTTCCATCTGGTCAAAGTCAAATGCCGGAAACAGCCCATGACGCCAACGGAACGTTGCATGCGTATTCATGATGACATCAGGATGATCTTCAATTGGCGAAGTCGCTGAAATAATGTCTTTGATTGCTGCTCTACGAAGAGAATGCAATCGGCTCATCGGCAAGTCGAGAATGCGACCTTCTCTGATGTCAGGACCTTCTGCATACATCATCTGCCCGACATTAAAGAGTTCAATGTTGCCCCCACGCTCACCAGCGAGTTGCGAAACCGCCTCGAGGTAGGGCTTTTTATCCATTCCGATTTGACCTGTGATTACTGCTCTCATAGAACACACATTATATGTAGAGAGTTCACGTCAAACGAATTACTTTTTATCTTTTGATGGTTGACGAAGCCACCGCGCATCCGCGCGAGGTGGTGCTTTTCCGGACTGCTTGTGCTTCGACCACAACCGATAGCCCCAAATGAACGCAACAACTACCATCACTAGACCAACAAGTCTAAATATCATTTCCACTGTACTCTCAGATTGCAAACTGTCAGCAATCCACCACCCTGCAAAAAATTGCATCGGTGCCGTAACTAGACAGCACAAGACCGTTGCGACGGCAAATTTCCAAAACTTCATGTGCATCATGCCCGCAACCGTTATGGTTGTTGTGCGGCTTGCGGGAATGAACCTCGCAAGCACTATGACCCAAATGCCTCGCACATCAAATTGATACTTCACCTGTAGCATCCGTTTTGGATGAACGATGCGTTTAAACCAGCGAGTGTGCGAAATTTTTGAACCGAAGTTAGAACAAATCGTGAACCAAAGTAAATCCCCACCAATAACGCCAAAATATGCTGCTAAAAGCGTTTCCCAGAATGGCAAGTCGCCATGCTGAACAAGCATCCCCGCTGGAATAATAATGATGTCTTCACCAAGCGGAATGCCAATGCCGGACAACAACAGCAACCCAAACACAACCCACGGACCATATTCAAGTAGTTGGTCAATGAATCCTTCCATGATTACACCACGAGTTGTTGTCCAGATTGAATCAGATTTGGAATCTCGCTTAACTCAAGGTCACTTGGCGATGCGCCAGTGAGCGGGCTGAGTTCAACCTCCGCCCCATCTTCGATGTCAAGACCCGCTTCCATAAGCCATCTCTTTGAACGCGATGCTTGCAACTGTTTGCTGCTTGCGGGCGAATCTTCGCCATCAGCATTCTTGATTGGCGCAAACTCATCTTCTCGCTTCACTTCAACAACAAGTGATTGCTTCGCCATTGGTAACACATCAAAGACAAACGTTTCGAACTTCATCGCCGCGCACTCACCGCTCACGCTTTGAACTTTTTTGATTGCTTTGTGCCACGGCAGTGATGTCGCGATTTGTTCTAAGAACGCCCTGTTAAACATGTGAATGGCAATCGAACCCGCGCCAAACGTTAGTGCGCCATCGGTCGTCGAAGCCGCCTGTTCTTCTGTCAAATCAGAATACTCTTGAATTGTTGCGCGCCCATCTTTCAAACAAAACACGCCAACTCGCTCGCTTGCGTTGGTCTTCATCACACATTTGCTTGACACTTCTTGTGATGACACTTCATCTGTCGCATGCATCGCCAAGAAGATTGGGTCGACAACTCTCGCGAGCGGATTGTCGACCTGCACATAGGAAAGATGTTCGATTCCCCTGCCTTCTATTTCAGCTAGTGCGCCGCTCTGTTGCAAACCAGAAATCATGCCGCCATGCCCATCGGGGTTCGTCACGATTGATGATTTCGTTTGCAAGATGAGTTTGCCATGTTCATCGAGCGTTGGAACTTGCCGCTGTTCAAACACAAAAATATCGGTTCTGTCTAAACCGAAACAGTTATTGTCAAGCAAAAATGATTTTGTAAGTTCTGAGTTCGACACGCTTGTCATGATGTACCAAGGAATCGTCACGCCATACCGGCGCTGCGCATACAAAATCTGCTCAGCAATGAGTTGAAACAATGATTTGCCTGACAGCGGCGTTGCAGGGTACGTCCCTTTCGGACCACTCCAACCAAGTCGCGTTCCATCGCCGCCTGCAACTGTTAACACGCCAAGTTCACCTCGCTTGATGATTTCCTCTCCAACTGCAAGATGATGTTTGCATTCACACCTCGCTTTGGATGTGCAAGGCGAAATGTTTTGGTCCACTGCATCGTCCTGTTGACACAACTCAAGAAAAGTATCAAGCAACGCAAAGTCAATCGACTCAAGTTGAGCGAGCAAAGACGCTTGCTCATCTTCAGACAATTCATCCCAGTACTCAAGCACATGAAGTTGGTCACGCGCTTGTAATTGTTCATAAAGATTGCTCTTGTTGTCAATCAAAACGACGGCGTTTCCGGATCAGTCCAGCCGTCTGGCAGATGCCTGACAATTTTTCCAGTATTCAGGTAAATCACTTGCTCGCAAACATTCGTACAGTAATCTGCAATTCGCTCAAGCTTTCGAGTCACTGTGAGCAAATCGAAAGCAATAAGCGGATCAAGTAAACCATTACTTGTTCGCCGTTGAACATCGAGCACAATTTCTTTACGGAATCGGTTTACTGTGTCATCAAAAGAAAGCACTCGAACTGCCAGTTCCGTATTGCTCTCAGCAAGCGCTGTGTTTGTATCGCGAACCATTCCAACGACGCTGTTTGCCATGACTCTGAATGTCGGAGGTGCGCTTGCACCAAGGTGCTCTTGCTTCGCAGAAGATTCAGCAATGCCCGCTGCGCAATCTGCAATCCGCTCGAGTTCATTGTTCACTTTTACAATCGTCAACACACTTCGAATTGCGTGTTCATCGGTCACCCCAATCCTAAGCAACTCAATACACGCTCGTTCAATCTCAACATCGACGCGATCAATGATTTCATCTTGGTCAACCACAAGTTGAGCGGTTTGAGTATCACCCTCAAAACTTGACTCCACAGCTTTCATCAATTGGTCCGACACCCTCGCACCTTGCGTGTTTAGGTCTGCTTGGAGTTGTGCTAGTTTTCGTTCAAACTCTGACATTGTTCATACTCTCTCAAACGCGATTCGTCTTGTGGAAGTATACTCGCGACTTTGTACACTGTACGGGGTATTTAAGGTGCTTTTCATGACCAAACTGTGTGTCAATATCGACCATATCGCAACTGTTCGCCAAGCACGACGAACAATTGAACCTTGCCCCGTCGAAGGTGCGCTTGCTGCCATCGCTGGCGGCGCCGATGGAATCACGCTTCACCTCAGAGAAGACCGCAGGCACATTCAAGACCATGACGTCTATGCCATCAAAAAAGCAATCAACGTCCCACTCAATTTTGAGATGGCCGCAACCCCTGAAATGATCACATTTGCGACTCAAGTGTCACCCGCAATGGCCATGATTGTGCCTGAGGGACGGCACGAAATCACTACTGAAGGTGGCCTTGATGTGATTGGGAAGGAGGAGCACCTCACCCAAGCCGTTCAAGAAATCGCAGATAGCGGCGTTCCAGTGAGCGCTTTTGTCGATGCAGAGCGCGACCAAATCAAAGCCGCGAAAGCTTGTGGGTTTACCGTCTGTGAAATTCACACAGGACCATTTGCAGAAGCCGTCATTGAGCATGGCTTTGATTTACAACATCCTGAAGTCGTCACTGAGCGAAACCGCATTGAAGACGCCGTTGCTTTTGTTCGCGAAATTGGGCTCCAATGTAATGCAGGACATGGCTTAACTCACCATAATGTACGCTTGATTGCCTCGATTGAAGGAATTTCAGAGTTGCACATTGGGCACTCCATTGTGAGCCACGCCGTTATGGTCGGCATGCAGGCATCAGTACAAGAGATGAAAGCACAAATCGAGGATGCACAACATGTCTGAAGAATATTCAATCACAAACTTGCCGTACAAAATCGCTGTGCTCTGTTATCTGTATGACAAGGACAATCGCCTCCTGCTCATCCACCGAAACAAAGAACCAAATAACGGTTGTTACTCACCAATTGGCGGGAAGCTTGAAGCTGCAAAAGGCGAGAGCCCGCACGCGTGTGCTGTTCGTGAAATTGAAGAAGAAGCAGGTGTCGTTGTTGACGCAAGTGAAGTTCGACTCTTTGGCATGCTTTCTGAATCCGCATACGAAGGCGAAACACATTGGCTACTCTTTGCCTTCGAAGTCACTCGCCACGTCAACCCAAGCGAAGTCGAAAAAATGAACATGGATGAAGGTGTACTTGAATGGGTACACGTTGATGAAGTTGAACATAAAAACATTCCACGCACCGACAGAGAAATCATTTGGAATCTCGTCAAACAACATCGTGGCGGTTTCTTCTCTGTTGACATTGACTGTTCTTCAGAAACTTTAAAATGGCAAGTCAACGAGGAATGGAAAGCAACACATGTTTGAGGTTTCGGTCGAGGCATCGTTCAACGCAATGCACGCCGTCACAGTCGCTGGCGTAGATGAAACGCCGCATACTCATGATTGGAAGGCCGTTGTACTTGTAAGTGGTAAAGCGCTTGACGAAGATGGCCTTGTTGTCGATTTCATCACACTTGAACAATCGCTTGACCGAGTCATCGCGCCACTTCGTGACTCAGACTTAAACAGTGTCAAAGAACTCGATGGCAAAAATCCATCCGCAGAGTTTGTTGCGCTTTACATCGGGGAAGAGATTGAGAAAACATTACCACCAGAAAATAACCTTGTGAGCGTGACTGTGACCGAAGCGCCACATTGCAAAGCAATATACAAACCATGACCGACTCAACCAACAACCCTGAACCCCCCGGACCCCCGAAACCCTCAGATGCACCGCTTATGCTTTCAGTATCCGGCGCAAGAGGCATCGTTGGAAAAACGATGACTGAAACGGTCGCACATGAATATGCGTCTGCGTTCATTTCATTCTTGCACGATAAACTTGGGCGCCTGCCAGTGATGTGCGTCGCGCGAGATTCAAGGCCAAGCGGGAGTTCACTGGCTCAAGCTGTCATCAACGCTTGCGTTGAAGCGGGCTGTGAAGTCACTGAACTTGGCATCGTCGCAACCCCGACCGCAGGCGTGATGATTCACGCACTAAACGCAGATGGCGGAGTCGTGATTACGGCATCACACAACCCAACACCGTGGAATGGACTTAAGTGTCTTGATGGCAATGGTCTTGCACCTAGCGCAGAAGAGGCGGGCGAAATCATTACACGATTCCATAACAAGGTTTCATTGCCCGCTAAAGATGGCGGAACACATTCCGTTAATGAACAAGGCAACGACACGCACATTTCCAAACTGCTCGGCACAATTGACCCCGCACCGATTCGAGAAAAACAATACCGAGTGGTGCTCGACTCAATCAATGGCGCAGGATGTGAGTCTGGGTACAAACTGCTTGAACTACTTGGGTGTGAAATTTTGCAACTCAATGGTGAACCGCATGGCGATTTCGCACACACCCCTGAGCCAAAGGCAGAGAACCTTGAAGATCTCTGTGATGCTGTAGTGCGATTCGACGCAGACGTTGGGTTTGCCCAAGACCCTGACGCTGATCGGCTTGCAGTCGTGAATCAATATGGCGGGTACATCGGCGAAGAATTCACGCTCGCACTCGCAGCGATGCGGTGGCTCGAACAGAATGACGGAAGTGCCGCAGCGAATTTGTCTACGAGCCGAATGATTGACGACATTGCACACGCAAAGGGAGCAACGGTCTACCGAAGCGCGGTTGGTGAAGCCAATGTCGCAGGCGTGATGCAAGAACATGGTTGCGTGATTGGCGGCGAAGGCAACGGCGGCGTCATCTTCCCGAAGGTGTGCTGGGTCCGCGACTCGCTTGCTGGCATGGCACTTGTCCTTGACCTCATGCAGAGCCGCAGCGAACGACTTGCAGAAATTGTCGATGCAATGCCGCATTATGAGATGATTAAGAAGACGATTGATTTAAAAGATTGCGGTGGCATTCCCGCACTTGATAAAGAAATTGAGCGGCTGAAGCGCGAGTACGCAAATGACACCATCAATGATTCCGATGGACTAAGAATTGACTTCGATGAGGGCTGGCTTCATGTGCGAGCAAGTAACACTGAACCAATCGCTCGCGTCATTGCTGAAGCGAGTGACTCCCTCACTGCATTTAAACTTGCAAACAGAGTCAAACTTTAACTAATCATACAACTGGCTTCGCGGCATGATTGATGCTGTTAATCGAATCAACTCATCTCCATTATCGAGTGCAGTTTCGTATTCACTGTCAGGAATAACCGCTAAGTTAATCGTTGCGCGAACAAGCGAAGTCCCCTGTGCATACTCAAGCAGGAATGGAGAGATTGCCACGCCGTCGACATCTTGCGTCACGCCACCAAGTACTGTTGATGACACGCCATCGACATCCATCTCAATGGTTTCGGTCGTGCTATCCCACGTGATGGTGACGTCCTGACCTGAATGTGTTGTCAACGCGAGCGTGTCACTTTCAACGCGAGTGTCTGTCGCAACCGCTGGGAGTGGACCAAAAGAACTTCCCGTTCTGACAAGGAGCGCAAGGCGTTCGACAATCAATCGGGAAGTTAAACGGTTCACACCTTCAGAAGATGATTTTCGATAGGCATCGACTGATGCTTGAATGGCGGCGCACAGTCCTGCAAGAAGGATGGCAGAAATAGTAAGACCAACAAGTGTTTCGGTAAGTGTAAAACCTCGACGCATCATGAACCCTCCTGATAACTTGCACCATCAGCGACAATTGTGATTGGCCATGGAACGCCGTCTGGCATTGGCATATCTGGATTTGATGTAATGGAAACGCGGCCATACCCATGGAATGGTTTCGCTGCGTCATTCACGCCTTCGCCATCACCATCTTCTGGACCAAAGTACCCCATCGTTGTGTTAAATGCATCAGCTTCGCCGCCATAGAAGAGTGGACCCACGCCCTCAACTGGTCTGTACGTAGAAAGAATAGAACCATTCACATCAATCGCACCACGCAAATCCAAAAGGCCACTGACAATTGTGCCATTCAGTTTCACGCCAACGGTTTCGTCATTGTTAAACGCGCCAATCTCAACAGACCAACCGGGGAGCATGATCGTTGAGCGTTCCATTTGTTCACGGTCAGCAGGGTCAATGCTATTGAGCGATGCGATGAGTTGAGCAGCGTCTGGCTGTTCAGCTAAATCAAGATCCTCTGGGTCGATGTAAAAACGTGACTCTCCAGTAACTTGAACTTTGTTTCGCCAATGCGTAAATTCGCTTGGCACATCTCCAGCGACCGAACCTAGGAAGGTGCAATCGTGGAAACGAATGTTGTTTGATTCATCGCGCGTGTCATAAAATGTGTCACTGCCTGAAGTCGCGCTTGTACCTGTAAACTGATGCTTGTAACCGCCAGCACCATCGGGCGCGACCGCACCAACAAAATTCCAGTTTGGGTCTGTTGTGTCTTCATGTGTTTCAATCCACGTGACGCCGACAAACGTGCAATTTTCAAAGAGCGCATTGGTTCCTTTTGGAATGCGAACGTCACGAAACTTCATATTCTTGAACGTTTGGCGTTGATACCAGTCATACGCCCCTTCCGATTCATATGGCACGCCCTCCCATGGCTGCGTGTGAGCGGGCGAATGTTTTCCGCCAGTTGCGATGTTTTGTTGCACTTGACCCCCTGCAGGGTCATCAAAAGGATCGCCCGCAAGCGATGCCCCTTCGAACCATGACGTTGAGTTAGCAAACATTGATGGTGTCAGCTCAGACAACTCTGACTCAGGCAATCCAAACTGGCTTGACGATTCACCAAGTGATGAGTTAATCGCACCACTCACATCTGACTGCCACTGATCACCAGTCTGCGCTTCCCAATCAGCAACATCGACTGCAAAGCCGATGTGACCATCCACCTTTGCGTAGTGGTCAAGCGCATTGATGATGCCATCGTTGTAACCAAGTTCAGTATCTGTGGAATCAATCACGCCGTCACCGTTTCTGTCTGCTTTCGCAGTATCGATGAGTGCGGCAAGTTGCAAATCTGCTCCAAACTCTTGAACGAGTCCATTGTGCCCCGCTGCTGCTGCTTGTGCTGCGTCGTACACAACACCAATGTTCCCATCACTATCAAAACGTGATAAAAACAAATCCATTTCCGTGACATACTGATCGCCATCGTAATCAAAAAGCGCGCCGCCTAATCCCGAACCTTCTGTTGGATGGCTCGGCCTTAACTTGTTATCACCATCAACATCGTTTGCAAGGACAAGCGCTTGGTACGCTGAAATTTGCCCATTGAGAACACCTGGGTCGATGCCATAAAAATCATTTCTCATGACAAGTGGTGTTCCAAACTGTGGGTTGAGTTCACCTGCATTGATGCCGTACCGCATTGCAAGAGGACCATCGACAATGACGTTTTTCCCGAGCATGACACGAGACATCGCAACGACCGCATAGTCAATGCGTTTATCTAAGTCGAACTCCATCGAGATTGTTCTGGAAATGCCTTCGCTTTCACCTTCACTTGTGATGACGACAGCAGTATCGCCTTCGATGAGTTCGTATGCAATTCGAAATGTTGCATCATCATCCATCTCAACTGGCTTGAGTTCTAACCGGAAGTCATTGTTTCGAAGGAGCGGCAACAACGCATCATCAACCTCAAGCTCAACTGAGTGGTTATCAATTTGGTCATACACGTCAAACAGTTTGTGCACGATGCCATTGCCAGAAGGTGCGCCCATCACATAATCACTCGGCGGTTGTACTGAAATGAAACCGTCTGCAGCAGTCCACGTGCCTTTCCATAATCGCTCCGCTAAATCAACATCGATTTCGCCTTGATCGATAATGTAGCGATTAACTTCGGAAAGCAATCGTTGACTTGCAAATGTTAAACCAGACTCTGCTGCTGATTGCGCCTTTGCAATTGCAGTCATCGATTGTGCGCTTCGGACGTTTGACCACGAAACACCTGCAATACCTGCAGTGACAGAAGCGATGACTGTGAGCATTAAAAGCGCTGGAATTGTTGCCCAACCGCGTCTCGTGCTTTGTTTGTTTATCTTGGTGCTATCCATACTAACCTCGCTATTTCGTTGCCATCATGAAGTGTGATGACTTCAATCTTGATTGTGTCTGATGTGCCGTCTGGAACGGATTGCATCACGTCAAATGGGTCAACACACTCGACCGTAACCTGTTGTTCCCAACCATCCATTCCAATAATGAGTTCCCTCGTTGCATCAATTGGTCCGCTACCATCGCTATCTGAAAAAACAGCGTCATCTAAATCATCTAAGTCATCAAGGTCGACTGGCAGTGACTCGCCGCCTTCAACGCCCCATACCCCTGTACCCGTCACGGGATCTGAAGATGGAAGAATCAGCGTCATCTCGCGAATTTCTTTCGCAAGACGCATACCAGTTGCAAGTTCATCTGACACCACTTGTTGTTGGTGCCATGATTGATGGGAACCAGCGACGGCAACAATTCCGATGCCAATGACTGCAATCGCGATTGCAGATTCAACAAGCCAGAACCCACGACGAATTGGTGTCTTTCTACGCGTCATCCTGAAACCACCGCACTCATTTTGAAGATTGGAAGGATGATCGCCATTGCGATGAAGCCAACGATGCAGCCCATGCATACAATCATGATTGGCTCAAGCAAACTCGTGAATGTTTTGATTGCATCTTTAAGCACTCTGTCGTAGTACTCAGAGATTTCTTCAAGCACGTCACCCAAGCGACCAGACTCTTCGCCCGCTGCAATCATTTGCACAACTGGCTTGGGAAGGAGTTTTGAGTTTTCGATAATCGTGTTGATTTTGTCACCACTACTGACGCCTTCACTCGTTTCACACCACAATTTTTTGTAATGCTTGTTTCCCGACACATTGCCTGTCACTTCAAGTGCGGAAAGCATCGGAACGCCTGCATTGATGAGTTCGCCAAGTGTTTGAAGAGAACGATTGATGTACAACGCTCGCATCATGAGTTTGAGTACGGGCACTGTGAGTTTGAGTTTGTCAACGACAAGACCTCCACGCTCTGTTTTGCTCCAAACCATGATGAGCCCTGACAACACTGCAGTTGCGATTGGAACGGTCCACCAAAAATGCACCATCCATGCACTTAAACCCATCAGGAACATGGTTGGCCATGGCAAGATGTCTTCCTTGCCTGCGAACACGCCTGCAAAACGCGGAAGCACAAAGGTTAAAAGGAAAATCGTGACGCCCATTGCGAGTACGCCGATGACGACTGGGTACAAACTCGCACTGACAATTTGTTTTTTCGTTTCGATTTGACTCGCGATAATTTTTGCAATGCGGTCAAGCATGTGTCCAAACGAACCAGAAAGTTCACTTGCTTTCACCATGTTGACGTAGAGCGGCGAAAAGAGTTTCGGATACTTTGCGATTGCATCTGAAAACGTGCAACCCGCTTCCAAGTCTTCTTGAATTGTCATCAAAATCTCTTGGAACTTTTTGTTTGCGACGTTTGATGCGATTCCTGAAACTGCTGCCCGCAAACTGATACCAGCACGGACCATCACTGCAAGTTGTGTTGTAAAGTCAAGGACATCTTTATTTGTCGGGCCATTCCCTGTGTTGAGGAATGCCCAAATCTTTTTCATTGCGCTGCTACTGACATCTTGCAATGGGACGAGACGAACAACGCGCCCGCCCTTCTCTTGCAATAGAGCAGCTGCAGCAGTTGCTGTCTCAGCAGCAAGCTGTCCGACCAACATGTCTCCGCTCTCTTTCTGTACTTCATAGCGGTATGTCGGCATTGTGTTTTCCTTATGCTGCGAGGGTCATTGATAATCGTTCTGGGTCTGAAGCGTTAGCAATCGCGATGTCGCGATCGACTAAGCCGTTGTAAACAAGTGCTGAAATTGATGCGTCTCGAGTCATCATGCCAGCGCGGCTACTCGTTTCGATGACATTTGGAATCTCAAATGTTCTTGATTCACGAATAATGTTCCGCACGGCTGGGTTGCAAAGCAAGACTTCGACTGCTGGAACCATGCCGCCACCAATCTTAGGAAGAAGCGTTTGGGCGACGACTGCCTTGAGTGTATTGGCAAGCATAGAACGGATTTGTCCCTGCTGATTTGCGGGGTACATGTCAATAATCCGTTCGACGGTCTGCGATGCGTTGACTGTGTGTAGCGTTGATAACACGAGGTGACCTGTTTCGGCTGCTGAAATCGCGAGCGATGCTGTTTCTAAGTCACGCATTTCTCCAACAAGAATGATGTCAGGGTCTTGGCGAAGCGCATGCTTGAGTCCAGATGCGAAGCTTGGCATATCTCGACCAAGTTCACGTTGTTCAACAAGGCATTGCTCTGATTTGAATGTGTATTCAACAGGGTCTTCAAGCGTAATGATGTGCCTCTGTTTCGTTTTGTTAATCTCATTAAGTAGTGACGCAAGCGTCGTCGATTTGCCTGAGCCGGTGTCACCAGTGACGAGCACCAACCCTCGAGGCAAGTCTGCAAGCGGCGCAATTGCTGGCGGCAAGTTAAGCACCTCAAGCGGTGGAATCTGGGTTTTGATTGCTCGCATCGCAATCGCCGGAACGCCGCGCTGCAAGTGGGCATTCATTCGAAAGCGAGCATCATCAGTTGCCCATGACAAGTCAACATCTTGGAACTGTTCAAATGTCTCTTTCTGGGCTTGATTGAGGGTTTTGTTGAGAAATGCATGCATGTCTTCTGCCTTAAGTTCAGGCATGTCCATACGTGTGAGCCCTGTGTCAACACGAAGCATCGGCTTCTCCCCCGCGACGAGATGGATGTCTGATGCATCTTTCTCACTTGATTCTTTGATAATCCTATGAATGTCCATGCTCACGACATCGGCAGTGCGGTTCTCACCCTTCACACCGGTATCATGAACTGGGTTGTGTTGTGATTTTCGTTCCGATTATGCGAGCGTGTTCAATCGAAAAGTCACTCTGCGCGGATTGCACCAAATGTATCGCGAGCTCTGATCGAAGTTGACGGCTTCGACAATCCTGCTTTTCGAAGGGTGTCTGCAAACGCATCTGACTCAACGTATGACAGTGTGCCAGAGAGTTGCCACTCAGTGATATCTGAGCCGAAATACTCGATTGGAATGACAATTGGCAACTGGCTTTCAATGATTGACCATCTTGGAACGGTTAGTTTTGCTTCGTGCAATCCTTCAAAGACACGATTGCCATTCACGGAGACGGCGTACTCGTAAAGAAGCAGCTCGATGGGCTCATCATTGGTGTTGCTGACATGAAACACAGCATCGATGGCAATCGCCTCGTCTGAACTGCTCGAGGCGAGCGAATGTTTATATGTCGTGATTGGAGCCCTCGTTGAACAGCCCACCACAACAGATGCAGCAAAGAGAATACAAATGCGTAAAAGCATATGTCTACTATACCAATGAGCGGGCGTGCTCACTCCCGAACCTCCGTATCAATCTTATTTCATGACAACTGTTTGTTGATGATTTTTGTAGGGCTGATACAACTGACCATCAATGAGGACGATGTGATTTTCACCGACGGGTAAATTTGGTTGATACCTTGAATACTGATTCCACCAAATTGTCAACGCCATCATGATGAAGAACGCGCTCCATGTGGCAAGTTCACCCTCCCGCTTAAAGCGAGTTTTGTAAAGAAGAATGACGCAAACCGCAACGGTGATGCACTTGTACACAGCAAGTGGCCAGATTGATTGCGTTGTCTCAAGAAGCCAGAGTGCAATTGGGTTCCCCTCACTCATGCCGACAGATGTCAGATAGGAAAGAGTGAGCGCAAGATCTGCTAAGCTCAATCCAACGACGCCGCCAAGCAACCATGTCACTCGTTCGGCACGTTTATTTTCACTAGTTTGAGTTTGGGTCATTGTTTGCATTCGTTCTCCCCCAACGATGTAAGGGTCGACCCGATAACCCCCATCGTCCACTGTTAATTTCATTTTTTCCCAGAAATGTATTTTTTTGAGTCAAAAAGCGACTTCTACTTGACTTTTTTCGTCAAATTGATATCAATACGCAAAGTACGTTTGTTTTTTATCACTTGGAGTTTTGCAACATGTCATTTGAACCCGCAACATTTGAGACTCATGGATTCCCATTTGATTCAACCGATTTTGCAATGACGACATCGAGCGCTGTCGCTGTCTTACCTACACCCATGCCAACGATGGACTGGGAAGATGATGATGAGGACGAAATGGACGAGGAAGAAAGCACACCTGCTGAAATCGACCCCGACCTAGAAGATGAAGAAGCGCCCGCTGAAGAAGATGAGGTTGGGGAAGATGTTGAAGACGACGACGATGATGATGAATTCGAGCAGTACATGCTCGGCGATGACGACGACTAACTCCGACGCGAGATTACGTCGCTGCTTTCACCTTTTCATTTGAACGACCATGTTTACCAGTAGCAGATGACCGCATAGCTTCGCACAAACATTGAACACACTCTAAATCTGCATACGATTCACTAAGTGATTGAATTCGTTCTTCAAATGAAGCGCCGTTCTCTTTGAAGATTCGTTTGAACCCATCCTTGACCGCATCAATCTCAGAATCTGAATACCCTCTGCGAGACATCGCGACAACGTTTACGGCTCTTGCTTCTGCAGGAGTTCCCTCCACGATCATGTAAGGTGGAACGTCTTTTGTAATCCGTGCGAGACCCCCGACGTATGCACAGCGACCGATTCTTGAAAACTGATTGATTCCTGCGCCGCCGCCAATCGTTGCGCAATCATCAACATGAATGTGGCCAGCAAGCATGACTTGATTTGCAATCACAATATCGTTACCAATCATGCAATCATGCGCAACATGCGTCCCAACCATCAGCAAGTTTCGATTGCCGATTTCGGTTGTGCCTCCACCCTGCCCAGTGCCACGGTGAATCGTGACATGCTCCCGAATTTCATTCTCATCACCAACCACTAAGGTTGTTTCTTCCCCCGCATACTTTTTATCCTGAGGGTCTGCGCCGATGACTGCGTATGGAAATATTTTGTTCTCACACCCAATTGTTGTATTGCACTGAACAGTGACGTGATTCAACAAGCACGACCCTGCGCCAATGACAACATCTTTACCGATGACGCAATAAGGTCCAATCACTGCAGATGCATCGATCGTTGCGCTTGCATCAATAATGGCAGTGGGGTGAATGTTTGGCGTCTCTGTCATCGTTATTCTTGCTCCGCATCAACCATCATAAATCGAATTTGCGCTTCTGCAGCGAGTTTTGTTCCAACAAATGCCTGGCACTGCAATGCTGCGGTTCTCAGCCCCGCCTTGAGCGAAAATGCTTCAAGCATCAACTGGTCGCCAGGCGTCACAGGGTGGCGCAATTTGACTTTATCTAAACTCAAGAGTACAGCGATTTTACCTGTGTGTTCAAGTTTTCGGCTCATGAGCAGTCCGCCAAGTTGAGCCATTGCTTCAACGATGAGCACTCCTGGCATAATTGGAGTTCCCGGATAATGCCCCTGGAAAAATGGCTCATTTATTGTGATGTTTTTGATGCCGACTGCTTTTTCATCGCCATCAATTTCAAGCACGCGGTCAACGAGAAGCATTGGGTACCGGTGTGGCATGATGCGCTGAATGTCTCGCACGTTCATCTCTGAACTGGTTGAGGCCAATGTTCTTCGCTTCGATGCTTTGTGCTGTTCCATGATTGCAGCACACAACTGCCTGTTCAGTGAGTGCCCAGAACGGCTTGCAACAATGCGGCCTTGGATGTGACCACCAGCAAGATACAAATCACCAATGATGTCTAAAATTTTATGTCGTGCTGGCTCGTTTTCAAAACGATACGCATTATCAATCGGGCCATCTTCACCAATCACAAGCATTTCTGAAGGTGACAGGTGTGTACACATGCCTTGCTCTTGCAATGCCTCTGCTTCTTCTTTCAAGCTGAACGTACGTGCCGGTGCTACTTCTTGCGAGTAACTCACATTCTCACTGTTCCACCCTTGTGTTTGCCGTTCAATTCTGTGCGAAGCATCACCGTAATCCAAGTCAAACACCACATGCATGCCCGGCTGATGTGTCGGGAACGCGGCAATCATTGCGTCTCCAGATTGGAGACAAATAGGTTCAGTGACTCGAAGGATTGTTCGAGGATGCTCCTGCTCTACTGTTCCTGCTTTTTCAATTGGCTCAACAAATAGAAGTGAAGAACCATCTCCGCAAGGAACTTCTGGCCCATCCAATCGAACTATGGCGTTATCAATTCCCAGACCTGCAAACGCAGACATGAGGTGTTCAATCGTGTCGATGGTGACATCCCCAGATTCAAGCGTCGTTCTTCGATCTTTATCTGCGGCGTGCTCGATTGTCGCGGGAATCACGACAGGCGGTTCGATATCAGTTCGTTCAAACACAATCCCTTCACCCGCTTGAGCTGGTGCAATCTCCATGTTTACACTTGCACCAGTCAACAAGCCATGCCCTGAGACATGCACTGGCTTGGCAAGCGTTCTCTGCTTGGTCGATCCATTCGTTGTTGTCGACTGGGATTGGTGTTGATGAGTAGATTGGGTCATTGGTTGAGCGTGAGCCCTAAGATGCCACCCCTAATGGGTTTAACGCTTACTTGAAGGGCTCAATTGTTTAGCGAGTTCAGGCATTTTACGGACGATTGCCCATTGACGCAATGTATCTTTCATTTTCGTAGCGGGGACACCGAGCCATTCTTCACCAGCAGGTATATCGTGCATTAACCCGCTTTTTGCGCCAATTTTTGCGCCATCACCAACTTTACAGTGTGGCGCAATGCCAACTTGGGCTGCAATCTGTACCCAATCCCCGATCTGGACTGAACCACCGATGCCGCAATGGGCTGCAATGACGCAATTTTTACCTATTTTGACGTTGTGCCCAATCTGGACGAGATTATCGATTTTGGAGCCATCACCAATGCTTGTTGCTGAAAATTTACCACGGTCAACACAGGAATTTGCGCCTATTTCAACGCGATTGCCAAGGACCACATTTCCAACATGAGGTATTTTGGTCAGTCCATCTTTGGCTTGACTCGGCCTATACCCGAACCCATCTGCGCCGATGACGACATGAGCGTTCAAGATGCAATCAGCGCCAACAACACAATCATGTTCAATAACTACGCTTGTTCTCAACACCGAGTTTGACCCAACACTCGAACCTCGGCCGAGGTGAACGCCACTACACAGTTTGACGCCGTCACCAACCGTCACATCTTTGCCAATGACAACGTTTGGACCAATTGAAACATCTTTGCCAAGGGTGGCCGTTTCACAGATCGCAGCGCTCGGATGAATTCCCGCTTCGGGCAATTCAATCGGCTTCATGAACATCTCAAGAACTGTCGCGATGGCTAAGTCTGCATCTTCAACACGCAGGAGTGCTCGAGTCGCTCCATCATGGCCCTCTACCGTGACCCCAGTGGGGACAATGCCAATTGTTGCTTTTGATTGAGCCCACAACTTGGCGAACTTTGCATTCACCATAAAGGTGGCATCGCCTTCGCTTGCTTCTTCAAGGGAAGCGACTCCAGAACACACTAGCGATTGATTACCTTCAATCGTTGCGTTCGTTGCCTCTGCGATGTGTTGGAGTGTGAACTCTGGCATGAGTCGTTAACGCACAGCCATTTCATCAAACTCTGCGTTCATATGCTCAACGAGGACATCAGTCACATCGAACGTTTCGTTTGCATAAATCAAACGTCGTGAACTAATCTCTGCGCCCATGTCGACATTGTTGTTGTCTGGCAATGCAACGAGTGAATCATTGACAAACACATAATCCCAACCATGTTGTTTAGAAAGTTCTTTTGCTGATGCTCTGATGCTCGCGTACACTTTTCGCATGCTTTTCGCTTCTTCACGAACTGCACGTCTACGGGAGTATTCAACTTGTGATTCGTATTCAAGCGCTGCAAGTTGTTGTTCTTGAATGAGCTCATCCCATTTTTCTGAACCCGGCTGATACAACTCAAACTCTTGTTCATAGCTTTCAATGTGAGAACGGCTTGCTTTCAACTTGTTCTCCATGTCGTTCACAATCGCTTGCACTTTTGCCAGTTCAAACGCGCGCTCTTCTAATGAAGAAAAGACTCGTTCGATGTCAATACTCACGACGACAGCGGGCTCTGATGGTGCGAGTTGTTTCAACGCATGAGATTGCCATGCCATCACTGCGACGAGTAGGAACGCAAAAATGCTAAATGTTCTAAGTGTTGTTTGACTTTGCATGTAATTTCCTTGTTTACCTATTGGTATGCTTTTCCCACTCTAAGTTCATGTGTGTGACGACTTGTTCAGTAATGTCAATTTGACTGCTTGTATACACAGCTCGTTGAAAACCAATTTGTTCAAGTACTTGTGCTTCTCTTGAGACCTGTGAGTTTTGAGCAAAACGAATCTCGCGTTCAACATCGCTAATGAGAACGATGTCATATCCATTCTCTTCTGAAATGGTCACAATGGAGTTTTTGATTTTGAGGTATAGGTCTCTAAGCATCAGTGATTTTTCATTATCAATCTGTGCTTCTGCGAAACGTTGGTAACTCACGCCTTCAAGCATTTGTTGTTCAAGCAAGTCTCCAATTTCTTCCTTGTCTGCTTCGGCGGCTTCCTCATAACTTGCACGCAGTTCGTCAACTTTTGACTGCCGCTCATTAAGACCGTTCTCAATCTTCGTGATTAAGGTTTGGAGTTTCGCTTCTGCGTCAGCCTTTTCGGTAAGGTCAACCAACACTTGACCGATGTTGACTGTGACGACAACAGTTGGTGGTCTGAATCTCGCTGTCGTTGCTGCAGCGCCATACCCAATCACAATCGATAAGAGTGTGATGGCGAGAACGATGACTGCTGTATGCTTATATCTGACTGATGGCATATGGTTATTCCTCTAGATTGAGTCGTGCGTTTATGTAAATGGGAATTGTACGAGATTCCGCTTCAAAGCGGAGTAAACCGCGATTAGAAGGGCAATTGGATACTAAAACTAAATGATTTCTTCACATCGTTGGCTTGTTTGATCACTGGCAGACCGAAATCGAACGCAAGGGGCACATTTCCAAGCTGCGGAATGTAAAGCCGCAGTCCTGTACCGAGACTGACTCGATAATCATCAAATCCGGGGTCATCTGTGACCGTGCCAGTATCGCAAAAGAGCACCATTGCGAGGAATCTGTCAGCAATTGGGAACTCGTACTGTGCAGTGAAGAGCATTGCAAAGTCGCCGCCGATTGGAACAGTGGTGCTTCCGCCCGCAACTCTTGGCGTTCCTTTTGGTGAAACCGTTCGGTAATCGAAGCCCCGCAATGTTCTGCCACCATAGTAGAACCGTTCATACGTCGGTGCTGTACCGCCAAAGATGTAACCGATTCTCGCATCGATACGCAGCGTGGACGTGCGATTAAGGAAGTCGCGGTTGAGTGCAAAATACGTGGCGTATCTGAGTTCAGCTCGACTAAACGAGAAGTCACCACCGGGAAAACCGAACTGGTCAAATGTGAGTTTTGTTCGCGAGCCCTCTTGTGGTCTCTGCTTTGGGAAAAGCGTGTCTCGTAAAACAGAAACACCAATTGAATTCAATGAAGCTGGTCCGCGATCATCAAAAATTTCCTGAGGAACATTATCGTTGAAGTCTGTCAGTTTCATTCGCATCGCTGAAAGGGAAACTGAGCCGTACCAAATGTCACCAAGTTTTCGACCAAGTGACAATCTGCTTGATGTTTGTTCTTGCGTGTAATCTTCAAAGACCCGCTGCGTCCACCCTGCTGAGCCGCCGATTGAATAATCGGTGTCTAAGAAGCGAGGGTCTGTCAGCCCAATCTCATAAGAAAAGAGTTCATCACCCGGCTGAATGGCCATGTGGAATTGTTGCCCAGCACCAATAAATGATTTGCCGTGAATGAACTCGCTAAAACTTTCTGGCACGTCAGCGACATCGAAGTTCTGTTGGTCAATTGAGATGTTACCCACTACACCAGAGTCACTGCCTGCGACAACACCAAACCCAACTGCACCCGTTCGCGTCTCATCAACTTCGACGAGCAAGTCCCTGTAACCAGGGTTGTTTGGATCTTCTGGCTGTGGCGTCAATCGAACATTTGAAAAGAGACGCGTATCAATGAGGCGGCGCTGGGAGCGCTGCGCCTCAGCTAAATTGAAGGGTTGACCTGGCTCAAGGCCGATTCGGCCGCGAATGACTTTGTCTTGGGTGACATTGTTCCCCATGATTTCAATGAGACCAACCTTCGTTGGAGCGCCTTCTTTGATTTTGAACGTAATCTCAATCGCGGAGCCGGGCTCTGCTCTGTATGGCACCGCATTGGCCACATCTTGTTGAATTGACCCGCCACCACCAAACATGTTTTGCTTGATGCGGTCAACCGCTTGCTGACTTGGATCGACTTCAATGGTTCGACCAAGCACGCCATACGCATCATTAATCTTTTGAATGGCTAGTCGAACGTCAACGTCACGATAGACGTCCCCAACTCTCAGCGGAATGAGCCCTTGGATTTGCTCAGCAGTAAATACTGGTTCAAGGTTTCCGACAGTTTCAAACTCAACGATAAATCCACCAACTGAATATTGGGGGCCTTCTTCAATAAGAAAGATGACTTTCGCTTCTTTGTCGTTTGGGCTGAGTGGATTTTCGTATGAGACTTCAACATCTCTAAAACCGTGATTGAGATAGAAACGCCGCAAACTATCAACATCTGCTTGGAGGACTTGCTCGTTCAACTCACCTCGTCTGAAAAACGGGATTGAAATGTTTGAGTCAATCTCTGAAAGCAACTCATCATCCGAAAAGGAGTTGTTTCCTGCAAATGAAATTGCTTTGACGCGAACTCTTGGCCCCTCCATGACTTGATAAATCACAACAGCGGACTCGTCAATTCGGCGACCCGTAAACTCGTCGACATCTTTTCCATAGACCACGATGTCAGGAACGACTTCAACGAGGTAGTTGCCTCGTTCCTTGTACAAGTCCATGATTGCTCTTTTGCCGCGATCAATTGCATCTTCATCGCGACCAAGCCCCTCCATCACTGGAGTCACTGCAAGCAATTCCTTATCGCTAATCATTGAGTTTCCGACGACAGAAACTTCTGTGATGATTTGGTGCTCTCTAAAAATGTAAAAAATGTGCACGGTGCCATCTTCTTGGAGCACAACGTCAGCAGTCGCATAATTGAACTCGCCAAGATGGTTGAGTGTGTGCACATCACCCTCGACGAGCTCAAAATCATAGGGCTGCCCGACCGTTGATTGGATGAGGTTTTCGATCCGCTGCTCGGTCACCCTGTCGAGACCTTCAAACAGAATCGCAGAGACGCGTCTGTCTTGGAGCGTTCCTGATTCGGCAGTTGATGCGATCAGCGAAATCAGGATGATGATAAGTGTTGAAAAGAGACGCATTCGTCATGGAAGGATACCGCCATGTGCACCTGCTCACAACCTCAATAGAGATAGGAAGTACAATGTATGCCCTCAGAATGTAAAGGGATAGTGATGACAAACGCACAAACACTCCAAACGACCCCATTCCATGCCTACCACCTTTCAGAAGGTGCAAAGATGGTCGACTTCGCTGGCTGGGACATGCCACTGCATTACGGCTCAATCATCGATGAGCACCACCAAGTCCGGCAAAGTGGTGGACTCTTTGATGTTTCACACATG
>JAERSY010000055.1 GCA_016845245.1 Phycisphaerae bacterium
GTTAAATCCAAGCGAAATGGAGAAAGTGCAAAGAAAGGCGCATACGGGACGATCGTTACGATTGCGATTCTGACACAACTTTGCATGTTACCTGGACAGTTTCTCAATGATTTAGGCAATGCAAACAGCACTGCTCAGTTACAGATGATTCCAAAATCAATTAGCACTGCAATACAACTTGAGGTTGCAAAAAGCAAGCTGGATGAAGCGCAGAAAAAGGACAATGCAGACAGTACAGATGAACAAGCATCTTTAAAACCTCTCATCGATCGCGTTGCTGATTTAGAAGCAACCGCAATTACACTTGATGAGAAAATGAAGGACCTTGACAAGCATCAGAAACCATTGCTTAGAGTGTTTGGGGGCATACTTCTTTTTGCAGCATTCATATTCATATATTTTTGGTCACCGTGGGCAATGTATGCCGCACTGGACCCAACAGAAAATGTAGTTGACAAAAAGCAAGCCATTGCGCGTGGAAGAGAACTCGCACAAAGGGGCGGAATGATCAACATCTGGCTTGCACCCCTTTCTGCATTCATCATTGCATTTGTAAGCACGATTGCATGTTTCTTGCCCGGGCTTTTCCTAGGCATTCCCTTAGCAGTGGCTCTTGTCCCCAGTATGTATATGATTCTTAAAGGCGAATAGTTAAACACTCAGCACTGTGTAAGTGGTAAACTGAAACTATGAAAGACTTCTTATTCTTTGTCCTTTGCATCGCAGTTGCATGGTTCCTACTATTTATTGTCTTCAGCTTGTCTGGACTAGAAGGAGACCCATCAATAGTCATCTCGTCACTGATTGGTTTCATTTTTTATTTTGCGTTTAGAAAGTACATCAAAAGTTCCAAACAGGATCAAGTGACAGCTAGCATCGATCACGCTCGGTCATCGCTACTTTGTTTCCTAGGCTTGTATGCAAGGAATGTATCAGTCGCTTGCCAGAATGCTTCGAGTTTATCGATTCGCTCGCGGGCTTCGTCTCGCATTTCTTGAACTACTCTCGACACAATAAGTTCAGCTGCAATCACTGCAGGCACCGCACTATCAAACGGGCCAACCGCAGGGATGGTTAACTCACAACGAAGTTCAGTCAACTCAGCAAGCGGCGACAACGGACTATCCGTCACCGCAATGATTGTTACACCATGCTCAGCAAGCGTTTGGGCAGCACGAATCGAGTTTCGTCTGTAGCGAGTAAAATCGAACACAACTGCGACATCCCCTTTTTTTGCGCCGCATAAATCTCTTCCAGTAGCGTGCTCTTCAACAAGCCGCACATCTGAACGAATCATCGAAAGACCGCTTTGCAAAACGTACGCCCCTGCCATCGACGTCTCTCCCGAAAGAATAATCACTTGATTCGCACTGACTATTGGCATCGCCATCTTTGAAAGCGATTCACTGCCAAGCGCTTCAAAAGCATGGTGCATCGCACGTTCAATTGAGTGCTGCGTTTCACCATCACCATGTTGCCGAACTCGCTGGCTTGGACTGATGACTTGCTCAGATAGTTCGCTTTGGGCATGCTGTTGCAATTCTGTAAAACCATCAAACCCAAGCTTTACCGCGAACCGGACAACTGAAGGTGGACTCGTGCCAACATGCTCAGCAAGCCCTGAAACTGTCCCAAACGTGAGGAGCGTCGGATCGTTCATAACCGCCTCAGCAATACGCCTATCAGTAGGCGTAAGCCGCGTATTCGCAGTTGCAATGAGATTTTTTATGGTCAAAAGTGGACTTCCTCTGTTCTGTATGTTACATTATCGATATAATATTGTATCATTCGTTACAGTAAATGCAATGACCGATAATGATTAACAGAGAACACCAATATGCCAAACAAATATGAACCGACTGAACGTGAACAAGCATTTCTCGATACCGTTGAATCCCCAAAGTACCAACGGGAAATTGTTAACGGGCTCAAGCCATTCTTCAACGAGAAAGTTGATGAAGACATGCAATCGTTTTACACAGAAGGCGAAATTACAGCCCTCAAAGTATTGCAAGATACAGAGCGAGACGTCGAGCATCGCATGCCAGTCAAACTCACAAGGCATTACTTTAACATTGCAAAAAACAGTGAAGCGATCAAGAACATCGTGAAAGCGAAGCCAGATGAAACTGCAGACCTTGTTGGCAGTGAAGATCCTGGCTACCAAATGGACTACTCCCCTGTTGAGGGTCTCCTTCACAAGTATGAAATGGGATTGATGTATGTCATTTCCACGTGTTCATCGCACTGCAGGTTTTGTTATCGCGAAGAACTCATCGCTCGTAAAGAAGTTGAACGGCATGATGGTACAGTCGCAAAGAAAGGGCTTGCCCAAATCCCAGACATTGTTGCGTACATTCATAAACACAACAAAGAAGTCGCAGACAATGGTGGCATCCATCCAGAAACTGGACGAGAAAAACTTCGCGAGATACTTTTGTCTGGTGGAGACGCAATGGTTCTCAACAACAAGAAACTTGCTGAGTGGCTCGCGGCTCTTGCTGAGGCAGGCATCGAATCAATCCGTGTCGGCACAAAGGAAATGGCATTCTTCCCAGAGCGCTTTGATGAGTCACTCTTGACGATGCTCGACAACTGGCATGCGACATATCCAGAAGTTGGGCTTCGGTACATGCTCCACTTCAATCACCCAGACGAATTCCTTGCGAAAGATGAAGACGGCAATTACATTCAAGATGAAAGTGGCATTTACAAATGGATTCCTGAAACCGACAAAGCCATGAAAGGTCTTGTATCGCGGGGCTGGATTAGCGTTGAAAACCAATCGCCAATTATTAAGGGCATCAATGATGACTCCGACAAGCTCCGCATTATGCAGAGAGCATTAAAGCGAGTTGGTGCTGAAAACCACTACTTCTTCTGCGGTCGCGACATTATTGCGCATCGCGCATTCAATGTTCCAATTGAAGAAGCGTGGAAGATTCTCAATGATTCACAAAAAGGATTGTCAGGCGTTGAAACTCACGCTCGACTTTCAATCACGCACTACCTTGGAAAAACCGAAGTTGCCGCAGTGACAAATGAACCAATTCCTGGTCTTAAAGGAAGCGAAAATGGTGTTGTCATCATGAAACTTTTGCGGAATGCAGCAGGCGCAGAACTTCGCGGCAAAGTGTGCATCGTCGGTCGCAATCCTGATGCAATATGGTTTGACGATTACGAAGACCGCGTCTTGTTCGATGAAGCTGGGCTTTATGATTATGACCGCGTGCGTGATGTCCTTGAAGCACCACCGATCAATCAGTGCGGTCAATGTTAACGAAACAAATCGAGAGCGTTCAAGAAGGCGTTGCGAGAATTCGCGATGGCGATACCGTCATGATTGGCGGCTTTGGCGAAGCAGGCAGTCCGATTGAACTCATTCATGCGCTCATTGATTTAGGTGCGACGAACTTAACCGTCATTAATAACAACACCGGAAGTGGCGAAGTTGGGCTTGCTGCGCTCATCAAGGAAAAACGCGTTGCCAAAATGATTTGCTCTTACCCGAGGACGGCGAATTCGACTGTCTTCCCTAAGCTTTACAAGGAAGGCGACATTGAACTTGAGCTCGTCCCACAAGGGACACTTGCGGAACGCATTCGTGCAGGAGGCGCAGGCATTCCCGCGTTTTACACCCCAGCTTCGTTTGGCACGCCACTTGCGGATGGCAAAGAGACGCGAACAATCAATGATAAGCAATACGTACTTGAGTATGGTCTGACTGCAGACTTTGCACTCATTAAGGGCAAAGTTGCAGACACATATGGCAATGTCATCTACAACAAGACCGCGCGAAACTTTGCGCCGATTATGGCGATGGCTGGAAACACTACTGTGGTCCAAGCCGAACGCATCGTTCCCGCAGGCGACCTTGATGCTGAAACGATTGTCACTCCCGGCATTTTTGTACAACAAGTCGTGGAAGTATGTGAACCACTTCTTGAATCCGCACTTGTTGCAGAAGGAGCAAGTTATCCATGAGCGCCTTATCACGAGATGACATGGCAAAACGACTTGCTCAAGATATCCCTTCGGGTTCATATGTCAATCTAGGCATTGGCATTCCGGAACTTGTTGCAAAGTATGTTCCTGAAGGCAGAGAGTTTATCTATCACACTGAAAATGGCCTCCTCGGGATGGGTCCCGCGCCTAAGGAAGGTGAAGGCGACCCCGAACTCATCAATGCAGGTAAGAAACAGGTCACAGCACTTCAAGGGGCTGCATACTTTCATCACGCAGACAGTTTTGCAATGATTCGCGGCGGGCATCTTGATTTATGTGTTCTTGGAGCACTCCAAGTTTCAAAAGAAGGCGATTTGGCAAACTGGTCGACTGGCGCGCCCGATGCAATCCCTGCGGTTGGCGGCGCAATGGATTTAGTTGCTGGGGTGAAATCAATTTATGTCTTAACGCAACACACTACAAAGAATGGCGAGCCGAAACTTGTTGAATCGTGCACCTACCCACTCACTGGTGTTGGTGTTGTCAATCGCATTTACACAGACCTTGCAGTCATTGATGTCACCGATGAAGGATTCCGTCTTGTGGAATTGAGCCCTGGCGTTGACTTTGAGTATGTGCAAGAACGAACGGATGCACCCCTGCTTCCAATGAAAGACTAATCATGACGCGAAGTGACGAACTTTATAAGAGAGCTTTAAATGTTTTGCCGGGTGGCGTCAGTCGAAACACTGTGCTTCGGACGCCTCAACCCTACGCTGCATTTGGCAAGGGTTGTGTGATTACAGATTTAGATGGCGTTGAGCGAATTGATTGTTCAAACAACATGGCATCGCTCCTTCATGGCCATGCTGACCCTGACATCGTCACTGCAGTGACTGAACAACTTCAACGTGGCTCGGCTTTCACGATGGCAACTGAGATTGAAGTTGAGTACGCAGAACACTTATGTTCACGAAATGATTCGTTTGAACAATGCCGTTTCGTCAATTCTGGAACAGAAGCAATCATGGCATGCTTAAAAGCATCGCGAGCATTTACAGGTAAGTCAATGATTGCAAAAGCTGAAGGCGCATACCACGGCCAGTACGATTATGCAGAGGTCAGCCAAACACCAACCCCCGGAGATTGGGGTGACGTTGATTCGCCAAATAGTGTTCCGGTTGCACATGGCACGCCTCAAGGCGCGCTTGATGATGTTGCCGTGATTCCGTTCAATGATAGTAAGCGCGCTATCGCCATTCTTGAAAAACACAAAGACGAACTTGCGTGCGTTCTTATTGATCTTATGCCTCATCGCATTGGACTAAGGCCAGCAGATGCTGAATACGTTGAAGCGCTTCGCGAGTGGACAATGCACAATGATGTGCTTCTTGTGTTTGATGAAGTGATTACATTCCGTAGTGAGTATGGCGGTCTTCAGGAACAGTATGCTGTTTCCCCTGACTTAACTGCAATGGGGAAAGCAATTGGGGGCGGCTTCCCTGTTGGAGCGATTGCAGGAAGGCGTGATGTCATGGATGTGATGAACCCGAAGAACACGCCGCTTCTTTTTCCACATTCGGGAACCTTTTCAGCAAATCCAATCACATTGACTGCTGGCTTAACTGCGATGAAGAAGTTTGACCGAGATGCAGTGGCTCGTCTTAACACGCTTGCCCTTCGCGCGCGCACAGGCATTGAAGACGCCATTCAAGAAACTGGCGCTCATGCGTGCGTCACTGGTGCTGGTTCGATGTTACGCATCCACATGAAAAAGGATGTGCCGATGAACTTCCGCGAAGCGTTCCTCACAGAAGAAGAAAACGTGCGACTCAAAAAACTCCTTGACCACTTGTTTGAGAGCGGGTTCTTGATGATTAACACTTGCTCCGCTGCCCTCTCTACGCCAATGACCGAAACTGAAATTGACGATCTTGTCGAAGCCGTCAAACGGGGCCTCTAACCACAAAGGGTCAGACCCGGTACCAGGTCCGGGGTCAGACCCTTTTTTGAGGACATCATCAAAACCGCCTTCACGCACTAAAAACGCCAATTGTTTATGACTTTGGGGGCAGGTCGGGTACCAGGTCCGGGGTCTGGTACGGGGTCTGACCCTATGTTTGGGGGAAAACAAAAGGGGCTGGCACTCGCCGGTGTGCCAGACCCTAAAGTTGAGAGAAGAGTTTCAACCCTTTTTTGTTATCCCCAATATGCAATCAGAATGAGAAGGTCATTCACATCGACAACACCGTTGTCGTTCAAGTCACCGCCACATTCTTCACAGGAGCCCCATTGCGCGATGAGCGCAAGCAAGTCGCTTACATTGATGACACCATCACAGTTAAGATCACCATGAGAAACACCTTCAAGTCGCTTTGTGACGACAAATGGTTCGCCGCTAGCAGTTCCATCAGATGGCACAACTGTACATGTCAACACAGCACCTGGACACACTTCAAGTCGCGGAAGATGATCAGCAAGACCTGCTGATTCAACTTGACGCAAGATGTTGTCGCCAACTGACCACGTGTATTCATAGCGAACTAAATCCCAGTCGAGATCATCAAGTGCACCTGGAGTCAGCACGCTACACGTCAATGTGTCATCAACTGTTGGAAAGTACGGTGCGATTGTTGCGGAGATTGGCTCTGGCACGCGGTTTGGTGTTGGATCTTCCGGCGTCACAATTGTCATTGGAAAGTTTAAGTATGGATCCCCATTCACAATCATGTCAACTGTCCATGTTCCGGGAATCGTATTCAGTTCAGAAAAATCCCAGTAAAACCAAGTGACAAAGAACCGGTAGGATGTCCATGAAGAGTTAAGCCAGTTCGTACCCGAGTCATGTTGCAAGACGCCATTTGGATCATAAAACCGCATGCGGTAGTTGCTAAATGGACCAATATCAGTTGCAATTGTCCACATCCACACGCCATCATTATCAAGTGGGATGTAACCCTCAAGCGGAGGATGCCACATGTATTCTTCGTCTTCAAAGAAATCATTAAGGTTCGCTGTTGTTATACCGAACTCTTTACATTCAGCTCCAATTGGTACAGCAATTTGATTGAGCCAACCACTTGGTTGAACATTGCAATCACCCGCATATGGTTCGTAATTCACCCACTCATCTTCAACACCGCTTGGCACCCATGATTCAAAATGCAAGTGTGGCCAGTTGCTATAGCCACTCGAAGCAACGAGCCCTATTTGTTCGCCCGCCTTTACTTCTTGACCAACTTCAACGTTGACACTCCCTTGTTTCATGTGCAAGTACCACACATAGCGTCCCTGCCCATGGTCAATTGCAACATAATTGCTCGCAGTGTCTGGATCCCAAACTGTGTTTTGATCGGGCTCACCATCATGCGTCATGTAGACCGTTCCATCGAGCGGCGCAACAATTGGCACGCCTACAGACTGATGTTCGAACGTAAAGATTAACGCATCAATGCCTTTGTGCCCATCATACGAATAACTTCCACAATCCCACGCTTGATGCGCATCCTCTTCAGGATTCAAGTCAACATAGTTTGACATGATGAGGTCTTCCCATTCTCTTGCCCCAACAGGGAAGAATGGGTACTTACGATCATCGACATAAGTTCCTGCTTGAGACAAAGGTCCAAAATCTCTGATGTACGATTGTAAACCTCGCCGCATGTTTGCCCTGTCTTTAGCTGACACGCAATTTGCACCGTGCACATGTTCATGGAACTCTGCAATGCCCGCCAAGCCATTCGCTGGTTTTTGCTTTACTTCAATATCTGCAAAAACAGCTGTGGTTGTCAAAATGATTGTTGCACATAGTAAATTTTTCATCACACTTCCTTTATTCACAAGTTCCCCAAGCGCCAATGGCTGTCAGCAAATCACTGATGTTCACTTCGCCGCTGTTGTCTAAATCTTCTGCACATCCATCGCATGGGCCCCACGCACCGATGAGCATCAGAAGGTCTGAAACATTTACTGTGCCATCGCCGTTTATATCTTCTACGCAATCAGTTGGACAATCGTCAGCGACTGTGTTGCCACCCTTGTCGACATAGTTCCCAATGATCTGTGGCCCAGGCGTGTCATCTCCAAAGTTACCGCAGACGGTTGTATCACTGAGTGATACTTGTCCACCTGATTGAATCCATAGACCACCAATTGCTGTGCCATTGTCGCTCCAAGCGAGGTTGCCACGAACAGTGCACCCTTGCATTGATACCGTTGCATCGGCAACGAGCACGCCACCGATTCCACGATACGAACCGAAATCTCCACTATTGTTTTCAATGACACAATCTATAAATGAAATTTCTGTGTAGCCATCACTATATGCGTCAATCTGGATGCCGCCTGTAATTCCCTGATTGTCACGAAAGACGCACTTGGTAAGTGTCGCTTGCGCATCCTGCATCCCCCCTCCAACGAAATTGCTCTCAAAGACGCAATTTGCAATCGTGACGCCAGCACCACACTCATAAAGTCTCAGTCCCCCATAGCAATTGACTACGCGTATATTTTCAATATGGACACTGCCATTGGTTCCATAAATCCCCAATCCTTGTGGAACCGATCCGTCACTGCCTTCAACTCCATTAATTGTGACAGCGGGTGTTCCATCCTTGTTGGTTGCGCCCTGAAGCGTAATCAATTTCTCTAATATGTACACAGTCGTCCCAGTTCCGGTTCCATCAAACTCGTATGTACCCGCTGAGATGTGGACCATGTCGCCATCTACTGCGGCATCAACTGCATCTTGAATTTCTTCATAATCAGATGGTACATAAATCGTGTCTGCAAATGAAACAGACGAAGTTGCTAGTAAAATTGAACTGCAAGTAATGAGAAGTTTATTCATTTAGCAATCTCCCCACGCAGCAATTGCTAAAAGCAAGTCGCTTACGTTCACACTTCCACTATCATCAATATCTTCTGGACAATCACCACATTCTCCCCACGCGGCGATGATGAGCAGAAGATCAGTGACGTTCGTTACGTTGTCACCATTAATGTCACTGGGACAATCCGGCGGGCACGTAGTCGAAACGGTATTACCACCGTTATCTATCCAGTCTCCGATGATTTGTTCTGAATTTGAGTTTTGACACACGGTTGTATCAGTGAGCGTCAAGGTCCACCACCCAGGCGCTTGGATGCCCGGAGAGTTGTATCGCACCAAACAACCAATAAGGTTGACTGTGCTTCCATTCATATCGTTAATCAGTCGAATGCCGCCTGAGTTTTGCTCAATCACGCAGTCGATAACATCAATATCCATAGGCGTAGCGCCAGAGGAGTCATTACAAACGAGTCCGCCACCAATGAAATAATGATTATTGTTTAGCATTTTGCAATTTTCAATTTTGCCCTGCACGTTGGATAGAAACAATCCTGAGGTCTGGCCATAGTTATTTTCAAAGATGCAATTTTTAATGATAGCTTCGCAAAAACCAACTGCCATGCCACCACCGACACCTGAGAAATTCCGAACATGCAAGTTTTCAACCACAAAGGATTCTTCGCCTTCGCCAATAAGCGTGATGTAGTTAATATCATTACTGCCAGCACCATCAATGATGGTCGCAGGGCTACCGTCTTCATTGACTGCCCCAATGATTGAGACTGAAATATCTTCCAACCATAACTCGTCAACACCATGTTGATGAAACGTCCCCGCTTCTATCATGATTGTGTCGCCATCAGATACTTCAAAGAACGCCATTTCAAGCGTTGGATATTCGCCTGGCACATGCAAGATTCCGTCTTTGTCTCCCGCCTCGCAACCATCGACGATTCCATCACCATCTTCATCTAAACACTGCGAAAATGTGCAAGAATCGTCTGCGTCAACTGCACCATAGAATTGACCGGGCGCGTTCCCACATATGATTGAGTCATTGATTTCTGACAGTCCACCGCCAATATGGTAGATCCCGCCGATTTCATCACTAGCAGTGTTGTAAACAACCAAACTGTGGGACATCTCAATCTCTGCATTGTCCGCATACATGCCGCCACCGTTCTGGGCTTCGTTTTCGCTTAACGTACAAGACACAAACAATGGGTTTGTCTCAACCCATGGTTCGCCTTTAGATTGTGTCGACACATACACTGCGCCACCATTGCCCGCACTCGCGTTGTGTGTCATTTCACAGTTACGGAAGATGGGGCTGCAGTTTTGAATTGATACAGCGCCGCCATTTCCTTTTGACACACCGCCGGTCATCACGATATTGTCAACAATGACGAATCCGGGTTCTCCCGGTTCAGGCCCACCCCCGATGAGTTCAAACACTCGACCTTGCCCCTGAGCATCAATGATTACACCTGGCGAACCGTCAGGGTTCATCTCACCTTCGAGCGTTATGGTTTTTAACTTTATTGACAAGTCATACTCATAGTAAGTCCCCGCTGCAATCTTGATTCGGTCCCCTGACTCAGCTGCTGCGATGGCAGCACCAATTGTCTGGTATTCACTTGGGACACTCATCGTTTTTCCATTGACTACTGAAACGACTGCTGTGCGATCTTCATGACAACCATCTGCAAGCCAATGAGAATAGATAGGCAACTCGCACGAAGCAAGTTCGGGGATTGTCCATTGGAACCCATTACATGTTGGCGGATAACTTCCGCCCGAGTAAATGCCATCCGGTGTACACAATTGACCTGTTGAAATCGACGTTGCGCAAGGTGAGTCAAACACAATGATGTCTCCTGGCGCTACTTCAAGAGTTGCAGGTGTAATCGATGTTTCATCAATTGTGATTGTGTACGTTTCCGCAACGCAAAACGTACCAATTGTCAATATGCACGCTGTTGTTAAAAGTGTCTGCCTCATCTTGTCTCCATAATTATTATTCACAAGTACCCCACGCCGCGATTGCAATGAGTAAATCATTGACATTCACCACGCCGTTTTCATCTATATCTTCTGGGCATCCATCGCATGTGCCCCATGCACCGATGAGCATGAGCAAGTCATTCACATTTATCACACCATCACCATCAATATCACCAGCACACGCAACTGGGCATTCTTCTGAGATGGTGTTTCCGCCCTTGTCAGTGTATTCACCGTACACCTGTGTCGGATCGGAGTCATAACCAATGTTTCCGCACACTGTCGAATGTACAATGGTCGCCGTTGCATCTTCTAGCACACCCACACCGCCAAGACCCCCACCCTGATTGTCTCGCACGCTGCACCCAGACATGACTGTGTGACCGTTGTACAGCGATACGCCGCCAACAGCGTAAAACGGATAGGTCCCGTAGTTACCCTCGATGACGCAGTCAATCATGGTCAGCGAAGTTGCAGCGCCAGCATTGTCAATGACTTGCACGCCACCACAAAATGTACCTTGGTTGCCAGTGATGACGCAATTTTTCAGTTCGCTTATGGTACTACTGCAAACGATTGCACCGTAATAGGCGTAACACTCTTGAATGACGCAATTCGTCACGTTTGCAACGCACCCCTGCAGGACGATCGGATCCAAACATCGTGTGATATGCAAATTCTCAATCACGCTAGTACCGTCGCCATAGCCAATGCCTATACCATAAGCAGCGCCCTGCCCATCAATGATGACAGCGGGCGTGCCATCGGCATTCGTTTCACCGATGATTGAAATCGACATGCCTTTTGCATAGAGTTCGTCTGATTCTTCGAGTAGGTACGTGCCTGCTTCGATGACAATGGTATTGCCCTCGATAACGGTAGCAAAAGCACTCGCTAGGGTTTCGTATTCGCTTGGAACATACAGAATACCGTCGTCGTCAATTTGGCAACCAATCGGAGAGCCGTCATCATCAGTTTGGCATGTGCCAGCAACACAGCTCTCATCATCTGGCCAAACGCCTACTAACTGATCTGGGAAATTACCGCAGACAATGCTGGAATAGACCGACATGCCTCCACCAACCTTTCCGGCGAAGCTAACACCACCGCCAGCACCCGATTCGGTTGAATTCTGACCGACGATGCAGTGGCGTAGTTGAGCTCGATTGTTCGAAGAAAAAATGCCACCACCACCAATGGCCGCAGTATTTCCGGTAATCGTGCACCCAGCGAATGATGGTCCGGGCCCACCCATTGGTGGATTCGGGTTACAAGATGCGTAAATCGCGCCGCCTTTGATAAAAGATTGATTACCAATGAAAGTGCAATTTCGCACCAAAAGCCATTCTGCATCACAGACCAATGCACCACCTGTGCCAGCTATTGCGCCTCCTGTAAAAGCGATGGATTCAATCAATGGCCGAGCGGCCGCAGGACCAGTGCACGTAAGCACGCGGCCTTTTTGCTGCGCGTCAATCGTGACGGCAGGCAATCCATCAGCATTCAACTCACCCCGAATTGTGATGGCTTTTGCGGATAGTTGTAAGTCGTGTTCATAGTATGTACCAGAGGCAATCTGAATAAGGTCGCCGTCGTTTGCGGCGTCGATGGCACTAGCAATCGTCGCGTGTTCTTTAGGCACATGCAGCGTGTCGCCACCAGTGTCGACATGGATGACACCTTGTGCGTTACAGAATGGGTCGCAGAAGAATGGAATTGAACCCGCGTGAAAAGGCACCTCAAATTGAAGGTCGTTTGGTGGATTAAAGAAGAAACCGTCAGCTTGGCAATCGGTGCCTGAAGCGAAATGAAAAGTCATTCCTGGTGGAGGAGTTCCATCGATTTCCCACACCACGGTGTCGCCAGGCAGTGCCGCAATCGCATCTGGAGTAAAGGATTGTGTATTCACGTCGTATGAGATGACGTGCGTTTCAGCTACAGCCATGGATGTGCCTAGTAACAGCGTGCTTATGATTGTTGCAATGTATTTCAACTCTATCTCCCTATATTTTTTGCACTCAGTGCATTTTTAGTGTACAGTGATTTAGACCAAAGTCCATTCAAAACAAGTTAATAATGTCGATAAATAGATAAAAATGACCCTAATTCTCACAGAACGCAACCTAGAAGACGCTTCAAACGTTGCAAAACACCTCAAGAAGGAGTTTGCGCCAGTGATGCAACTCCCTGCGGTGGAAGGACTTCGGGCATCAAAACTCTCTCATTCTCTTGGCGTGCACCGAATGACATGCCAGCGCATTGTGAAGTTAAAAACATCTGATGATGCCACTCCCCACCTGCTTACGCAGATTCCGGGGGTCACTGGCTTGCAAGAGTTCCTTGACGCGTTGATTGCCGCAGGTGTTTCGAAAGAAGTATTGTCTGGCGCCCATGAAGCCATCGATTCGTTTGCAACATTTTTAAATTGCATTGGACTTAGTCAAACAAAACTCGCTACTGCCCTTTCCTTGCACTATGAATCAACTGATCCTGAAAAGAGATTACAACGAAGAACAAAACTCTTTGACGCAGCAGCATCCCTGATGGGTCAGTCAATGGAGTCAACCATCAGCATCATGGCGTTTAAAAATCATCCTTCTGAAGCGTTCAACTTTGAACAGATCGCAATCCGCGGCTATGCTGGCATTAGCGCAAGTCACTCTGCAATGCCAATTCGACTTCCTATTAACGCAGCGTTTTCCGATTTCAGAAAAGTTGAGGGCTCTGAGGCAGCGCGTGAACCGCAATCACTGATTGACGCTTTTTGCACCACACCCCTTCCAACAATAGATGCGCGAATGATTAAAGAAGAAAACCTTGCGCATATCATCAATCCAGAACACATTCCAGACGGAGAACTTTTTGACTGTTTTGCATCACAGCAAAGTATGTGGAAAATTGACAAGCCGGGCATGCACAAATCGATTTGGCTTTATAACGATTACCCCTCACGCAGCTGCACATTTGATGTGTACATGCCTGAAGGGATAGCGCTACACAATTCCTTCTCTGCTGATTGCCATCTCTGGGGAACATCACTACTTGCACCACCGGAAGATTTGTGGATGACACGCTTTTCGACGCAACTTGAGTACATTCCACTTGGGCGCGGCATCAGTGAATCTGATTCACCTTTTTATACATGTCACAAAGAATTGACCGAACACATGTTCAACATAAAAGGGTGGAACCCAGATGAGTTTTTTGGTTTCCGTTGCCAAATGACTATGCCTGTGTGGCGCTCCGGCATCTGCCTCGTCATCGAAGAACATTAGGGTCAGGTCCGGGGTCAGACCCTTTTTTAGGGACATCATCAAAACCGGCTTCACGCCCTAAAAACGCCAATTGCTCGTGACTTTGGGGTCAGGTCCTGTACCAGGTCCGGGGTCTGGTCCGGGGTCTGACCCTTTATTTTAGAATGAACTTTGTCCACTGTCTGTAATCGCCCGTTTGGATGGATACAAACAACTCTGGCGTGTCATCAGTTTGATCCCAAAGCACGTCAAATGATTTTGGAAGTTCCCAGTGAATCGTGTAATCGCCCGCTTTTTGATAGGTGTCAACTGGCCTGTCATATACCAAACTCCCGCGGATAAAGATTGTGATGGCCACTTTCTCATCTTCAGGAACCTTGTAGGAAATCGTCGCGACGCCTTCTTCGACAGTGGCTGCAATTGAACACTTATCATTTTCAATCACTGGTTCATCACATTGCAAGCGCGCAAAGTGTTCATCTTCCGGTGCATACTTGTACACTCTGTTGCCGACAGCATACACAACGTCTTCGCTGACTTTAACAAAGCGATTGATGACATCGCCATACACCGTATCAATCAGAATGGGCTCCCACGTTTCTCCGCCGTCAACTGTCTGAAGCGTCTCAGCAGGGTATCCGCCAATCCAGCCGACATCTTCATTTAAGAAGCCGATACCGTTAGCATGGAAGTTATCAGTAAATGTTCGTTCGACCCAAGTTTCACCACCGTCATACGTCGCGACCCATTTGTCAATGTCTTGACCACCTGAGCAGACGCCATACCCAAATGAGTCATTTGCAAATCCCATTTTCCAGTAATGGCTTGAATAGTTCGTGATTTTTGTTTCCCATGTTTCGCCGCCATCTTCAGTGCAAATGATTGCCGCTTGTCCCTGATGATTGCCGCCTGTGACATATCCCTTAAGCGGGGTATCAAAGTGCACATCGACAAATGTCCAAAAACCATTACTTAAATCGATTGAATCCCATGTTTGCCCACCATCAGTTGACCGCACAACATAACAACCACCTGCGTACCTGCCTGCTCCAAAAATTGTTTGACGATCAACCGCGTGAATACCACAAATGCCATTTGGAATCTCACCATTGATTGATGACAGTGGCACTGGTTCCCAAGTTTCTCCACCATCTTCCGTGAAGTACAACGGATTTGTATCAGTGGTGCTTCCAACCCAACTACCTGGCCCAAGATTACCTGCCCATCCATGCAAGTCATCGACAAATGTCAAACACCGAAATGACGTGCCTTCTTGATAACAAACGAGCTCCCAGTTTTCACCAGCATCTGTTGATTTAAAAATCTCACCACTGACATTACAAATCCAAATTGTGTCACCACGAACAACAATGTCGTCGTGATGTAAATATGGCGCAACAGGTGAAGATGCAAAGACTCTCCAAACGCCTTGCAATGGGCAAGGTCCCCAATTGTTTATCACCGAAAGTAAATCTGACACATTGACTTCTTCGTCACCGTTGATGTCACTCTCACAGTCACTGCAACTTCCCCAATCATTAATGATCGCAAGAATGTCAGAAACATTCGTCGACAAGTCTCTATTGATATCTGTTGGGCATGGATTGTACGGCTCTTCCTTGCCAAGTTGAAGCGTGAGTGTTCCGGGACCAAATGAATCTTCGACCCAGCCGCCAACTCTGATGATGTATGTCGAACCGACATCTGGAACAAACTGAACAAGCGAATGATAGGGCTGACAATCTCCATCATTTAACGCATCACCGCTACATGTGAGATACATCAAGTCGCTGCACCCAATCCCCTGTTCATAGACAATAATGCTTGTGTCAAACGACTCGGGGTCACACGTTGACACAGTGACAACGTCATCATCTTCCGCCACATATTCAAACCAAATGTCTTTATGCAGACCACCCATCAAATCGCATGTGCTGTATGTGTCGTACCCGCTGTCTGTATATGTTGTTGTGTTGTATGACGTCTTTCCCTCGTCAATCACAATTGCATTTGAACAGTGATCTCCTGGCACTCCATAGGTGAGCGCAAAGAAAACTATGAGTTGGAAGGCAGTCATCATTATTCAAAATATCACTATCGATACAACATAGCAAGCGAAAATGGCTCAAATCAACTGTAAGGATTGCTATTGAACACGTATCGTGCCTGCACATTTGAAAAATAGAATATTCCTTGCATGATTGTGTATAGTTCTATTGATGCTGCAAGCAAATCTTTAACCGGTGATGTGAGTAGTTTGACAATTGAAGCTAATGATCCTGCAATCTCAGTGAGTGATGCTTGGAGTTTGGAAGGCAGTTCCCTTGTTTCAATCAATGTCGATTTACAAACACAAGTTGGCCCTAACTGGATTAGCGTCGTACCAATCAATTCTTTTTCCTCAAATGGACAGACTGCGGTAGCGGGCTCAAGCATTGGTGACGGCTACTCCATTCATGCAAATCCAAATGGTGGATTTGGTTTTGGACCAGTTACAAAAGTCGATTTCGACACAGCATATCGCGTTCATGGCCTCACACAAAATGCTTGCAGTACCTCGTTTGATGAAGCATGCCACGGAGACTTAAATGGCGATTCACTTGTTGGAGTAGATGATTTGTTACTTGTGATTGGTTCTTGGGGGCAAGTTGGAGATGGGACCTTTAGGCCAATAGGGGATATCGCGCCGATGCCGAGTGGAGATTGCATCGTGAATGTCGAAGACCTCCTAGCTGCCATCGAACTTTTTAACACTGATTGCAATACATATGGCGCTTGCTGTCTAAGTGGTAAGTCATGTGAAATTCTCACATTCGAAGATTGCAGCGAACTTAATGGTTCCTACGAAGGTGATGGCACATTTTGCGAAGACACCTCATGTGTTGAAGAAGTTGGAGCATGCTGTCTAACTCCTTTTAAATGTGTGGACTCACTTACGCAGAGTGAGTGCATCGCTTTTTACGGTCAGTTTCAAGGAGAAAACACTGCATGTGCGATTGATACCTGTGAAGTCAGTGGCGATCATTGCTCAGTAGCGGTCTCGTACTCAATAGGCCAAAACGCTTACAGCACAATTGGCGCCTTTGATAGCGGTTTTGGTTTACCAGATGATACTGAATGTGAATGGCTAAATTGGGAACCTGGTACACCAGATACCTGGGGTAAGTTTACACCAGACTCTAGCGGAATCGTCGACATCAGTTTGTGCAACAGTAATTTTGACACTTCTCTCGTCATCTACCAAGGTGACCACTGTGGCCAGTTAGCACAGATTGCATGCAATGGCGACGCCGAAGGTGAGGATGGTTGCCAACAATATTACTCTGCGGTCTATGACCTCCCAGTTGAACAGGGAGAAATGTACTTTATCCGTATCAGTGGATGGAACAGCGAATCCGGTAGTGGTATCTGCACGATTGATGCAGAGTAACTAGATGTTCAACAGAATCAGAGGTCTCATTGTGTTTTTGATTGACGAAGACCCCTGACGATGTTTCCTGCCCACCATGCACAAGCGAGATAAAGCGGCATTTCAATCCAGAGCCACACTGGCGCTGGAACCGTCATCATGTTCATCACACCACCTAAAAGCGTGACACATCCAACAACCATTGCCGCAATGCGAACATGGTTCTTTGAGATGAAGCCAGCAACAAGTCCACCTATAAATGCTTGCGATAAATGCGCAACTAAGACAAGGATAAATGCAGACTGTGGCAATGAACCAATCCAGTCGAGCACAGCTTGTTTAGTCTCTTCATTAAACGCATCTGAAAAGGACATCCCTTCTGGCATTGGAAAGATAAGGGTATTTGCAAAACCAATTGCCATGTTGCACAGAGACCCAATAATGATGCCAACGGCAATGCCTAACACAGTACGAAGAATGTTTAGTAAGTGAATCATGCTTTTAGTGTACACAATTGCGCATTGAGTGTTCTTTTTTATTGTAAATGGGCATTTTGCATGGAATAATAGGTGGATTATGTTTATGCAGTCCCTAATTGCTCTTTTGATTTCAGTTCACAGCCACACCGCCAATATGCATTTTGGTGACAAGTCTTTACCTGTCGAACTCAATCCATTTTCTATCACAACTCCGGACACACAGTTTGTCACGAAAGATGGCTCCCTAAAGTATGACCCAAATGCAGTTGCGCTTTTTGTAAGTGAAGACAACAACATTTTTGTCGCGAAGACTCAGAACCACGTGTACGGCATAGCGTTTGTCGACGGCGGGGAATGGTCACTGCAAACCACCGTCGATGCTGAAATGAAATGGCATGAAGTCGATGAAACACTTCCGCCAATTGGCGTACCTGTTTGCGGAACGATTGCAGATGATGCAAGACGAACTGCAAGCCGCCTCGGCACACAATCAAACACACCCCTCTCCCTAGAACTTGCTATTGAAACCGACTACGAATACGCAGAACTCTTTAGTGGCGACTTAAATGAAGCTGCTGATTACATTGTTGCACTCTATGGAGCCGTCTCATTTATCTATCAAAGAGATGTCAACATTTCAATCGAACTTGTGTTTGCGCGATTGTGGGATACACCAGATGACTTGTTTAACAATGACAATCCGTTTGGTCAGTTTGCAAACTATTGGAATGAGAACATGTCTCATGTCGAAAGAGATCTTGCGCAATTCTTAACTGGACGAACGAATTTGCCTTACGGCGGTGTGGCATCACTCTCAGCAGTGTGTTCATCAAGTGGCTACTCCGTCTCTGGATACACGATGGGCTCGTTTTACAGCGCTACAGAACCGAGTTTTGCAAATTGGGATGTCATCGTCGCAGCCCACGAAATTGGGCACAATTGCGGCACTGGCCATACACATGATTACGATTTAGATGAATGCGCCTATGGGGCAATCAACCGTGGTTCAATCATGAGTTATTGTCACACTTCAACTGGCGGGAACGCGAATCAAGACATGCGGTTCCACACGTATACAAGCGAGCGTATGAGGGACCACCTAGAAAGCGTCTCTTGTTTAGACATCGACTGCAATGGGAATCACATCGATGACGCAGAAGACATTGCTTCGGGCCTAAGTACTGATGACAATGGCAACTCAATTCCAGATGAGTGTGAAGATTGCAACCAAAATGGTACGCTCGACCCAACTGATATCGCAACTGGTTCAAGTCAAGACGCAAATGATAATGGCGTTCCTGATGAGTGCGAGCCCGATTGCAACATGAACGGCTTGCCTGATTCACTTGATATTGCAAACGGAACAAGCGCAGACGCATGGGGCAATGGCATCCCCGACGAATGCGAACTCGATTGCGACGGTGATGGCGTAAGCGATTACAACCAAATACAGAATGACATGACGCTCGACATCAATCGGAACGCGATTCTTGATGCATGTGAAGATTGTGATGGCAATGCCATTCCAGATGAAGTCGATTTAGCTGGCAACCGGTGGATTTGGATTGCTGGTACTGACGAGGATGCAGTCAAAGCGTTTCACCCAAGTACTGGCGTACCCATTACAGAAACGAGCGGCGACACAGTCATCGATGGCAGAGATGTTGTGATCTCAGGTAATTACATATTCGTTTCACATGGTTCCGCAAACAGAGTCGCCGTCTATGACAGGCAAAACTACCAATACGTCAGTTCCCTAACAACTGGACTCTATGCACCAGAAGGCATGGCAACAACGAATGACGGCCGATTACTTGTTGTGTCCCGAAACACGGATTCCGTTGAACAGTTTGATGCATCAACGTTGCAATCTCTAGGAACGCTCATCGAAACGAACGCTGGCGGACTCAACGAACCACGCGCAATCGTATTGACACTTGATGAACACATTCTCGTTTCAAGCGACAATCACAATGTCCTTGAGTTTGATGCAAACGGCGAGTTTGTGAGAGAACTCATCGCCCCAAGTGCAGGCGGTCTAGACACGCCTCTTGGTATTGTTCAGCATCCAGACGGCCAAATCCTTGTTACAAGTAATGGCACAAACTCAATCGAATCATACAACAGAAACACTGGCGAACATATTGAACGCTTTGATCGAGGCGGTTTAGAGTCGGGCTACTGGGGACTAGGCGAGCCATGGGCAATTCGAGTTGGACCGGATGGTGACATCTATGTGTCAACGCATGATGCCAACACTGCAATTCAAGTCTATGAGGCATCCACCGGACTCTTCAAGCGTCGTTTTTACATACTCTCGCAGCTAGCTCAAGGCGCGACTGGGTTTGCATTTGCACCATCATCTGGCAATGACTGCAATGGCAATCTAATTCTTGATGCATGTGATATCAACAGTGGCGAAAGCAGTGATCTGAATCAAGATGGCACGCCAGACGAATGCCAATGCATCACTGATGTCAATACTGATGGGCAAACAAATGTTTCAGACTTACTTGCAGTCATTGATGCTTGGGGACAATCGAACTCGCCCGCAGATGTAAATGGAGATGGCGTCGTGAATGTCTCTGATGTGTTACTCATCATCAGTGCATGGGGACCATGTACGCCTTAACGGAACGTTACGGACACGTGCCCCAATAACCGAGAATCCACAACAAGTCTGTCACATTCACAACACCGTCATGATTGATATCACCTGGGCCTGCCATATCGCCCCATGCTTCAAGCATGATGATGAGGTCATCTTCATCGATATCATGGTCAAAGTCTGCGTCACCTTGACATGCTTCTCCGTCAATTTCAATCAATGCCTTCGCGAACCTAAGTTGTTCTTTCCAATCTGCCCACCCAAGCGTGTCATCAGGGAATGCCCAGTTCATCACAACAACATCTTCAGTACCACCATTCTTGTTTGGTTCACTTCCACCCCAATCAGTCCAATCAGTTGGTTCGCCGCTATCCCAAGCAAAGGCGCCTTCAACTGCTAAATCTGAAAAGCCAATCCACATTAAATCTGTGCTCACTGATTGAATGAATACACTCTCTTCAGGCGTGTTCACGGTGGCAAGATTTGCAGGACGATTCAACACCGACGAAAGCACATTTGCCATTTCATGTGCGTCGTAGTATTCGAGTGATTCAGTGGTCACAAAATAATCATGTCCATCATGGTTTCCAAAATATTCAAAACCTAGGCCGAGTCGAACATCTCCATTTCGATTCAACGTGCTGTTCGCTCTTACACCTCTTGGCCCTCTTAATGGCGAACTTATGCCATACACATATCCAGCCCCCTGTTCCTTCATCGTAAAGGGCGAACCAATTAAAACCTTACTGCCACTTACGCCAACAGATTGTCCAAAACGATCTCCAAATGAACCATCACTTGGCGCAAACTGATGTGTTTGTTCAAATGTGCCTTCACTGTTTAACTTGAAGACATACGCACAGCCAGTTGACTGTGGACTTCCGTATGCACCGATGACAATTGCATCGCCATCGATATCAATTGAAGCACCAAAATGCGACCACGACCAGCCGTCATTTGGAGCAAGAGTTTGTACTTGTTGAATCAAACCATCTGTGTATTCAAAGATATGAACAGCACCTACATTTGCGCCACCATTATTCGCATACTCTGCACCAACAATAATTGTTGAGCCCTCAATGGCAACTTCATTACCGAAGTAAGCGTACGCTTCTGGTTCATCTGGTGTTATTCGGTTTACAAGTGTCCAATTCCCCTTCGAATCATTGATATAGACAAACACGCTTCCTGCGCTGACGCCATCACTATTGTCCCTCGGCGCACCAACAAGTGCAATGTTCCCATCAATTGCAACTGATGCACCTGCAAAATTGACGCCTTCCACAAATGGCATCAATGTTGATTCAAGATTCCAAACTCCATCTGCTTCAGCAAAAATATATGCTGCCCCTTGAGCATTCACTGTCCCATCGATAAATGGCGCGCCAACAATCAGTCGCTCCGCGCTTAAATCAAGTGAGTGACCAAAGTTTGCCTCGGATGGTAAATCCGTAGGCGCAAGTAGTGCTTCTTCTTCCCAGCCATTATTGTTACGAAAAATGTACACCCCACCACTTTTGAACGCTGGTTCATCTGCCCAAGTTGCGCCGGCAGCAATGACATCTCCCTCAATGTCAACTGACCACCCTAAGTAATCAAATCCAGACCCATTACTTGCTGCTAGCTCATCAATTTGAGTCCAATTTCTATCGTCATGTTGGAAGACATACACTGAGCCGGAATCAGGTCCGTTGCCTGGGTAGTTTCTTCGATAAGCACCTAGAATGGCAACGTTCCCATCCATTGCTACTGAAAACCCAACGGTGTCACCCGGATTTGATGGTTGACCAACAAGTTTCGATTCATTGGGACCAAGTACAGTTAATAAGGCAATGCAAATTGATGATGCAATCATTTCTTTCTCCAATGTGGTGCAATACCAACTTCCCTATTGTTGCGAATCAACTGCACGATTCAAGAGAAAAATGAGGGATGTGCCCCTATTCTGCTAGTATTGATATCGAGGAGGCCTTCTCATGCACACAAAGATATCAATACCACAAGACAATCCAGCTGACGAACAGCAAAATAACGCTGGGAAGTGGGGTCTTATCTGTTCTATTGCAGGCATTATCATGTGTGGCTGTTGGCTGTTCTCAATTCCCGGACTCATCTTATCAATCATCGGTTTGAAGAGAGAACCAAAAACGAATGCTCAATTAGGGCTCATTCTCAGCATCATTGGCATTATTGAGATGCTTATTGCCGGACCGCTTATGCTTGCAGTTATGTTGCCAGCTTTCACGCATGGCTATTCAACTGCGAAAGTTTTGAAGACACAACACATCGTTCAAATGCACCAAGCAGCCCTTGAACTGCACCACGCAAATGATTCACATCCAAGAGACTTTGAAGAGCTTGTGAAGTCTGGAGATGTTCACAAAAATCATGCATTAGACCCTTGGGGCCAACCCTATCACATCGTACAAACTGATTCAAAACCATCGTATGTCGTCAGTTCAGGTCCAGATAAGGAGCTAGGCACCGAAGATGATATTTCACCTAAGAGCGAGTAGTTTTTACTTGATTTCATAACAAGTTAGGGTACAGTAGAGGGTCTATGCACCGAGTATCTGCCATGTTGGTTTTTTGCACAGCATCACTGTGTATTGCTGAAACCCACGTCGTGAATTGTGGCGGGATGTCATTTAGCCCAGAAACTATTACCGTTCAACCCGGAGACACCATTCGGTGGCAATACACAGGCGGTTTTCCGCACACTGCAACATCAGGTGCAAACTGTGCGTATGACGGCCTCTTCCATGGAACAGTTGCAAAGTTCAATCCGGTGTTTGAATGGGTTGTTCCAAATGACGTTCCTGATGTCATCCCCTATTACTGCATTCCTCATTGCAATGATGGCATGACCGGCACTGTTTATGTTGATGGAGCCGCCGAATGCAACAGCGACGTCAATGGTGACAGCAGTGTGAATGTATCTGACCTTCTTGCAGTCATTGATGCCTGGGGTCAAAGCGACCCTGATGCTGATGTGAATAGTGATGGCACAGTGAACGTCAGCGACTTGTTACAAATCGTTAGTGATTGGGGCGATTGTTAACGACGAAGGGGTTGCCGTGGACGTGGCGGGGTCACTCCAGTTGAACGACCGAGTAGCGTCGCAATCTTAGGCGAAACTGCGTTTGCCCAAATGCTGTAACCCTTTTTACTCAAATGCAAGCCATCAGGCATGACCTCTTTTGAAATCGTTCCATCATCTTCTAGAAAATGATGACCGATTGGATAAAACGTCACATCGTCATCATCTTCATAGGTCCCTTGCAAGGCCTGATTCACTTGCAAAATTTCGCCTCGCATTTGATTAAACGATGCGCCTCTCGGGAAGATATCGAGCAAGAGTACATGAATTTGTGGCTCTTTCGCGCTTAGCTTTTTAACAACAGCAACAACGCCTTCATACACTTCTTCGGCCGTGTCTTGACGATACCCAAAGTTGTTTGTACCAATCATGACGACTGCAACCTTTGGGTCGATGCCATCTAAGTTTCCGTTGTCTATTCTCCACAAAACGTGTTCAGTACGGTCACCACTGATTCCAAGATTCACAGGGCGAAATGAGACAAACGATTCATTCCACGCAGTTGAGCCCGCGCCTTCCCATCCCTGCGTAATTGAATCTCCAACAAAGACGACATCGACTTCACCCTGTTTTGATTGCACCTCTTCATTGATTGCGTTGTGGCGTTCTAAATGCCATCCATCACGAGAAGTTGGCACTACTGAGGACCCATCACCTAAAGGCGACAAACAAAGTGTAAGCGTTAGAATTGTAAACATCACACGAGTATACACATTTCTAGAGTAGGATATGGAAATGTCAAGTCGAACCAATCAATTGAGCGATGCCATGTCATCATGGATTCATGAACACTCACTTCGAACATCCCCCGCTTCAGCCAAGTTGTTTGAAGACACAGCAACGCTCGAAGATGGGCTAATGATTACTTCGCCTGAACAATTGCAGTTTCTTGCATTTCTTGCAACGACGCTGAATGCTCAAAAAACAATTGAAGTTGGCGTTTTTACAGGAGCGAGCGCGCTTGCTGTTGCAGAAGTATTGCCTGACAACGGAACGGTCGTTGCATGCGACTTGACTGATGCTTATCTGCCAATAGCTTCTAAAGCATGGGAATACGCTGGCGTTGCATCAAAGATCGATATGCGAGTTGGACCTGCGCTTGAAACGCTTCAACAACTTATTGACGATGGCGGCAGCGAGTCGTATGACATGATGTACATCGATGCAGACAAAGTGAACAGCCACAATTATTTTGAGCTTGGACTGCAACTCATGCGGCAAGGTGGAATCGTCGCAATTGACAACATGTTCTATGGGGGGCAGGTTGCAGACCTTGATTTTGATGATGAAAACACGGTTGCGACGCGGATGCTCACGGACGCCCTTCATCGAGATGTACGCGTTGATTTCACGCTCATCCCCATTGGAGATGGGCTCGCATTGATGCGAAAACGCTGATTTTCCCAAGAAAAAAGAAAAACCGCAGTCATTTTAGAAAGTGCGAAAATGCCCTGTATGGTGAGGCAAGAAATTGAAAGGACCTCCCATGCATTTACATACCTTCATCGCTGCCGCATCCACTGCATTCACGTCTTCACTTCTCGCAGAAACCTTTTACGTATCACAAAAGGGACCTGCTGACTTTACATCCATTCAAGATGCAGTTGATGCTGCATCAAATGGCGACACCATCCTTGTACATCCGGGCACATACACAAGCGTTGACGAAACTGAAGTGCTCACTACACGCGGAAAAGAACTCACAATTGAATCCATACAAGGTGCAGCAAACACGTTCATTAGTGGTGAACAAGTTAGACGTTGCATCACAGTTGATTCCAGTGAAGATTTTAAAACTGTCATTAAAGGGTTCACAATTGTCAATGGAGTCGGTCAGCAACTTGCTGATTGGGAACCCACAACTGGCGGAGGCATTTTAGTAGGCAATGGTTCATCTCCAACATTCAAAGATTGCGTGATTCAATCGTGCATCGCACCAACGGTGTCCAACAAATGGACAAATGCTGGCGGTCATGGTGGTGGAATTGCATGTTTAGACAAAAGCAATCCCACGTTTGTCAATTGCACAGTCACATTCTGTTTGGCTGAATCAACAGAAAACCATGAGGGCAAGGGCGGCGGAGTCTATCTGTTTAACAACAGCGGCCCAGCGTTTATTGAATGCACAATCGCTCAGAATGGGGCAGCTACGGGGGGCGGCGTCGCATGCATTGGTTCTGAATCGAACCAAAATTTAGCAACATTTGAGCGATGCGTTCTTCGAGAAAATGTTGCACTAGACGTGAACGGCTCCATGGGTGGCGGCGGAATGTACTGTTGGAAACGCTCAGTACTTTCGATTACAGAATGCACATTCTGGATGAACGAAGCGAACACAGGTGGTGGCATTCGATGTTTTAGAAAAGGCGCAGACCCCGTCATTACATCGTCAACGTTTGAAATGAATGTTGCAACAAGCGAAGCAGATGGCGGCGGCGGTTTTAAGGGCGAACCGTATTCAGGTTTTGGCGCTCGACCTTCAATTGGCGACACGACATTTTGCGGAAACGAATCAGACAACATCAATGGCTACTACATCGATTTAGGCGACATCCAAGAAACGGAATTCTGTTGTGATGCCGATATAAATGGTGATGGTCTCGTTGGCGTTGATGAAATACTTGTAATCATCGCACACTGGGGCACATCGGATGTAAATGCAGATGTCACCAATGACGGCACAGTGTCGGCGGATGACATTTTGTTTGTGCTAAGCAATTGGGGAGCTTGCCCGTAATGTGTTAACATGATGTCATGCGATGGATTGTCCTTGTCGTTTCTTTTTTCGTTGCTTTTGTAAGCGCTGCACAAGATGTGATTAACTATGAAGAAATTGAAGCGACAAATTTTCATGAACATCTTGCAAGCGGTAAAGCAACCACGCAATCGATTGCGACATACATCGAACAAGGAAGCGATGTCAATGAACTCATTGATATGGATTGCATCGGTCTCGGCTTTCAAAGCCAAGCACGATGGAGACAGCGCATGGAAAAGGAAGGATATGGGCTTGTCTCTCCCCTCATGCTTGCTTCAAAACGTTACGACACCGATGTCATTGAACTGCTACTTAAACATGGCGCGAATCCAAACAAGAAAGGGTTCAGAGATTACAGCCCACTTAACATCGCCGCAGCCAGAAACAAGAATCCAGATGTTGTGCAAACGCTGCTTAATCATGGTGCAAATATTGAGATAAAAGATCAATATGGAGACACGCCTCTCATCAGGGCAACAAAATACAACACGGAAGTTGAAGTTGCGCGAACGCTTATCCATGCAGGCGCAAACATTCATGCTAAAGATAGCCGCGGGCTCACCCCACTCATGCGATGTTGTTACAAGTATGACGACTTCGAAATTATTGAACAATTAATCGATGCTGGTGCCAATGTCAACGCGACGAGTGACCAGGGCTACACACCGCTCTACCTCGCACTTAAGGTGAGTTCTTTTGATGTTATCGATCTACTTATTCAACATGGGGCGCAACTGAAAAGTCATGACGATGGTAAACACTCTGAACTCACGTACGCCCTTGAATCCAAAAGAGAAATCGAATCAATTCAACTCTTGCTTGAACATGGGGCAAAGTCAACGCATCCTGCCACTTCATTACTCTCGCCACTTCACTATGCAGCGAGGAACTATGATGACATTGCGCTCGTTCATTTGCTGTTAAAACATGGCGCAAAAGTAGATCAAAAGAATCGTTATGGCACAACGCCGTTGTACTACGCATTGAGTTACCACGCATCTCCTGAATTGTTGGACGCATACATTGATGCGGGTGCTAACATCTTTGCAAAGAACAACAAGGGAAACAATCTATTGTTTGCTGCTGCAAGGTCTGATTCCCCAGACACTGTCAAACGATTACTTGAGTTAGGCGTAGATCCACTTGCAAAAAATAGTGGCGAATATACGCCACTGATGTTTGCGACAAGATATGGCAAAAGCCCCGAGATTATTGGACTGTTACTGACTGCTGGAGTCAATCCGAAACACAAAAACAAATACGGAAGAACTGCCCTCGACTATGCAGACAAGAATAAGAGGTTCAATGGCACAGACGAATATTGGCGACTCTACTATGCAACAACTGAATAACCAAACTTCACGAAGAAAGTTCGTTGCACACTCAGCATTTCTCGCAGCCCTTGGCGCATCAACTGCTTTTGGTCAAGATGAAGAAGCGCCATCTGCTGCAATAAAACATGCGGGTGATTTAGCAGGCATCACGTTTACTGATGAAGAACAATCGCAAATACTACGCACGATTCAAGAACAGAAAGATATGTTTGCAGCACGAGCTGCTCTTGGCTCACTTCCAAATGCGCTCTCACCTGCAACGGTTTTTAACCCTGTTCTTCCAAGCAACCCAGCTTTAAGTCTCACAACAATCAATCACAACGATGTTCTACCGTCCGCTGGCCCCTGCCCAACAGATGACATCGAACTTTCCTTTGCGCCTGTCTGGAAACTTTCGCAATGGCTTCGCAACAGAGAAGTCACGAGTGAACACCTCACTCGCTTATCATTACGTCGGCTCAAACATTACAACAAACAATTGAATTGTGTTGTGACATTCATGGACAATCATGCACTTGGCCAAGCACGAAAAGCTGATAAGGAACTTGACGCCGGTCAATGGCGCGGACCACTACATGGTGTGCCTTGGGGTGCAAAGGACATCATTGACACCTCAGGAGAAAAGACGACGTATGGCGCAGCACCCTTCAAGGATAGAGTTGCTGAAAATGATGCGGTTGTCGTTAAGCGACTGAATGATGCGGGCGCGGTCCTCGTCGCAAAACTTTCAGTTGGCGCGCTTGCGATGGGTGATGTGTGGTTTGGCGGCACATGTAAAAATCCATTTGACATAGAAGAAGGTTCTAGTGGTTCAAGTGCAGGAAGCGCGAGTGCAACTGCAGCTGGCCTTGTCCCCTTTACGCTTGGTTCAGAAACATATGGCTCCATTGTTTCACCATGCATGTTTTGCGGTACGGCTGGATTAAGACCAACCTTTGGTCGAGTTGCGAGAACCGGCGTTATGGCGTTGTGTTGGTCACTTGATAAAATCGGTCCAATCTGCAGAACAGTCCTTGATACAGCAATCGTACTTCGAGCAATCAATGGTGGCGATATCGGCGACCCTTCAAGCATCACACTCCCCTTCCATTACGACGCGAACCAATCCGCAGAGGGATTTCGCCTTGGATACGACCCTAAAGAAGTCATGACGGCTGATGAGTTTGGTGTACGCGAAAACTACTTTGAGAAGATTCACCCTGATGTGTTAAGCGCCGCTGAATCTGCAGGCATGACGCTTGTCAGAGTTGATAAGCCTGACATTGACAACACACCGCTTCTCATCCCCTTACTCGCTGAGTCTGCTGCAGCATTTGAAGAGTTAACTCGTTCTGGCAGGGACGATGAACTCGTCAATCAGGAAGACAGTGCGTGGCCAAACACATTCCGTCAAAGCTGGCTCATCCCTGCTGTTGAACATATTCAAGCAAGCAGATACCGCAGAGAGGCGATGGAGAAAATGAATGTTTGGATGAATGGCTCTTTCGATGGTTTCTTAACACCGGGGTATAGCAACTTGCTACTCATTGCAAACAACACAGGTCAACCCGCGACGGTATTTAGAACCGGCATGGTAAAAAATAAGCCCGTCGCTTCAACCATCATTGGTCGCCTATTCGAAGAAGAGACAATTATTCGCATGAGCATGGCGATCGAATCTGAATTGGGTGTTTACAACGTCAGACCGACGATTTCATCCACATAATCACTGATTTTTATTCGCATACCACCTGTTGTTTGCATACACTGATTGAATGCAGACATTGATTCAATTGACGGTTTTTTACGTTGTTTCGTGCACTTTTACTTTTGGACAACTTACGCTTAACGAGATTAAGCATGTTCCATTAGGTGTTCAACTTGACAACTCAACCAAATCTTCGTTTAAACGAACCACACATGAGATTGTCACCGTTGACAACGCCTCATCGTTTCAATTAGATTTTCGTGGCACAAAACTCGTGCACGGCGCACACATACGCATGACATCACTCCAAGATGGCGCAGTACAACACCTCAACAAACATACGCTTGCACAATGGCAAATGAAAAGCGCATGGTTTAATGGGGACACGGTCATCGTTGAACTCATCGAGCAAGGACAAGAAACACATTCAAAATTAAACCTCCATCAAGCAATCACTGTTGAACAACTTGGTGTTGACCAATCAATCTGTGGCGGTGTCGACGACCGAGAACTGAGTTATGAAGCGAGGACAGCTAGAGGGATGCCAATCGGTTGCACAGCATGGATTATTGATGACACAAACCGAACCTTCTTATCAGCTGGTCACTGTTCAAATGGTGATGGCAGTGCACTCGGCATCATGCAATTCAATGTACCACTCAGCGATGCGAACGGAAACTACCAACACCCCGGCCCTGAAGACCAATACCCAGTTGACCCTGAATCAATTCAATTTACGCCTGACACCTACATCGGCAATGATTGGGCGTACTTCGGTTGTTTTCCGAACTCTGAAACGGGCTTAACTCCCTATGAAGCTCAACAATCATACTTCGAACTTGCAGACGAAGCCCCAATTGTTAAAGGGCAACAAATCAGAATTACGGGGCATGGCACGACGTCATCACCCGTGAGCAATACGTGGAACGGCGTCCAAAAGACGCACATCGGTCCATTTGTTTTTAGTGAGGGCACAACGGTCGCGTACCAAACAGACACAACTGGTGGAAACAGTGGTTCAGCAGTCCTTGACGAATCAACTGGCCTTGCGATTGGTATTCATACGAATGGCGGCTGCGAAGGCGCAAGCAATCAGAATCATGGATGCGCTATACATAACCAGGGCTTACAATATGCACTTGCAAATCCTCAAGGCGTTTGCATACCAAACATTCTGCATTTTGAATTCCTCACACCTTTACCTGAATCTGTGTACCCAAACCAATCCTTTGAGATCGAGTTTTATGTACAAGACGGAAGCCAATCACCTGAAGAAGATTCAGTGATGCTTCACATCAACATCAATGGTTCGCAACAAGATATCCAAGCAACCGATCTCGGCGACCAACACTACAAGGTGACAATGCCCGCTTTTGATTGTGGTGATGATGTGAGTTATTGGTTCAGTGCGATTGGAAACGAAGGCGATGGCGCGTATTCTCCATACAACTACGAAGCAGCGCCATACAGACTTGCCATCGGAGAAATCATTAAAGTTTCTTACATCGATGAATCATTCGATGACGGACTCCCCTCAGGGTGGGCTGTTGATGGATTGTGGCACGCGAGTTCATCGTGTACTCCAAATGGAGATTGTGGCGAAGCACCATTTATCTACTTTGGTTTAGACAGCGAATGCACGTATGACAATGGCGCTGCCGTCGAAGGTTCACTCACCACACCCACCTTTACGTTTGACGAGTCAGTCTTTGAAGTTGAAGTTTCGTTCTGTTACGGGCTACTCACAGAAAGTTCAAGTGCGTATGACATCGCGACATTCTCAGCCAATGGCGTACCAGTTGATGAACTCAGTGACAGCGATGACTGGAATGAATATTCATTCACGACAGCGCCAAACGCAGATGGAACACTCACGCTATCTTGGGACTTTGATTCGGGTGACGATGTCTACAATGATTTTAGAGGGTTCCACGTCGACAATGTTCGTTTAACAACGGTCACTGTTGTCTGCGATGATTCAATCGATTGCCCAACTGACATCAATGGTGATGAAATGACAAACGTCAGTGATTTACTGCTTGTCATTGATGGTTGGGGGCAAGCCGGAATCCCTGCAGATGTTAATCAGGACGGAATCGTCAACGTCTCCGACGTCTTACTCGTTGTGAGTCAATGGGGCGCGTGTGAGTAACACTTACTTACTTTGCAAGGTGGCTTTGTAAGGCGGCATCCATTTCACTGAGTTTCAAATGGACTCCACGAATGTAGGGCTGTTCACCTTCATCCCAGTGTCCATATGTCGCAGTAAAAATTGTTCCATCTGGCAACAACTCAACGCCTGGATACGCACAATCACCCCGGACATGGTTGTCTGAGAGCCGAATGCGATATTGGCCATCCCGCCCCTTCTCTAAATCTTCAAATGTGCCAACCCAAGCGACCCAGTCGCCTTTCGTCGGACTAGCATTTGCAGTATCGCGGAAGGAAACAAAGAGTCGCCCATCTTTTGTGTACGTCGCTTGATGCCTGTCGCCAGTGAGCGAACCCGGCATCGGTTTTGGAGTGCTCCAAGTTTTTCCATTGTCATCACTAAAACAAACTTGGCTGTCTGCTTTACGACTGTTCTCTCGTAGCAACATCGCATACCGTTTTCCATCTGGTGATCTAATGAGTCCCGGCTCACACAAATGGAGGTCGGGGTTGTGCGCAACAACTCTCGGCTCACTCCACGTC
>JAERSY010000056.1 GCA_016845245.1 Phycisphaerae bacterium
ACCATCTTCGTTCTCAATAAATGAGAATGTGATTTCTAGACCACCCATGCCCGGAATCTGGATTTCACCTGTGTAGATTGATGCATCACTTTGTTCGGTTGCAGGCGTTGGTATTACAATCGTTTGGGCAAATGCGGTTCCAACCACGCACGACAACAATAGAAGCAGTACTGATGTGATGCTTCGCTTTGAATGTTTCATAATGTTTCCTCTCTTCAAGAAGGTGTTGGTTCGGGCAGTTCGACGGTCTTTGCTTCAGCCCATAAATCTTCTAAATCATAGTACGCCCTGCGTTGCGGTTCAAACAGGTGTACGACTACTGAAATGTAATCGACAACAATCCACGTTGCAGATGTGTCAATGCTTGTCCTAAACGCAGGAAAATCTTTTTCTTTTCCGAGTGTGCCGATTTCATCCGCAACAGATTTCATTTGGCGGTCTGAGGTGCCTGTTGCAATGAGCACATAATCACAAACCTGACTGAGGCCTGTGACATCTAAAAGAAGGACATCTTCGCAATGCCGATCTTTTAATAAACGCCCCGCTTCAACAGCGAATGCTGCTGAAGCGGGCGTTGAAATATCAGAATGAGTTTTTGCCATTTAGAGTCCGAGTGCACCAGCAACAACTGGTCCAAAGTTCACAACAAGTCCTGCGAACACAACTGATACGATTGCAATAAGCTTAATCAGAATGTTCAATGCTGGGCCTGAGGTGTCTTTAAATGGGTCGCCAACTGTATCGCCAACGACACCTGCTTTGTGAGCGTCTGAACCCTTACCACCAAAGTGGTCAGCTTCAATGTACTTCTTCGCATTGTCCCAAGCACCACCTGCGTTTGCCATGTAAATCGCAACCGCAAAACCGCTTGTAAGACCGCCGACGAGAAGACCCATGACGCCGCCAATTCCCAAGATGAGACCAACGATGATTGGTGCTGAGATTGCAAGAATCGCAGGAGCAACCATTTCTCGTTGAGCACTCGCTGTTGAGATGTTGACACATTCGCCGTAGTTTGGATACTTAATGCCATCAACTTCGATTTGTTCTTTCGGCCAGTTCATTGGATCAGCGATTTCATTGTCGCTCATACCATTCTTCTTAAATGCATCTTTCATGATGCCGAACTGACGACGACACTCGTACATCATTTGATAAGCAGCACGGCCAACTGCGTTCATTGTGAGAGCACAGAAGACGAATGCAAGCATGACGCCGAGGAACAAACCACCAAGAACACGTGGGTTCATAATTGTGACGTTGTAGAAGTTAAGAAGTTGTTTAATTTCAGCGCTTGCTGAAGGAACAAGGGTGACATCTTCACCATTAAATGTAACTGTGTGATAGTTTTCATCACCGTCCCATTCGAATGTTGCGTCAGTTGCGCCGGCCCATTCAATTTCATCAATCGTTGACTGAGTTTTATCTGAACCGAGCAACAATGCACCGAAGACATCACCATCGTGATTGACGATGAATTCACCATTGCCAAGATATGCGACTGATTCTTCGCTATCTTCAACAAGTGCGACGTTTTCTTCGCTCGTAATCTTGCTGTCAAGACTTGTTTGAACAACTGAAACGTAAGCAGCAAGAAGTGCGAGCGCTGTCAACGCCGCTGAACCGATTGCAAAACCCTTACCTGTTGCAGCAGTTGTGTTACCAAGTGAGTCAAGCATGTCTGTTCGTTCACGAACGATTGGGTCTTGACCTGTCATTTCAGCGTTACCGCCTGCGTTGTCAGCAATTGGGCCATACGCATCAGTTGCGAGCGTAATGCCAAGCGTGCTGAGCATGCCGACAGCAGCAATACCAACACCGTACAGTCCTAGAAGGAATGATTCGTTTCCGCCCGCGAATGTGAAGGAAGCAATGATTGCAACAACGATGACCACGAGTGGTGCCCATGTTGATTTCATGCCTTCAGCAATACCAGCGATAATGACTGTTGCTGAGCCAGTTTGTGCTTGTTCAGCAATGCCTTGTGTTGGTTTGTGCTCGTATGAAGTGTAGTACTCAGTCGCGTATGCAATGACGAGGCCTGAGATAAGACCAGTAACAATTGCGAGCCACATACCGAGCCAACTTACGCCAGTGCCTTCGAGTCCTTGGAAGAGGTACCAGAAGAGTCCAGCACAAAGTCCTGTGATGAGGAATGATGCAACATACACGCCCTTGTGAAGACCTTTGAGTAGTTCACTGAATGATGCGTTCTCTTTTGCTCTCACAACGAAGACGCCAATGAGTGAACAGAAGATGCCAAGACCAGCGAGTGCCATCGGTGCAATTGCTAGGCGAATGCCTGCTTCATCTGAACCAATCGCCATTGCAGCAGCAGCACCAAGTGCCATTGTTGCAAGAATTGAACCGTAATAACTTTCGTAAAGGTCAGCACCCATGCCTGCGACGTCACCAACGTTGTCACCAACGTTGTCTGCAATCGTTGCTGGGTTTCGTGGGTCGTCTTCAGGAATACCTGCTTCGACTTTACCGACAAGGTCAGCACCAACGTCTGCTGCTTTTGTGTAGACACCGCCACCAACACGAGCGAAGAGTGCTTGCGTTGATGCACCCATGCCGAATGTCAGCATGATTGATGTAATCTCAACAAGTTCTTTGCCTGGCATGACTTTGTTCCAAAGGTAGAACCAGATTGAAGTATCGAGAAGCGCAAAACCAACAACAACCAGGCCCATGACTGCACCTGAGCGGAACGCGACACGAAGTCCATCGTTGAGTGAGTTGCGTGCTGCGTTTGTTGTTCGTGCTGATGCGTTTGTTGCCATCTTCATGCCGAACCAACCACAGAGGCCTGAGAACAAACCTGCAATTGGAACACCAACTGCTGACCAGATTGGTTGAATGTCCATCGAGCCAAGAAGTGCAAGAATCGCAATGAGTGCGATAAACACAATGGTGACGACTTTGTATTGTCTGACAAGGTATGCCATTGCACCTGAACGAACGTGCTGTGCAATCTCAATCATGTCTGGGTCGCCTTCGCTTTGAGCCATGACACTTCGGCTAAAGATATATGCCATTGATAGAGCGAGGACTGCACCTATTGGTGCCAAGCTCCAAATCATCCATGGATCTGATGTTGTTGTTTCCTGTGCGAGCATGAGAAGATTCATCTTAAATTCTCCAGTTTCGGTTACGCCTTGTAACCGAGTGTTGATGCGATGACCTCATCGCAAGTTTTCAAAAGTCTTTGCTGTAACGTCAGTCACAGCGAAGAAACAAAAGTGTAATTGTCAATAAGTGGGATTAACGTCCCCGTTGCACGAAGCTCTGTTCACGGATACGGCGTGACTCCGCTTTTCTTCGAGCTCTGCGTCTTCGTTCAGACGGTTTCTCGAAGTATTGTCGCTTCTTCACGTCCTTTGTCAGATTTTCTTTCTCACAAAGTTTTTTGAATCGACGGAGCATCTGCCCTGCTGATTCATTCTGTCTTGCTTTAATCCGTATCGCCATATGTTTAAATACCTTGTTATACAACCAGTAAAAAAGTGTCTTGAGCCACGTATTAGAACGCATCACGGGCGACATTGCAAGGGGGTAACCCATGGGTATTGAAGTATAGGTAACCTCCCTGTTCTCAGTGCTTTACGCGCCTTTCTAAACCGTGTATCCTAGCCAATGCGATGCAACTCATCATTGATACATGGAATGTGCTCCACCAAACAGGCATTTTGCCTCCTGAAAACGCTGGAATTGGCATCAAAGGACTATGCAATTTAATCAAAAAAAGCAGGTTTCATGGGTGCCAACTCACTCTCATTTGTGATGGAACGAACGTCAGCGAGGCCGTGAGCGCCCCACATATCTCATGTTTGTTTACAGGGCCACACAAAAGCGCTGATGATGAAATCGTCGAACGCGTCAAGGCATCTTCTGGAGCAAGAGATCTTCTCGTGATTACAAGTGATTATGCCATTATCAAGGAGGTGAAAGCGGCGGGCGCGCAATGCATGAAATCACAGCACTTCTTAACACTCCTTGTTGAAGATAGCCGGCTTCCAGAAGCCAAGCGAACAGAACGCCCTGCAAGACTATCTTCTAAACATGCCAATGATTGGAAGACGATCTTTGACATTGACGATTCACTCCTTGAAACCATAGGTGAGCCGGAGCTGCCCGAACATTTGACGAGGTCAACACCGCCCACTGAGAAGCCAAAGAAACAGACCAGACAGAAACCCAAACGAATTGTTAAACGCGACAACGATGTGTTGATGCCGCCATCGCTCATCGATGAAGCGCGTGAGTTGTTAGACCCTTAAGGTTGCAATCGTTCACACGACCAGCTTCCATCATTGGTGTATAGAATTCTGTCGTGTAATCTTCCATCTCGACCCTGCCAAAACTCAATTGTATCGAGCGAGACGCAGTAACCACCCCAAAATGGCGGGCGAGGAATTGCTTCGCCTTCCCATTTCGCATCAAGTTCAGTCACGCGAGCCATGAGTTCATCTTTTGATTGCAATGGTTTTGATTGTTCACTTGCCCATGCACCAAGCTGGCTCAAGCGAGTTCGAGTTGCAAAGTATTCATCTGACACGTCAGCACTCACCTTTGTTGCACGCCCGCGTATGCGAAGTTGCCTTGCGAGAACATCCCAATGGAAGAGCAGCGCGACATTGTTGTTTGCGTCAATCTCTTGCGCCTTGTCGCTTTCATAGTTTGTAAAGAAGAGCACGCCATCCTGAGAAAATGATTTCATGAGCACGATTCTCGATGCAATTCGACCGTCATGCTGATTTGTAGAAAGTGTCATTGCTAAGGGATTTTCTGTTGTCACTGCATTTTTTGCGTCATCAAACCACGTTTCTGCTGATTCAATGGGTGAAATTGGAGGCGAGTTGAAATCCATAGTGCAATAAGTCCTTAATTGGAATAATTACTCATAGAATACCGTTGTCAGATTGGTTCGTGCACAGGAGTGTTGCAATGCATGAAAAACGAAACTTTATTCTGGTTATTCTGTTGTCGTGTGGTGTGCTTTGGACAGGCTATGAGTGGTGGTACACAGACGCAGAGGGGATGACGTTCTTTCGAATTCTATCTTCGTTGGTGACGCTTGGACTTGGCGTTTGGTTGACCTATGCACTCACGCTAGAAGATCAACTACCAGATCATCTTGCTGAGATTATTGGTTCTCAATACTTTGAAGCCGACGGCGTGTGTATCTTCCCCGTGATTCGAAATTCTGAAGCGGGCCCTGAGTTATCAATCTATTATCAAAATCGATTTGAAAACCCCGCCTCAGTTATCGTGCACCTCAGACCCACCACTGAATCATTTGTCGTCGTTAACAACGCGCTTGATGTTCATATCGCGTTTACTGTCGGCGGTGGAGACGTCGGAATCATTCACCAGCCGATTTACGTGCCGAAACATTTGCAAGGTGAAATTGTTGAACTTCATATGGTCGCAGTGAGCCATTTCCCACGAAGTCACGGCGGAGAAATGCGCGGCAACAAAGGCCTTGAGTGTGGCAGCATGGAAGCCGACTGGGCTGGGAATGCCATGCGAGTCGGCGCGCATGAAGTTGATGGAACGATAGAACTGATGAACCCCGCGACGCTTCATCTCGCCATGCCAAAAGCGTGCAAAGACGATGGGTCTTTGCAACGCACTTGGCGGCAAGAATTATTGTTTACGACGTAACTTTACATTGTGTAGACAATGTCAAGCGCGTTTCCAAGACGTTCATGCATGTCTTGAAGGTGGGCTTGAGTGTACGTATCAATCGCATCACCAGAACCGAGAATCGTACTGATTCGGTCATACAGTCGCTGTGTGTGATACAACGCAAGCGTGCGAACAGGTCTGCTGATTGACACCTTTCCTGTTGACAATCCAACAAGTCGGTCAGCAAGTTCTGCTTGCAAGTTCCGACGCATTGATGAAATCATTGGTTCACGATTTGAGTATGAACCACTTGAATCGTCAATACCTTCATAGATTGAAGATGTGAGCGTTTCGAAAATCTCAGCAACAGTCAGTGCATCTTGATCTGAAGGCACTCTAAACTCGTTGTCATACACCATTCCTAAACGACTTGGAGACAGAATCGCTGAAAGGAGTGATGCTTGAGCACCTAAGATTTTGTCATGGATTGGCCATGTCGCTTCACCACGATCACCACCACTATCTGACCACTTATCGACATTGAAATGTGTAAGCAGTTCAGGTGATAGGCCGTACGCATTTTCATCAAAGATGTTTTCGATGATGAAGTTTAGCGCTGCTCGTTGCTGACCAACGTCTACTGGTGTCACAGGTGCTTGCGATTCATCACCAAAATCACCCTTCTTGTTACGGTTAATGTGTGCTCCGCCAATCCAATCAGCTAGCATCGATGCCATTGATGTTTGCATACGGAATGTAGTGTCGTAGCCACGCATTGCTTTTGACCAACTGTCACCATCTTTAACGATGTCAGTGAGCAAACTCTCACGAAGGTTTTGAACGATTCGCATTTGGTTTTCAGCAAATGTGAGTGGTTCCTTACTAAAGTCATAACGCTTCGCAAGTGGGTCTGGGCCACTTGTGTCTTCGTCAGTGAGGTATGCATGTGCTGGGTCATTAGCTTTCTTGAGCACTTCCTTTGGATCGCCAGTTGTGTACCCATATTCAATTGCCCAGTAGTCATAAGGACCAATGTCAATCATTGCATAGTCACCTTGAACTTCGCCAGTATCAGCATTAAAGTTCAATGGAATGTAGTCCATCACTGATGATGCGAATGCTTTGTTACCAAGTACCTCATTTGAGTTGATTTCTTCCATGGTGTACATACTTGACGCCTTAAAGTTGTGGCGCAAACCAAGTGTGTGACCAACTTCGTGACAGACTAAGTCTGCAAGTAGCGGACCAATGAACCATTCTGGAATGCCGTCAAGAGAATCACCAGTCACGCGGTCATTCGTTGATGTGTACCCCTCTGCATCGAGAAGGTTTAATGACTCAAGACTGAGACGAGCAAATGACATTTGATTTGCGAGTTGATATGCCGCTAAACAATGTTGATGTTCATCACCAAGCCAGCCAGCAATCTCTGCTAAATCATGATTGCACGCAAGCACTGGGTCAAGCGTTTCAATTGCAGGGTCATAGGACGGGTCTTTTCTTCGATTTTCACGTTCTGCAAGAATCTTTTTCGCTTCTGATGGACTTGCCATACGGATGCGTGGGTCCCAACTTGGGTTCTCTTCGAGCCACTGCAAATCTTCTGGTGTAAACGCGCTCATTGCCTCTGTTGACAGCGGTGTTTGGTTGTACCAACGCCAAAACGCGCGAATCCAACCATCAGTAAGCACGATGTCTGCATCAAGAATCTCGCCCGTCATTGGGTGAGCCCTTGATGGACCAATCGCTGTTGCGACATCATTGTGGAGCCAGCGAATAAAGTTGTAACGCACGTCTTCTGGGTCTTTATCCATGTGCGCGCCTGTTGCGGCATCTTGGTAATAAACTTCCATCGCGTTATCAATACCTACTTTTTCAAACGCCTTGTTCCAGAACAACGCGCCATCACGAACCCATCGTCGATAACGAACAGGAACTGTGTGCTCGACATAGAACACGATTGGTTCTTTTGGAGGGCTCAACGTTAGACTTGGATCACGCTTTTGCAAATCCCAACGGTTGATATAACGAACCCATTTGTTCTCATCATGAAACTGATTGAGGTCTCTAAATGACGTTGTGAAATAGCCGACGCGTGTATCTGCTTTACGCGGTTTGTAACTGCCCTTCTCTGGAACTTCACTGATTGAATAGTGAATCGTTTTGTACTGACCGCCAGAAGTGGGCATTTCAAATGCAACTTCCATATTCTTTGGGAACGACTTTGCTTTTGCGATGCTTGCAAGACGACTGTTCGTTCCGCTCGCAACCGAGCCAGCAACTTTCGTTGCATTACTCACGAGTAACGAATCAAGGTCGATGACGGGTTGACCGCTTGGACCTGTTGCAACAATTGGAACGTCAATCAAGACGGTGTCGGTAAAGATCGTATCGACTGCATCTTGTGAAGTCTTATCACCGCTTGAACGAACTGAAATTTCTGGTTCAATGATTGCAAGGCGGTCACCATACTTTTTGAAGTAGACATATGCCTCATTCCCTTGAAGACCTGCAAACTTCACACCTGCTGATGGGGTCACTGCAATAAAAAACTTCTTGCGGTCCCAGCCGCGTGGCAATTCAGCAAGCAGTTGGTTTTCTTTGTAGTTGGCCCATAAGTCGAAGAGTGGCGACTGGCCATTAATGGTCGAGACGACTCTCGAATACCCCTTGTTTACTTCTTCAAACTTCTTCGGTGCTGCGTCAATTGTTGTTGTTGCAACACTTACGATGAGGCCTGATAACAGGAGCGATTGTGTTCGTAAAATTGATTTCATGTTTTGTCCTTTTCTTTCCTTCTCAATACGCATCGAAACGCGCTCTAGGTTCATTGTTTTTGCCTAAATGAGGGCATCGGCATCTACTTAAACAACGCTCAAAACAATGAAACCAAGAACCCACTATTGTGGTTCTCGGACGTTCAAAATGCAACCCCAAAGTTGAAATTACTCGAGTGGAGCAACAGTTGATGCTTGCTTCGCTCGGAAGTCTGAAATCGCCTTTTTCAGCTCATCATCGCCCATAGCAAGCATTTGAGCAGCAAAAATCGCTGCATTCGTTGCCCCAGCACCGCCAATAGCAAATGTTGCAACTGGAATGCCTTTTGGCATTTGAACCGTCGAAAGAAGGGAATCGAGTCCATCGAGCGACCATGCTTGCATGGGGCAACCGAGGACGGGCTTTTCAGTATGAGCTGCGACGCACCCTGCGAGATGAGCTGCGCCACCTGCAGCACAGATGAATAGTTCAACGCCTCTAGACTCCGCATCAGCAAGGTAGTCTCTGAGAATTTCAGCATTTCGGTGTGCTGACAGAGCGTTCGCTTCATGGGCAATGCCAAAAGATGTCAGTGTGTCTGAAGCTCGTTTCATGGTTGGCCAATCAGATGCGCTTCCCATCAAAATGCCAACTCGTGCGTTTTCAACTGTTGTATATGTACTCATTGCAACATTGTAACAATGCAGTGTTTAGTGATGCTTTTTGGACAGTCATTTACTGCATTTTGCTTCAATCTTCGTCACGAAGTTTGGCAAGCACCGTGAAATCTTCAAGCGTCGTCACGTCTTGGTTGGAATCTGTTCCTGCTGCAACATCGCGAAGGAGCCGCCTCATGATTTTCCCTGAACGAGTCTTTGGCAACGCATCTGTAAACTTCAAAATGTCTGGTTTTGCGATTGCACCAATCTCTTCGCCAACATGCTTCCTGAGTGCTTCTTTGAGTGCTTCATTTGGCTCGCTCCCTGAAGCAAGTGTGCAGAACGCTGCGATGCCAGTGCCTTTGATTTCATGCGGAACACCGACAACGGCCGCTTCGACGACAGCGTCATGACTGACGAGTGACGATTCCACTTCCATCGTTCCAAGGCGGTGCCCCGACACGTTGATGACATCATCGATTCGGCCCATGATCCAGAAGTTGCCCCGCTCATCTTTGCGAGCACTATCGCCGGCAAGGTACATGCCCCTGACTCTCGAAAAATATGTATCAATGAACCGCTCACGGTCACCATACACGCCACGCAATGTTGAAGGCCATGGCTTGCGGACAACAAGTAAGCCCCCTTCGTTTTCTCCCACTTCGCGCCCTTCATCATCGACGACTGCTGCATCAATGCCGAAGAATGGTCTCGTGCACGAGCCGGGCGTTGTTGGAGTTGCACCCGGAAGCGGCGTAAGCATATGCCCGCCAGTTTCAGTTTGCCACCACGTATCAACGATTGGACATTCATTGTTTCCGATGACTTCGCGGTACCACATCCAAGCTTCTGGGTTGATTGGTTCTCCCACAGTTCCAAGGACTTTCAATGATGACAAATCGTGTTTGTTTGGATGCTCATCCCCCCACTTCATGAATGCACGAATGGCCGTTGGCGCTGTGTAAAACTGCGTGACTTTATGACGTTCGACAATGTCCCAGAAACGGTCTGCCTCAGGAAAATTTGGCGCGCCTTCGTACATTAACGTCGGAACGCGATTTGGAAGCAGTCCATAAATGATGTAGCTGTGCCCCGTAATCCAGCCGACATCAGCGGTGCACCAATAGACGTGCCCTTTGTCTGGAATAAGATTGAACACCCATTTACTTGTGAGATAGGTGTACACCATGTACCCGCCCGTTGTGTGCATGATGCCTTTCGGTTTTCCAGTCGAACCACTTGTGTAAAGCAAAAAGAGCATGTCTTCTGCATCCATCGATTCACACTTGCAATCTTCATCTTGCTTGTCACACACATCGTGCCACCAAACATCTCTGCTTTCAGTCCAGTTGATGTCATTGTTGCATCGCTTTAAAACAAGCACTGTCTCAATCAATGATGTCAGTTCAGTTGCAGCATCAACATTATTTTTCAGTGGAACAACGCTTCCTCTTCGCCAAGAACCATCACAGGTAATGACGATGCTTGAGTTTGCATCTTCAACCCGATCTGCAATGGCTTGCGAGGAGAAACCTCCAAAGATGACAGAGTGAGGCGCGCCAATCCGCGCGCAGGCAAGCACAGCAATGGCTAACTCTGGAACCATACCCATATAGATTGTGACAACATCGCCCTTCTTTACACCAAGTTCTTTCAGTGCATTGGCGCACTTACAAACCTCGGCATGCAAATCGTGATACGTGAGCGTTCGAATTTCTGGCTCATCTTGACAGGGTTCGCCTTCCCAGATGATGGCAACATCATCACCGTGACCCATGTTGATTTGGCGGTCGATGCAGTTATGACTCAGGTTCGTTTTTCCACCCTCAAACCACTTCACATCTGGAAAACCGTTTGAGCAAACAGTGTCCCATTGTTCAAACCAGTCAAGTTCGTCTGCAACTTCAGCCCAAAATTCATCCGGAGCATCGATTGATCGTTTGTATAGTTTTTCGTACTCATCGATTGATTGAATGTACGTCCCACCGATTCGTTCATTAAACGATTGAGGTGGGTCAAACACTCTGTTTTCAGTGAGAATTGATTCGATGTTGCTTTGTTCAGACATGTGCGATGCTCCAATCAACACATCATAATGGGATTTACTTTCGCTTTCGACGGTTTCTGCGATTCCGAGCGTTTCGTTTCGCGTTTGGTCTTGAGTCGTTTCTTCGTTTATGTTGTTTCTTTTGGCGGGCCTGCGCGTCACCTCGTTTTGCAACGCTGTCTTTCCCACTTGGGAAGCCAGTGATTCTCAATTCAAGTTGCCTCGTCGGCAAATCAACCGAAGCAATCTGGGCTTTAACTGGGTCACCAATTGATAAGACTGCGCCTGAGCGTGAAGACACGATGCTTCCCGTTCCATCAATGCGCTCCCAACGTTCCATTCTGTTTGATTTGTTTTTAAGCAAGTCAAATCGACCAAGCCCTTCAATAAGGAAACGGTCGAGGGAAACAAAGAAGCCCGAGGAAGAAAATCCAGTAATGATTCCTTCAAACTCATCACCAATATGATGCTCAGAGAGAAATTGCAACACTAAAAAAGTACGTAGCGATCGTTCTGCTTGCTCTGCGTTTCGTTCAGTTGAAGAGCAGTAATGCCCAAGTTCAATCAATCGCTGCATCTCTAACACGCGCGAATCAGATTGAAGTCGTTCAATAAGCGCGCGTCTATGTTTTCCGCCCTTGATGCTTGTCCCATTTTCAGTATGGTCAAGATACGCACTGAGCACGCGGTGTAATGTTAAGTCTGGGTATCTTCGAATTGGACTTGTGAAGTGTGCGTAGTGGTCGCTTGCGAGTGCAAAGTGACCAATCTCATTAGGACTGTATGTCGCTTGCGTAAGTGTTCGCAGTACGGCAAAGTGGACTGCGCGTGCGGACTCACTTTCTTTTGTTGCTGTAAGCAATCGCTGAAGGTCGCTGCGATTTGGTTCTTCTGGCATGGGCACACCAACACTTCGAGCAAACAATCTGAGTTCTTCAAGGTCGCCAAACTTTGGTTCAGGGTGCGTCCTTCGCAAGATTGGAATATCTAAACCCGCAAATGTACGAGCCAATGCTTCATTCGCTTCAACCATAAACATTTCGATGATGCGGTGAGTGAATGCGTCATCTTCTGGATGTGCATCTAACACATGTCCATCGTCATCAAACTCAAGCACGACTTCAGGCAAGTTGAGTTCAATCATGCCATCTTTTCGCCTTCTCTTCAGTAATGTCGAAGCGAGCGTGTTAGCAAGTTGAAGTGCTTCTAAAAGTTCCTTTGAATATGAACCCCCCGTCACACTTTCTTTTCTTGCTTGTTTCTCGTTGCCGTCAATCAGAGCTTGCGCTTCTAGGTATGTGAGCCGTTTCGTTGAGCAGATGACCGTGTTTGATAGACGGTGACCAATCGGCTTGCCCTTTCGATTGAACTGGATAAAGACTGATTTCGCCCACCGCCGTACACCTTCTTGCAATGAACACACGCCATTTGAAAGGAGCTCGGGGAGCATCGGAACGACGTGTTGTGGAAGGTACACACTATTGCCGCGTTCGATTGCGCCTGCGTCTAGATTGCTGTCTGGTTTAACGAAACTCGCAACATCTGCGATGTGAACGCCAAGTTCCCAAACACCTTCAGCATCGTCATACGAAATGTTGATTGCATCATCAAAATCTCTCGCGTTCGGTGGGTCGATTGTAAAGACGAGTTCATTTGTTAAATCTTCCCTGTCTTCATCACTCCCTTGTTCAAACGCAGCGGTTACTTCACGTGCTTCTTCAAGGGAAGCGTCTTTAAAAGAATCGTGAAGCCCAAATGCAAGGATGACGGCTTGAGTTTCAACATCTGGTTTGCCAGCGTCGCCTAGGATTTTTGTGATGACACCTTCACCGTAGTAATCCCGTTCGGGGAAATGAATGAGTTCAAATGCAACTTTGTCGCCGACTTTTGCATTCTTTGCACTCGCATCTCGAATGATGATTGGGTCATGCAACTCTGTACCATCGGGTTTCGCAAGCCACTGCTTACCCTGTTTAATGAGTGTTCCAACAAAATCATGCTTTGCTCGTTCAATCACATCTGTAATGCGGCCAGCTGCGCCCTTGCTTTTAAAGCGTCCACTTTTGGAAATATAGACTCTGACGATATCCCCTGTCACAGCGTCACCCTCGCCACCACGAGGAATGTACACATCACCCTCACGATATTTTTGAGAAGGTACAACAAATCCGAAACCCCGTTTGTTTGAACGATACTTGCCAACAATTTCATCTGGAAGCGCAGGCAAACGGACACACCCATCATTT
>JAERSY010000057.1 GCA_016845245.1 Phycisphaerae bacterium
TGCATCTAAAATCTTGCCGAAGCACCGAATCTCAGATGAACATTGGGACGGAGCAATCAATCTCATTTATGACAAGCGTGATGGAGCGTTTGACCCACTGATTCATTTTTTGTCACTCTTTGAAGATGATGGCGCCATTGAAGAAGAAGAGGCGGAAGAACTGACCCTTGAGCAGCGACTGAGAAAGCACATCATCGATGGGAAAAAAGATGGTTTAGAAGAGGCACTTAATGAATCACTTCAATCGTGGAGTGCGCTTGACATCATTAACAATCATTTGCTCGATGGCATGAAGACTGTTGGCGAATTGTTTGGTTCTGGGCAAATGCAATTGCCGTTTGTGTTGCAATCTGCTGAAGTCATGAAAAGAGCGGTTGCTCATTTGGAACCGCACATGGAAAAGGGTGAAACGGTTGATAAGGGCCGGATTGTGCTCGCAACTGTGGCTGGTGATGTGCATGACATCGGCAAGAATCTCGTTGACATTATCTTGACAAACAATGGTTACTCCGTCTTTAACATTGGCATCAGACAAACAATTGAAGAGATTCTTGAGGCAGCACATTCAAACAGTGCAGATGCAATCGGCATGTCTGGACTGCTTGTGAAATCTGTTGGTGTGATGGAACAAAACCTTCATGTGTTAAACAACAAATCAGTTGATGTTCCTGTTTTGCTTGGTGGTGCTGCACTCACAAGGCACTGGGCAGAGTCTCATCTACGCGAGATTTACAACGGCTCACTCTACTATGGTCGGGACGCATTTGAAGCGCTCGCTGTGTGCGACAAACTTGTTGCAGGCAAGTTAGATGAAGTAGACGTTGAGATTGATGCACGTCTTGAAAAGCGAAAAGAAGTTGAAGCCAAAGTGCAGGCAGGTCGCAAAGAGCGTGTAGAGAAAGCGGGTGGTAGTGAACCGGAAGCGTTGGACTCTGTAGCTGTTCCATCAGCGCCATTCTTTGGGTCAAAAGTTGTGACTGAGTTCGACCTCGATGACATCTATCCATACATCAATACAACTGCACTTTATCGAGGGCAGTGGGGTTTTCGTAAAGGGTCGCTCTCATCGGAAGAGTTTGAAAACCTAGAGCGAGACGTCATTGAGCCAATCTTTGAACGGTTGAAACAAGAATGCAAGGATGGCTCAATCTTGCAACCAAAAGTTGTGTACGGTTGGTGGCCATGTCATAGTGATGGGAACGATGTCGTCATTTATGACGCTGAAGATGTCGAGAAGGAAATTGCTCGTTACACATTCCCACGGCAAGGCAAACGTGCAAGACGTTGTTTGAGTGATTTCTTTAAGCCAATTGGTGGTGAACAAGATGTCATTGGCATGTCATGTGTGACAGTTGGTAGTGAAGTAAGTAAGCGCACACGTGAACTTTTTGACAATGATGAATACACTGAGTATTTGTATCTTCATGGGATTGGCGTTGAATGTGCTGAGGCGTTAGCAGAGTATTGGCATAAGCACATGAGAGGCGAGATTGGTATCGCAGATGATGATAAGCCAACTCCTAAAGAACTCTTTGCTCAAGGTTATCGAGGAAGTCGATACAGCTTTGGATACCCTGCATGCCCCGAAATGGATAAGCAAGAAGTACTGTTTAGGTTGCTCGAACCAGAACGCATCGGGTGTTCGCTAACGGAGTCGTGGGAGATTGTTCCTGAACAGTCAACAAGCGCAATTGTTGTGCACCATCCACAAGCCAAATATTTCAATGCAATGATTTAAAGCATACTTCTAGAGTTTGTTTGTCATGTACACTGATTGACAAATGTCACTGCTTTCCAACATTTCAAAACTCGACGATAGACGCAAAGCGTGGCTCGCTTTATGGTTGATTTTGCCCGCGCCACTCATCGGCATAATTGCATCTCTTTATCTTCCTCCGGTTGGAGAACTTCAGGTTGGTCAAGCCGTTTGGTTCATCATGAAGGTTTGGCTCATCTTGATGCCAGTGCTTTGGATTCTATATATTGAACAGAAGAGGTTGAGTTTTTCAAAAACGAATCGCCAAGGCATCATAGCGGGATGTTTCTGGGCAATTCCTGTTGGTGGAATCATTCTTGGTGTGTATGGATTGTTTGGCAACGCGCTCATTGATGATCAAGGCATTAAAGGGCAAATCGAACAACTCGGTTTAGCAAACCCAGTTACGTTTTGGTCGTTTGCAATGGCTATCTCTTTCGGCAATGCGCTCATGGAAGAGTATGTGTGGCGTTGGTTTGTGTTTACAAGGTGCAAAACTATTGCTGGCGTCTGGGGCGGGATTTTACTCTCTGCACTATTTTTCACGATGCATCATGTCATCGTCATTTGGAATTTTGGAGATGCCTCACTGATTGTGTTGGCGTCAGTTGGCATTTTTGGTGGGGGAACAATTTGGGCTTGGCTGTATCACAGATATAGTTCCATTTGGCCCGGATACATTTCACATGTCGTTGCAGATCTTGCAATCATGTTTGTTGCATGGGAAATCCTTAGTGCCTAGTCTTACGCTATGAATAATCCATCAAATTCAATTCCAACGCTAAAAAAATCAGCAGCAATGATGCTTCAGTCTGTCGCGGCAGGTGCGCTTGGTATTCTTTTTTGGCTGTATCTCGCCCGTATGATGAGCGTGTCCGATTTCGGTGAACTCTCTGCAGCCCAGTCGGTGCTAGGCATCTCAGTCATGATTGCAGCACTTGGCATGGGCACACTCGTGACAAAGGAGTATTCCAAGAGTTTCTCTGTTGGAACGTGGGAATTGTCTAGGGGGCTGCGCAAGACTGCGCCTTTACTCATTTTTGGTGCGTGCGTCATTTGTTTCGTCATCTTAGTTGGTTGCCACTCTTTGATTCACGAGCAAACTGCCGTTCGTCTTGAAAGTTTTGTTGCGGTCATTGCACTCCTTCCGTTGTACGCACTTGTTGGTTTTTTTGGTTCAACAAGTTCCGCGTTTGGAGCGCCCGGTAAATCTAAAGCGATTACTGGCTGGTTTGCGAAACTCATTGCATTAGCAGTTCTGCTTGCTTTTGGAGTTGCATTCAATGGTCACATTGGCATTTTAGGTGCAGCTGGAATTTTCGCAATTTCGACTGGCATTACGCTGTTTGCAATTCTTGCCCTAACAAAGACAATTGAACCTGACGAGATTAAGCGCGGCGATACTGTTTATTCTTATCAAGCGTGGATAAAAAGCGGTCTTGCAATCGCCCTAGCAGGACTAACGTCGGAAGTTCTTGATAAGGGTGGAATGGTTATCTTAGGGTGGGTTCACGCTGACTCTGAAGCCACAGCAAGACTTTCAGTCGCCGTGAGACTGTCTTTCGTTCTCTTACTCATTGGAGCAGGGTTAACTGGTTTGTATAAGCCACTGCTAGCTCGAGCAGTTGGTGCGGGAGATTTTCAAGAGGCAATACAGTTGCTGAAACATTGGTTGAAGACAATCATTGTTCCTATAGTGGCTGTGTGTTGTGTGCTTATCATCTTTGGAAAATTTTTCCTGAGTTTGTTTGGTGATGAATACCGAGCGGGGTATTGGACGCTTGTTGTGTATGCCATTAACAACAGTGTTGGTGCAGTAATTTACATTGGCACGCCTTTGTATCAGTATCTTGGTTGTAGCAAACAGGTCCTCATCATCATGGTTATTGCCACAATAGTTGGGATTGTAGGGATGGTTGTACTTGGTAACTTGTGGAGTGATTTTGGAGTTGCACTCGCAACGACAATCGCAACCGAAGGCGCATTCGGTTGCATCTTTCTGCTCTGTTTGAAAAAAATGAAACAGCTTGCTTAATTTTGTTTTCAGCTCTGGCGAACAACAAAGATTCAGGAGTTGTTACGTGCTTAACTTTTCGTCTAGGTACGCCGCTGCTTGGTCAATGTTGATGCGTTCTTGACTTGCAGTGTCTCTGTCCCGAACAGTGATTGTGTTGTCGTCGAGCGTATCGCCATCAATGACAAAACAGAATGGCGTTCCCGCTTCATCCATTCGAGCATAACGTTTTCCAATTGATTGCTTTACGTCATACTGGACAACATGTTTGGTTCGTAAATCGTCGTATAGATTCTTTGCAACCTCAGGCATCCCATTCTTGTTCACAAGCGGAAAGACCGCTGCTTTGATTGGTGCAATGCGCGGATTAAACTTCATAAAGACTTTTGATGGTCTATCATCTGGGGTATATGCTTCACTTAAGAGTGCAAGCGTTCCGCGACTAAGACCAGCAGAGGGTTCAATGACATGTGGCACAAACCGTTCATTCTTTTCTTGGTCGAAGTAATTGACTTTCTTGCCACTAAACTCGCCATGACGACTGAGGTCATAGTTGCCCCGATGTGCAACACCTTCTAACTCGCCAAAGCCAGGCGCTGTGAATGGGAATTGATATTCGATATCAAACGTGCCGCATCCCTCTTTTGCATAGTGTGCAAGTTCATCTGAATCATGTTGGCGCATTTGCAAGTTGCCTGTGGTTAGTCCTAGTGATTGCCACCATTCTTTACGGACGTCACACCAAAACTCATACCATTTCGGTGCATCTTCTTCGTGGCAGAACCACTCGATTTCCATTTGCTCAAACTCGCGGCTTCTAAAGATAAAGTTTCTTGGCGTCACTTCATTTCTAAACGCTTTGCCAACTTGTGCAATGCCAAAGGGAACTTTAACTCTTGAAGTGTCGACCACATTCATGAAATTTAAGAAAATGCCTTGCGCAGTTTCTGGTCTTAAGTACGCCTTGTTATCGTCGCCGCCAGTTGCGCCGACTGTCGTATCAAACATTAAACTGAATTGACGCGGTTCAGTTAACGTCCCAGCTTCCTTTGTGTCAGGTCCAACGACTCTCGCAAAATCATCTGGCTGCAATTGAATGAGTGAAGTTGTGACATACGATTCATCAAGCGCATCAACTTTTTCATACTTCGCAAGTAGTTTGCTTGCACGTTCATAACTTTCTTCGTCATCTTCAACAAAGGCGTACAGTTGTCCTTCGCCAGAAGCGTTGCCAATTACAAACAGGTGATCCGCTCGATACCTTGATTTAGTTTCACGGCAATCAACCATGGGGTCATTGAAACCGCCAACGTGACCCGATGCTTCCCAAACTTTTGGATTCTGGATGATGGATGAATCAATGCCAACAATACTAAGTGGATCACCGTCAGGTCCAATCGGAGGGCAGTGGACCATGTCATGCCACCACGCATCTCTGAGATTGTTCTTGAGTTCTGTTCCAAGAGGACCATAGTCCCAAAACCCATTGATGCCGCCATACAACTCACTTGCAGGGAAGATAAATCCCCGTCGTTTGCAGAGTGAGACTAAGTCTTCCATTGGATAGGTGTTACTCATAGGGTTGGGATTTTAGCAGGGGTGAAGTCGTTTCGTTTGCGCAAGTTGCATCGCAAGTTGAACAGCATGTTGCAATGAGTCTGGATTCGCATCATTTGAGTGGGCGATGTCGAATGCAGTGCCATGATCTGGACTCGTTCGGGTGATTGGAATACCTACGGTCCAGTTCACAGCAGAGTTGGGAGCACTCAATTTGACTGGGATAAGTCCTTGGTCATGGTACATCGCGACGACGACATCAAACTTACCTCTAATCGCCGCGTTGAATATCGTGTCAGCTGGGAATGGCCCATGGACATCGATACCATTGTTTGAAGCAAGTTTGATTGCTGGCTCTATGAGCCGAGATTCTTCATCTCCAAGAATGCCGCCTTCACCCGCATGCGGATTTAAGCCAGTGACAGCAATCTTTGGTTTTGAAATGCCGAGTTGGAGGCAGCCATCGTTTGCCAAATCGATTGCGTCGTGTACTTTTCCAATCGTCAATTCATCGCGAATCTTCATGAGCGGAATGTGGCAAGTTGCAAGGACGACTTTTAAATGTTCTGAAACGAACATCATTGCGTGCCGTTTTGATTGTGTCCGCTTTGCAAATAGTTCTGTATGGCCGGGCCAGTTGTAGCCGGCCTCTTGCCAACTCTCTTTACATATCGGTGCAGTCACAACCGCATCAATGTGTCTTGGGTCACTTTGTTCTCGCTGAGCATCTTTGATTGCAGTTTCAACCCAACGCTTCGATAAGACTCCACCAAGTTTACTCGGTTTGTGTTTAAGATGATGCAGGTCATCTTCGGTGTCATCTAACACGATGATGTTCGATGTGATTTCTTTTTGCGCGCGTTGTGAATTCGCATCAACTCGGTCCCAAACGAGTTTCAGTTTACATGCATCACACGCTAAGTTAAGAAGCGTATTTGAACCATAAATGACAAACCTTGCATGTTCAGTTAACGCAGTATTTTGCAGTGTTTTTGCGATAATTTGGGGACCGATGCCAGCAGGGTCGCCCATGGTCACGCCGATTGTCACTTTCTTTTCGTTCAACCGATTCCACCTTTGAGTGGACCGTTGCCAAACTTCTCGCGAAGTTTTCTCATTGCAGCATCATCTTCTCTTGCAGGGGCGCTCTCGTCGGATTGTGAGGCCTGCTTTAATGAAAGACCAATGCGCCGAGTTGCGGGGTCAACTGAGAGCACTTTCACTGTGACTTCTTGTCCAACTGATACGACATCTTTTGGAGATTTGATTCGGTGATCCGCAAGTTCAGAAATATGAATCAGTCCTTCAGTTCCACTTCCCAAATCAACAAACGCACCAAAATCTGCAAGTCGAGTGACAGCCCCAGTCGCGAGTTCGCCAACAGCGACCATAGCCATCGAAGAGACGAATGGATCTTCAATGAGTTGCTTCATGCCAAAGGCAAGTTTGACATCGTTGCCATCTCGATTGATTTCAAGAAGTTGCACTCGCACGACATCACCGACGTTGACAAACTTAGATGGGTCTGTGTTTCGTTCCCACGTCATTTCTGATTTATGAATGAGGCCTTCGAGCCCGCCGATATCAGCAAATGCGCCATACGGTTGTACAGATGTGATCGTTGCGTCGAAGGAATCGCCAACTTCAATGGTTTCTAACTTCTCTTGCTTCGCTTCTTCCTGTTCAACTCGCAACACGCTTTTTCGAGAAAGCACGACGCGGTTTGCTCTCTTGTCGAGTTCGATAACTTCGCAAGCCATCTTTTCACCAATCATCACTTCAAGATCGGGGACGTGGTGCAATGCCACTTGGCCTGCTGGCATAAATGCTTTATGCCCAGCGACTTCCATCTCTAAACCGCCTTTGTTTGTGCCGGTGCATCTCGCTTCAATGATTTGTCCTGTGTCGATGGCATCCCAAGTTGCCTTCTGAATCGCACCTTTTCTCGAAAGAACGAGCATGCCTTCTCTATCAACACGCTCAACCACAAAGTCAAGTGATTCCCCAACTTGTGGCAATTCTTCAAAATGTGTTTTTGGGCAGTAACCCTGTTCTCTAGGACCAAACTCTACGAGAACATCCTTGCCATAAACCGCAGCAACTGTCCCTTGGCGAGTTGCTCTGCCTTTTGACTCATGGTTCCCACCCTGATCCATGATGTCATCGAGGGATTGGTTCCCGAGGGCTGCGTCGATTTCACGGTTCAAATCATCATTGGAGAGCGGTGTAGACATCCCCATATCGTACCCGAAAGGGTCAATAAAGGGCTCTTTTTGGTTGGCTCGGACAACATGAAATTGCCGTTCCTGCGTACTATGTGAACAATGTCATTGTGACATTATCATTTCTCGTCTTGGCGAACTGTCTCAGCACTCCTAAATTCAATGCTGGGTACAACATAACGTAAGGATTATTCTGCTCATGGCACATCCCTCAGCTGCTTGGGGAATCGAAATAGGTCAATACGCCATTAAGGCATTGCGGCTTGAACGCAATGGCAACGATGTTGTCGTAACTGACTTTTCTGTTGTCCCCCACAGGAAAGTGTTATCAACTCCTGATATCGATGTTGCTGAAGTCACACGGCTCAGTCTCGGTCAGTTCTTAAGCGAGAAAAATTTAGAAGGGGAACACCTCGTTATCTCTGTTCCGGGTCATTCGGCATTTGCTCGATTTGCAAAGTTGCCACCGGTTGAGGCAAAAGCGCTTCCAGAAATTGTGAAGTTTGAAGCCGTCCAACAAATTCCATTCCCTATTGAAGAAGTTGAATGGGATTACGAAGCATTCAGAGAAGACGGCTCGCCAGAAGTTGAAGTTGGCATCTTTGCGATAACACGTGAGCGAGTCAATGAAAAGCTTGATGTTTACGAAGCTGTTGGCTTGTCCCCAGAGTCATTGACACTCAGTCCAGTCGCACTCTTTAATGCGATGCACTTTGATTTGCAGCTTGGTGACGACAGCAATCCAATCGTCTTTATTGATATTGGAACGCAAGCAACGGATGTCATCATTGCAAATGGCGATCGATGTTGGATTCGAACGTTCCCGCTTGGAGGCACGCACTTTACTGAAGCAATTGCCTCTTCATTTAAGATTTCATATGCCAAAGCAGAGCGGCTCAAACAAGAAGCGGCAAGCAGTAAATATGCCAAGCAGATTATGCAAGCGATGAGACCAGTCTTTGCTGACTTGTTGCAAGAACTTCAGCGTTCACTGAGTTACGCATCTTCTTCTGGTGAACTAAACACGATTGTTGGGCTGGGTTCCACGTTTAAGATTCCCGGCCTTCGAAAATTCATCGGTCAGCAGTTGCAAGTCAACGTCACGCGACTCGACGAGTTTAAACGAATTGATGTGACAGGGCGCGAAGCAGCTTCATTCGCTGAATATTGTGTCAACCTTGGCACGGCTTACGGACTTGCACTCCAAGGCATCGGCAATAGTCAGATTGATATCAATCTCGTTCCAGCGGCAATCCTAAGAGAACAAGCATGGGACCAAAAAACAAAGTGGTTTGTTGCTGCAGCAAGTGTCGTCGTTGTTGGCAGTGCCCTCTCACTGTTTGGTCCGTTTAATCAAGAACGACAACTCGGTACAGATGGTGTTCCAGCAGTTGTCAAACAGACCATCACGAAGGGCGAACAACTCAAGCGTGAGTTTGATAAAGCTGAAGAGAATGGCCGCATCGGAACTGAAGCGACGCAACTCATTTCACTGTTCGATTATCGTGACGTTTGGCCATTTATTGTGCATGACTCAGCAGAAGCGCTCGCATGTACTTGTCCTGAAGACACTCGCAACTACACGCTTGCGGAGTTTCTTGACGCATTCCCGAATCCTTTGGACTGCCCGCTTGTGCGTTTGCATGATTTGAGTGGCTCACTCACAGTTGGCAAGGATGAAACGCCATCAAAGATTAACGTCATGATGGAGGTTGAACTCAGCCATAGTGATCCATTAAACTTTTTATCTTCACACGTATCACAGTGGCTTCGCGAAAACGCGCAGCCAACTGGTGACAGGGCAAACTACCCATACGTCATCGTCAGTGATTCAATCAGTGTGAATCCACAGTCACTCCTTGAGATGACTGGTCCTGAATACATTCCACCTCCACCAACAGGCGGAAGTGGTGGAAGTAACAACCCACTCGGTGGCGGAAGGCCGCTTGGTGGTGGTGGCAGCGGTGGTGCTGGTGGTCCACTTGGTGGTGGTGGACCAATCGGCGGCGGTCGTCCACTTGGTGGCGGCGGCGGTGGCATCGGTCCGGGTGGTCCACTCGGTGGCGGTGGTCCACTTGGTGGTGGCGGTTCTGGTCGAGGCGGGGGCCGAGGTGGCGCAGGCGGTTCGGGCGGCTCAGGTGGCGGCATGGGTGGAAGCCCAAGCACGCCAGATAGTCCTGACGAAGCAACCATTCCTTACCAAGCGGTGACAGTGAACACGATGAATGTTCTTGCACCACTTCCTGAACATACAGAACCTAAACTTCATCCAGAAGAATCGACATGGTACCGAGCACTCATTACGTTCGATGTTGAACTCCTTCCACAACCAAGACCAACTGATGGAGGTGGTAAATGAGTAAAAAGAAAGGCATGGACATCGACGTTCAAAAGATCATTGCTTGGTGTCGTTCAAACATTGTGCTTGTCATCTTGATTGCAGTTTCAATCGGTGCAATTGTTGGCTTGCCTCGAATGGCAGCTGATTGGGAATCAAGTGTAGAGACGCAACTTCGAGACCGTTCAAATCACTTTAATCAGCTCGATAATTTAGCGAGTACAAAAGTCACGCCTCCGGGAACGAATGAATCACACAAGGTGGTTGTCAATCAAGCACTCGTTGACGATTACAAAGTCGTCACAGATGCGATGCACGGCGACGCACAAGAAGTTGTCGCGATGGCGCTGCAGTTAAATCAAAAGAACTATGAAGTCTCTTTTGCATCAAGTTTGTTCCCTCATCCTACCCAAGACCAACTTGAAACATTGCCTCAATTGTTTCATCGCCAGTTAGAGATGGATTATAAAAATCTGCTTGAGCTCGCGAACGCGGGTGATCCGCCAACGCAAGAAGACCTTGTCGTCTCATTAGAAGATGCGCGAGTCCGTTTCATGGAAACCAATTTGAGCACTCGGCACGACGCAGATTTAACAACAGAACAACGCACTAGTTTAGAGAATCATCTTTCATCACTGCGTATGTCACTACTCCGAAACAAGGCGGAGTCAATCAGTGTATACATTGATGAATCCACATTAGACATTCCATCGTTTAACGTCACCATGATGCCGGGCGTTGGAGAGTTG
>JAERSY010000058.1 GCA_016845245.1 Phycisphaerae bacterium
GGTCCGGCCCCTTCTCGTCGAGGACAACGTAAATCGGAGCGCCGCCATTGTTTCGTTGACCGTACTGCTGCAATACAGATTTGTAATTCTCTTGATGCGTCGAGTTCGCAGCACTTTCGATGTATGGTTTAACTTCCTTCAAAATGAATGTGCGGACTGGCTCAATACCTCCATCAAGGAACATCGCACCAATGATGGCTTCATATGCAGCGCCAATCACGGAATCTGGAATATGGTTCGCAACCGCCATCCCCTTCCCAACTTTGATGATTCGCCCTAAATCGAGTTTCGAAGCGATTTCTGAACACGTCTTCCGACTCACCACGCTTGACTTGATTTTGGTCATTTCCCCCTCTTCAAAGTCAGGATAGAGCTTAAACACCTCTTGGCAGACGACAAATCCAAGCACCGCATCACCTAAAAATTCCAATCGCTCGTTGCTCTCTTGCCTCGAGTCGACTGCAGAAGCATGCGATAACGCCTGTTCAAGCCGTTCTTTGTTCTCAAAAACGTATCCTGTGATGGATTCAGCGGCTTCTAGCCAATCAGTGTCCATTAACATTCCTCATTGAAATACCATTGTAACGCCCTTGCGTGGCCTTTGAGGGTCGTGTAAAATGCTTTGCTCGCCGAAAAAGCGAAGGAGCAATAGACATGGCAGTTCATTATCCAAGACGTACTAGTAAAATCAAACGAGCTCGCTCGATTGGTTTCCGTGCTCGAATGAAAACGAAAAATGGTCGCAAGATCATTTCTCGCCAACGTCGAATTGGTCGAAAAATCAGCTAATCTGACCCCCGGATGTCTCCGGACTCTCTTCCAACTCAACACTTTAGGACTCGCTTGAAAAAGCGAGTTTTTTACTGTGCCTACTTAATCGCTTTCATCAACAAATCGAACGCTTGATCCTTAGAATCACTCGCATCTATCGTTGTAGAGGCACATGCAAGATAGATTGGATGGCGCTCACTTAGCATCGTGGCATCTTCTTTAGCAAGCGAGGGTCGTTGCGTCGATGCTTCAAGGCGCTCACGCAAGACGTCGATTCCAGCAGAGAGGTACACGACATCATCTCGCTCCTCCAAAAGTAAGCGAATGGATGGAATGCAAGGCGCACCGCCACCAAGCGCAATCACACCACCATTTTCAAGCAATTTAGGAATGACTTCTACTTCAAGTGCGCGCCATGCATCTTCACCGCCCTCGTCCCAGATTGATTGCACGGAGTCTTTGCCCGCGACTGCTAGTATTGCATCATCACTGTCAACAAATGGCACTCCGAGCGCTTCTGCCACCTTCAGACCCAATGAGGTTTTTCCTACACCTCTATACCCAATTAAGACAATCGAACGCATGTGTACATGGTAAACTCGGCAGACATGTCTGCGGACAATCTCACAATTTTAAAAGGCGATGAAGTCCCGCTTGACGGACTTGCAGGCAAGCGCGTACTTCTGATTGGGTATGGCAATCAAGGTGCTGCACATGCGAAGAACTTAAGAGATAGCGGCATCGATGTCACCGTCTGCACAAGAACGGTTGATCGGCCGGCGCAAGACGGCTTCCATCTTGCATCGCTTGAAGATGCCGCATCCTTTGACCTCATCATCATCGCCCTGCCAGATGACGTACAGCCCGAGTTTGTTTCAACCAAACTCGCACCACATTTAACCGCGGGAACAACAGTTGGTTTCATTCACGGATTCACGATGCATTTCAACCTCTGCTCATTTGCTGAAGGAGTGGGCGTCGTCATGGTTGCACCAAAGGGTCCGGGCAAAACGTTAAGAGATACCTTCAAGGCGGGTAAAGGCATCCCCTCACTCATGGCGATTCACCAAGAGAATAGCACACTGACCACACGCGCCATTGCACTCGGCTGGGCGGCAGGCCTTGGCTCAAACAGAGCAGGCGTTATCGAAACGACGTTCAAAGATGAAACTGAAACTGATTTGTTTGGTGAACAATCAATCATCGTTGGCGGCATGCTTGCAATGATGAAGGCGTCGTATGAAACGCTCGTTGAAGCGGGCTATCCGAAACACTTGGCTTACATCGAATGTTGTCATGAAGTGAAACAAGTCGCTGATTTGGTCTATGACAAAGGCATCGCCCACATGCTTGAAGCCATTAGCGACACTGCTGAACTCGGTGCGTATGCTGCCATCGGTGAACTCGATGACGAAACGCTCCGTATAAAACTCCGCAACTTACTTGCGACAATTCAAGACGGCACATTTGCAAAAGAGATGATTGAGCAAAACATACCCCACATGAGGGAAACATTTAGGACATCCGAGATTGAACAAATTGGGAAAGAAATACGAAGTTTGATGCCAAAAGGCACCGATGGTTGACGCATGGACATCGTTCAAGCCATCATCCTCGGCATCGTCGAAGGCATCACCGAATACCTTCCCATCAGTTCAACTGGCCACCTCATCCTGACGCAATCAATCATGGGGCTTCAAGGTGAAGCCGACAACGCGTACGCCATTGTCATTCAGGGCGGCGCCATTCTCGCTGTTCTGGGGCTTTACCGAAAGCGTGTGGCGTCGATGTTCAAGGGGCTCGCTGGAAAGAACCCCGTCGGGCTAAAGATGGCAATCAATCTCTTTGTTGCATTCCTACCTGCAGCGATCTTTGGGGTCATGCTCGATGACATGATTGCGGCATACCTGTTCAAACCAGTTCCAGTCATTGCCGCCCTTGCACTCGGCGGCTTGCTCATGCTCTTCGTCACGCCATGGCAAAAGAAAACGTACGAAACAGGAAACCAAACGTACACCGATATTGAATCTCTTTCATGGAAGCAAGCGCTCATTATTGGCTTCTTGCAATGCATTGCAATGTGGCCGGGCACAAGCCGTTCGATGATGACCATTGTTGGTGGTATGGCTGTTGGGTTAAGACCAAAACATGCTGCTGAGTTCAGTTTTTTACTTGGGCTCCCAACGCTTGGCGGTGCGACTGTCTACAAACTCTTTAAGTCAAGTGATGCATTGCAATCACTCGACACAACCGCAGCCATCATTGGGCTCATTTCAGCGTTTATCGCAGCAGCACTTGCAATCAAATGGCTTGTGTCATATCTCACAAAACATGGGCTGACGCTCTTTGGTTGGTATCGACTTGGTCTTGCTGCAGTCCTTGGCTATGGTTTGTTCAGCGGATTGGTCACACTTTAAGGAAAGAGTGCCCGCATCACTTTTTCAGGGACGTCCTTCGTTTCAACGATAGTTTTTCCAGTCACTTTTGAAATCTGCCACTGCCCAGCGTTGCCAGTCGCAACCCACGCATCACCATCAACAATCACGGGACCAACGACTGCTTGCCAGTGCCCTTCTAAAATCGGTTTATCATCTTGCATCAGAATCCATTTCAAGCCATTCGTTTCGCCTCCAGAACTCGCAACAAAATGAAGTGAGCCCGCGCCCGACATATTGACAATGGTTGGCTTGGGGAAGAGTGTTCCTCCGAGTGCCCACGCAAGCAAGCCCGCCATCACAAAGAAGATGGCTGCTTTAATCAGAAGTGAACGAAATCCGAGTGCGAGTTGACCCATAGGTGCTCAGTATTTTACGCTGAAAGTGCCGCTGTGAGTGCCTCTTCATCCCACACTTCAACACCGAGCGAGGTTGCCTTTTCAAGCTTTGAGCCCGCTTTTTCTCCAGCGATGAGCACATCTGTCTTCGCAGATACAGAGCCAGTTACCGTTGCGCCTCGTTTCTCAAGTTCACTCCTTAATGCTGAGCGGCTCCAGTGTTCAAGCGTGCCTGTCAGCACGATGACCTTGCCAGCGAACACGTCATCCTCAACATATGAATCGGTAGATTCTAGAAGGACGCCTGCCTGTGCAAGCCGTTCAAACAGCTGTTCACCTTGCGCGGAATGCAAGAACGCATGCAGCGTCTCCGCCGTAATCTGCCCGACATCTTTAAGCTCTGTGAGTTCTTCAATGGATGCGTCCTGAAGCGAGGCAATGGTTGGATACGTTTTTGTAATGGTTTTTGCGGTGGCGTTCCCAATGAGCCGCACACCGACTGAGGTAAGCACGCGTGTTAATCCTTGGGTCTTACTTTGCGCAATCGCCTCAACAAGTTGCGCCGCTGATTTTTCCGCAAATCCTTCAAGTGGCAAAATGTCCTCTATTGTCAATGCATACAAATCTGCAAAGTGCTCGACGAGTTTCGCATCGATGAGGAGGTCAACGACTTTCTCCCCTAGCCCATCAATATCCATTTGGTCGCGTTTTGCAAACCACTTCACCTTCTCTCTGAATTGAGCGGGACATTCAGGGCTCACGCAGTAAAGTTTTGGACCATCCTTTTCAACAGGACCATTGCATGTCGGGCAAGTTGTCGGCGCTTTTGTTACGCCATCGTCAGAAGCTCGCTCTTCGCTGGCAACACGCACAACTTGTGGAATGATGTCCCCTGCCTTTTCGACGACAACAGAATCACCAACTCGTATATCCTTCCGATGGATTTCATCGATGTTGTGAAGCGATGCGTGCTGCACAACTGTGCCGGCGAGCGTAATTGGTTCCATCGTTGCACGCGGTGTGAGCGTGCCATTCTTCCCGACGAGCCATTCAATCTCGAGTAACGTCGTGGTGCCTTGCTCCGCAGGATATTTGTATGCAATACACCATCGCGGTGATTTTGATGTTGTTTTTAATGCGTCTTGCTCAGCGAATTCGTTGACACGAATGACAAGCCCGTCAATACCATAGGGAAGCGATTGACGTTTCTCAGACAATGCTTCGATTGATGCAATGATGTCATCTGTCGAGTGACACACCTTCATCTCTGGATTCACTGGAATTCCAAGCTCTTTCAGTGCAACGACAAAAGCATCCCATGTGTGCGGCGCGCCCTCCCATTGAATCGCGCCTTTGCCATGTGCGATAAATGCAAGTGACCGCTCTGCGACGACTTTGGGGTCTAAACTTTTCAGCGTGCCAGCAGTTGAGTTTCTTGCATTTGCAAAGAGGGGCTCACCTTCTTGTTCGCGTGCTGTATTCAACGCTTCAAACGCATCGATGGGCATAAAAATCTCACCGCGGACTTCAAGGAGTGCTGGCGCGCCCCCTCTGAGCCGAAGTGGAATTGAGCGAATCTTCTGGACTTGTTTGATGACATTATCACCTCGCTCACCATCACCTCGGGTGAGTGCACTCACAAGAGCGCCATTTTCATATCGAAGCGAGATGGCAACGCCATCAATTTTGGAGTCCGTCGTGAATGTGATTTCCGTTTCACACGCCTCCCTCGTTTTTTCAACCCATTTTTTGACTTCATCACCGCTATAGGTATTGTCAATCGAGAGCATGGGGATTGTGTGCTCGACAGACGTAAATGCGTCTATTGGTTCACCCCCGACACGAAGAGATGGGCTCAGCGCGTCATAGCACTCTGGATGGGTCTCTTCTAATGCAATGAGTTCAGCCATCAATGTGTCGTAATCTCGGTCGGACATGAGGGGCTCAGCGTCAACGTAATACGCAAAATTTGCGTTCTCCAAGAGCGTTCTCAATTCAGTGATTCGGGGCGGTGTTCCCATGGTGTAGAGGATAATGTCTGACGAGCGAGTGTGCCGATAATTAGGCGTGCGCATTCTTCAATATCTTCTCCTGCTGATTGCATGTTCTTCGCAAGCACTTGCCGATCTGCAGTCTGACGTTGAAAAGATTGTGCGGAATGCCTCGCTGAACAAGGGCACTGCTTCGGTGTACATCGTTGACACTGAATCGGATCGACCACTCGCTTCTGTGAACAGTTCGTCACAGATGATTCCTGCGAGTAATCAAAAACTATTAACAACCGGCGCCGCGCTACATGTGCTTGGACCTGACTTTCATTTTGAAACTCGCCTTGTCAAGGATGGTGAGAACATTCACATCATCGGAGATGGCGATCCGACATTTGGCGATCAGGAATTGCGCCCAGAACTAGCGTCGATGTCAGAGCGAGCATTCTTGAACAGGGAAATCGATGAGTGGGTCACCGCTATCAAGAACGCAGGCGTAAAAGACATCGATACGCTTTATGTCAATGACTCAATCTTTGACCAGAACTTCATTCACCCAACGTGGCCAGCGAATCAGATAAACAATTGGTACTGCGCGCAGGTTGCTGGCATCAATTATCACTTAAACGTCATTCACTTTTACCCAACACCTAGAAAAGGCACAACAGCGAATCTTGGCACGTATTCACCATCGTTTGACTGGCTCGCAATAAACAATCGAACGACCTCTCGCACTGGGAAAAGTGACAAGTCTTCGTTTTGGGTCGCACGATTACCAAACACCAACGAAATGACTGCGAGAGGCAATGTTCGGGCAACACATAAGGAACCCGTCAAAGTTGCATTCCATGACCCACCAATGGTCTTTGGGAAGTCGCTTGCTTCTCGCTTGCGGCACGCTGGCGTGCGAGTGAACGCCGTAGAACGAACGGGCAAAACGCCAGAAGGCAATGTAATTTTTACGAAGCGCACGCCACTGAGTCAGGCATTACAAAGAGCAAACATTGACAGCCATAACATGTACGCAGAAGCCCTGCTCAAACGCATTGCTGCAGCAACTGGCACGCAGGGCTCATTTGAAGATGGTTCTGACATCGTGTCACGTGCAATCACTCAACGAGTTGGTGAAACCAGAGGCGTTCGTGTTGCAGATGGCTCAGGCATGAGTCGCGATAACAAAATCTCTACACATACACTGTGTCATTGGCTTGCTTCCTTTGACATTGAAGAACCCGCTGGACAGATGCTTCTTGAATCACTCGCAACTCCGGGCAAAGGCACACTTCGCAACCGCTTTGTATCTTTTGATATTGACGGCGCGCAAGTCCATGCAAAGAGCGGTTACCTCAACGGCGTCTCAACACTCAGTGGTTACATCACATTTGATGACCGCTCGCCCGTCGCATTCAGCATTTTTGTCAATGGCGTCAAGGGTACAGTAAAAGGGGCTAAGAACATGCATGAAGCATTGGTCTTAGCCACCATTCACTCACTAAATTGAAAAACTAATTAACCGTCGTGGTCACCCTTGTCGCCGTGACTGTGACCATCACCATCATGATCATGACCGTGCTCACCATCGTGCTCATGGCTGTGACCTTCGTCACTGTCTCCACCACCAAGTGCTTTGGTTACTGCTGCTTTAAGGTCAGCGATCATTTTTTCGCCACCAGCAAATCCGCTGTGTTGGTTCGCAATGGTGCCATCAAGGCCAACAATAACTGTTGTTGGGATGCCATTGATTTTATAGTTATCAGTCAGTTTCTTATCATCGCTTCCCATCAATACATCAACTGTGTATTTGTTGTCAGCCCAAAACTTTTTGACTTTGCCTTCTTGGCCTTCTTCCCAAACGTTGACAGCATACACCTTCACGTCAAGACCTTCTTCTTGGACCCAATCGTTAAACTCGTTTAGATATGGAAGCCCACGCTTGCATGGACCACACCATGTTGCCCAGAAGTCGAGAACAACAACTGTGCCTTTGAGGTCAGAGAGTGTCACATCACCTGAACCATCCATGTTTGGAAGTGTGAAATCAGGAGCAGATGCGCCAGATAGGTTTTCTTCTTCTGGTATGTCACCTTCACCCATTCCGTTTGCAGCCATATATTCTTCCATGGAATCAAACTTGGTTCGTTCGCCAGCATCAACTTTGATTGCAGGAGCTTCTTTTAGAAGTTCAACTTTTGAACGGACTGAAACAGTGAGTTTCGCGCCGGGTTGATTCATTTCCATGATGACGGAGTCAACCTTATTGTCAGCAACAGTAATCGCTGATGAACCCATCATTGATTTAAGATTGATGACTGCACCATTTTCTGTTTTATCTACTGATTCGACTGCTGCATCTGGTGCACCCATCATAAATGAGTTCATCCATGAGTCATATGAATCGTTGTAACGAAGTTCAACAGCCCACATGCCAGGCATCATTCCTGAGCCGCCAGGCATCAGTGTTTCTAAACCGCCAAGTAGTGATTCAGCTTCAATTTGGAGATAACTATCATCATCTTCAGGAGTGATGATTGAAAGCTTGCTGTCTACCCAATAGAGCGTCATTTGGTCTTCAATTGCAAACTGAGCACTCTTGGCACTGAGTTTTGAATTTACTTTAATCAGTTGTTCTTCCATACCCATAAACTCTGGGACATGAACAACCATTTCTTCGCTCACACAACCTGCTTCAGCATATGCCTTGTGAACGTTATCGAGAACTGCTTTTGCTTGCTCAGCAGGTGTTGGGCTACTTGCAGCATCGTCTTGTGCGAATACTGAAGTGGACATTGCAACTACTGTTGCCAATAGGACTGTTTTCATGGATACTCCAATTCAATGTTTAAAAGTGATTATGAACGAATCAGGATAGCAGATAACGCTACAACAGTTGCATCATTGCTTTAATTGTCGATTGAAAAACAGGGTGCTGATACTCAGGGGCGATTTCCGCAAGCGGAATGAGCATAAATGAGCGCTTATGGACTTCCGGATGAGGCACTCTGAGCCCTTCAATCTCAATGATTCGCTGGCCATAAAAGAGGATATCGATATCGATGGTTCGTGGTCCCCATCGTTCCTGCCTCACTCTGCCAAGTGCTGCTTCTGTACTTAAGCACACGTCCAACAAGGACTCTGGCTCTAATGCGGTTTTGATTTCAATCACTTGGTTGAGGTAATCGCCTTGCTTGATATGAGAGACTGGGGCTGTTTCAAGGACTGTACTTTGTTGAACAACTGAAACCTCGTCGTGCGTGCCCAATAGTCGAATGGCGTCTTCTAAAAATTGATGCCGGTCCCCCTCATTACTGCCAAGCCCAAGGAAGACTCTCTCAGTATTGGGCGTTCGTTGGTCTTCGCCATCAATCACACTTGTGTCCTTTCAACGAATCCAGACACATCAAGAGCGCTGCAGACACGGACTGCTCGCGCACTTGTTCTCGGTCACCTTCAAAGTGAAAGGTCGAAAGCGTGACATGACTTCGAACATTACATCCAATACAAACTGTGCCAACTGGCTTGGCTTCGCTCCCCCCTGTTGGTCCTGCGATGCCAGTTGTACTCAATGATACATCAGTCGCACAAACGTTTGAAACTCCGAGACACATTTCACGAGCGACGTCCTCAGAGACTGCACCATGTTGTTGAATGGTGGTTTCGCGAACACCGATGAGCTCCGTCTTTAATGCGTTCGTGTATGTGACGCACCCGCCCGAGTACCACGCACTTGAGCCACTCTGAGAAGTCATCGCTGAGCCAAGCAGACCGCCAGTACATGATTCTGCAGTCGAAAGTGTGTAGTTCTTCGCACGCAGTTGTTCTGCGAGTGCATTCACAAGCTCCTGAATAGAACTCATTGCTTGTTCTTCTCTAAAACCAACTCATACTGCGAACTAAAAAATTGAGCCACATTGTTTTGAAATGCTCTAAGCCCTCTTTCCTCTTCATGCCAATAGTGGTCTGTGCGATAGCCATCTCGAAGCCACCCCTTCTTCACAATCGCTCGCTCAGAAGGCGAATCAAGTTGAACCAATCCATCTGGCGTTTGGACAAGCGGCATAGCATCAAATGCAACAAGCATCGACTTTAACTCAGGGTCATCCACATCATCTGCAGTCACGATAGTGCTTGATGATGGATATGCAGGGTGCGTAAAAATGTCATGCCATGCTTCACTGAGTAACTCATGAAAGTCCATCGCCATGCCTGAAAAAAGCGGCGCTATGAATGCACGCATGTTTCTATCTGGGTATGGCGCTTTGACCGCATCTTCGTAAGGATTTACTTGGTCGATGAGCTTGTCCATATGCAACTCATAAAGCGACGAACGAACAGGAAGACGCCTCAGTTCCCACGAATGAGGGCCAAGTTCTTGTTCTTCTTTCGCTTCAAACTGCCAGAGCGCTTGCGCCTCTTCAGTTAAACAAAACTCAATGAACCGCTCTGCGTAAGTTCTGTTTGGCGCGCCACGCATAAGAGAAATGGGGTCTGGGTCAATCATCGTCGTGCCAGGCGGGTCGATGTATCCAATGCGATCACCGCCACCCATCCGCTTGATTGCCTGCGATTGATAACGACCGTAAAAGTCAATACACACGCCCATCGCAGCATCACCTTGAGAGACGTCAGCTGGCGGTTTCAAACTGCTCGCTGAAAAGTAACGCGCGTTTCCTGCAGCTCGCCTAAGTACTTGCCACCCCCGTGTCCAGCCCAAGTTTTTTAAAATCGCTTCAAACGCAGTCGTGACTGAGCCAGACTGAGCAGGATTGACAAGCGCGATATGTCCATACAATTTTGGATTGCATAGGGCTTCCCAGTTCATTGGCGCTCCCACGCCAAGTGCATCAAGCACATGGTTGTTGTACACAATGCCGAAGCCAGATAAAGCAACGCCATACCAATACCCTTCAGGGTCATAGAGTGGCGTATCCCCAATCTCTTCTTGTGGGTAAACCTCTTCAAGGAATGATTCACTTAAATGGAATGGCGTGGTGATGGTCGTTGTGTGCATTGCACCATCACGCTCAACTTCAATTGGTTTACTTAGGACAGTGTGTTCATATGAGCCGCCACCAAAGACCAAGTCCGCCTCGCCGCCAACATCATGCCCTGATTCAAGTGCATGCTTGTATTGTGATTGAAGCATTCGGCGAATCTCGCTTGTACCGCCTGGCACAGACCATACGACTTGAACCTCATTGCCAAACGCTTTGGCATGCCACGCTTCAAATGCCCGACCAAACTCGAAGCGGATTTGTTCATTGTGAGGCGTAATGATGATGACTTGTTCAGCGTCAGGGTCGACCACGCTTGTCTCATCTTGGAAGTACATTGGCACTCCGAAGAGAACAAGCAAGCAACCAATAATGATTGTGACAGCACGTTTATTCACGCGTGCGCTCCATCACTAAATGACGAAGCAAGCTCGCGAGCGGCATGGTCGATATCTGATTGCCAGTCGCCTGTCACTTGCGCTGGATAAAGCACGCTTCGACTGACTGGAACGAGAACACCCAGACCATCACTTAAACAAGGCGTAAGCGATTCAATCGTGCCACCTTGGGCGCCAACGCCAGGCATCAAAAAGATTTGGTTTGGCATATCAGCGCGAAGCGAGATTGCATCTTCAGGATTTGTTGCTCCGACAACAGCGCCGATGGCACTCCAGCCAGAAGCTCCAACTGTCGGCTCACCTGCTTCAGCAAGCATCTTGGCTATTGAAGCAGCCACCGTCTCGCCGTGCTGCAACGCTTGAGATTGCACTGCCGTTCCGCTCGGATTTGATGTGCGGACCAAGCAAAAGACGCCAAGACCAGCGTTAACAAATGGATCAATCGAATCGAGACCAAGATAGGGGCTCACAGTGACCCAATCTGCATGGCCGTCGGCAGAAGCAGCAACCGCATAGTGTTCAGCAGTGAGACCGATATCGCCTCTCTTAAAGTCTAAAACAACTTGAAGCCCCGATTCACTTGCGACATTTTTCATCTCTCCAAGAAGTTTGACGCCTTGATATCCAAATCGCTCAAAACACGCCGATTGAAACTTCACCGCCGGCACAATGTCTTTCACCACTTCTAGGACACCTCTGCAAAAAGCGTCAATGGTCTCGATGGGAGAATCTGTTTGGAGGGAGTTTGGAATCCGTTCAACAACAGGGTCAATCCCAGCGCAAAGCGGGTTCGATTTTTTGATGATTGCATCACAAAGTCTATCTGCGGGATGCTTTTGCGGACTCATATTGAGCATCATAGTAAAATCTACGCCATGACCTTCACCCCAAAGCATTTAGATGTTGTGAAATCAAAAGGATTGCACATCGAATGGGCAAATGGAGCAACGAGTTTCTTGCCCACACACCATTTGCGAAGGATGTCCCCTTCCGCAGATTCAAAAGCAATGCGTGAAGAACTCGATGCCAATCCCCTTGCGATACTCCCAAAGTCTTCAGATGGCGTCCTTACGATTGAGGATGTTGAACTCGTTGGAAATTACGCAATCAAGATTGCGTTCTCTGATGGCCACGCCACAGGGATTTACACATGGGAATACCTTCGGTCACTCGCCCCAGATGAACGAATTGAGAGCGGCGATGAGTAAATTACAGCTATCAATGCGTCCCGAAGAAGTGCAATTGGATGGCGTGCCGGCTGAGCACGCGTGCCAATTCGACATCACAATTCTGCCCCATCAAGCGAGTAACGAAGTCAATCATGTGAATAACATTGAATACATCAAGTGGATTGACAAAGCATCTGAGTTACACCTAGACAACGCCGGCTGGACTCGCAATAAGATGCTTGAACAAGGGAGTATTTGGTTTGTTGCGAGACATGAAATCGATTATCGAGGCGAATCATTTCTCGATGACACACTTGTGCTCAGCACTTGGGTTGAAGATGTGAGGCGAGTGAAATCATGGAGACAAACAACGATTCATGCATTGAGAGATGAACTCATGCTCGTCTGCGAGTGCCGAACGCTTTGGGTTCACGTGAATCTAGAAACGAAAAAGCCAACTCCTGTGCCCCAAGTAATGGCAGATGCACTGAACCCACTTACTCCGCCACGAATAGTTTCATGACGATTGCACTCATTATTTCAGAGGACCGACTGCGTGAAGAACAAGCCATGCTTCACCGACTTGTCGTTGGACTCATGAATGAAAACAACCACGTCATTCGATGTTTGCCAAAAAGCACTGAAGATCAATTTGATTCAGCCAACCATTCTGCAGGGCTTTCAGTCGAACTCTTCATGGAGATGCCCTGTTCATTCATTGAACGCTCGAAAAGAAAACGCGATGCTGTGAACCAGATGCTCAATCACCAAGTTGATGCGATGATTGCATTTGGAAGTGATGCAGAACAACTTGCAATTGATGTCAAAAAACATATAGATGTACCACTGTTTGCTGAACTCACTTCTCTTTCACAAGCATCACGAATCAGATCTTCTCAACCAGTTAGTGCATGGCTCGCGCCAACACATTCAATCGAAAGACAAGCCGAAGCACGAGTCGGCGATGAGCGTGTCGTCTATACGCCCATGGGGACGCATACCACTGCAACGGAACATGAAGACCCTTGTGAAACGCGATGCGTTGTCGTGCTTGATGCATGCGGAAACATTCAAGAAACTGAAACGCTTCTCAAACAACTGCAACATCATGACAACATCCACATCTTTTTAGAACTGACACACAAACGAAACAAACGCATTCAACAGTTTGTGCAATCAATGAACATGCAGCAGCGAGTGACGCTTCTCGGAAACGTCTCAGAACTAAGACAACTCATTCCATCAGCAGACGCATTGGTGATGCCACATGCACACATGCAACTCCGAAGCATCGTCCTTGAAGCGATGGGCGCGAATGTTCCTATCGTTTGTGTTCCCAGCGACGCCTACGACATGCTTATTGACGATGAAACAGCGTTCTTTGTCGAAGGCAACTACGAAGCTCAGCTCGAGCGAGTGTTTCATGACAAACATGCTTCACAACTTATTGTGAACAATGCACATACACTGATTGAATCGTCGTATGGCTCATCGAAACAGATTGCAGCATACGATTCGCTTCTTTCCCTATTTTAACTTTCATTCACGAATTCACGCTTTTTACACCGATGAAGGGAGTATCTTTCTCCCCTCCGCCTCGTCGATGACGTTATGTCGTCGACGGGGCATTTTTTATTGCATCAAGTTTGCAAGCTTCGTCAAACCCTGTTCGAGTTTGTCATCTGGTGTTGCGAAACTCAATCGGATGTGCGTGTCCTTCGATGAAAAGATTGATCCTTGAATCACAAGCAAGTCGTTTTCGATACATCGATGCACAAACTCCGTTGCACTGATGCCGAGATGGTCAGGCACTTTTGGGAACGCGTAGAACGCGCCCTCTGGCGTTGCGAGTTCCGTAACTGGAGAAAGGTAATCAACAACCATGTCACGCCGAGTTGTAAACTGATTGACGAGCGAAGACAAGTCGGTGTCGAATGATTGGAGCACGCCATGTTGAAATGGCGTCGGCGCGCAGACATATGTTTGCTGCTGCAACTTCATCATCTCGCTAATGATTGCTTTTGGACCTGCCGCAAACCCTAATCGCCAGCCGGTACATCCATACGTTTTGCCAAAACCTCTGATGAGGAGCACATTGCGAGAATGGGTCGCTGGCGATGCAAATGTTGCAGGCGTAAAGACAAACTCGTCATAGATTTCATCTGTAATGAGAAGGATGCCATGTGATTCACAACATTCAACGAGTGCATTGACTTCTTCAGTCGTGTACACCACTCCTGTCGGATTTGAAGGCGAGTTCAGAATGACCGCCTTTGTGTTCGGTGTGATGAGCTTTTTAATTGACTCAACGGTCATCTTAAATGATGGGTATGTGAGACAAGGAACAGCAGTCGCACCTGCAATCGTTGCGAGTGTTGGATAGATGAGGAAGTATGGATCAGGGATAATGATTTCATCGCCCGGATTTAGAATCGCAAGGCACGCAAGTGTCAATGCCCCAGCTGTTCCTGAAGTGACCATGAGACTCTCTGAGCCACCCTCACTGCAATCCCAACCAAATGCATCTGCGCAGTACGAAGCAATGCGTTCGACCAATGGCTCAATGCCATGTGTTTTTGAGTACCCATTGCAATTGTTAGTGATTGCATCAATCGCTGCACTCTTGATTGCTTCCGGCACAAGGAAATCTGGCTGACCAATAGATAAATCAATTGGATCTGTACACTTTTGTGCCATTTCCCATATTGCACGAATGCCTGAAGCTTCGATGTGCTTCACGCGGTCTGAGATGAGGTGGTCAGCGTTGAATGTCTGCGTAGACAAGATTATTCAGCAGTTTCTGAAGCGTCGCCATCTTCAGCTTTATCTGCTTTCTTCTTGCCAGAAATCTTCATCTTGCGAGATCCGACTTTAGGTAGTCCGATTGGCGAATCTGAGGATTCGTCAAAGTTATCTTGGCTTACAAGTTTCTCAACGCGTTCTGCTCGCGTAAGAACGTTACGGTGTTGGTTCAAGCCAGCTGGTTTTGTTTTCAAACTTCTATGAAGACTCATGAGAAAATCCTGTGGTTGCTCTACTATTCAGTGTAGAGACTGGGGTACGCGTCTTGCAAGTTGCTGCCGCCACTTGCCTTAAGTTGAGCCCACTGGCGACCAATCGCCTCAATTTGGGTTCGTAATGATACCGCAATGGCCCCATTTCGGTCAATAAAACCTGGAAGCGCAATCACGCGGTAGGATCGCGTATTGTGACCTGAAATGGCGTAAGTTTCAAGTCCCTTTTCCCTACAGAATCCTGCTAATTGGAGGGCACCCGCCTCTGTTGTCTGCATTAACGTGAAATAGTATCGCCCAGACTGCCTCGGATCGCTCTCTACCGGTCCCCATTGCGGTTTAGGCGGCGTCTTCACCTCTTCCTGGAGCTGAGGGGGCACTTTAGTCGGTACCACATCAATCTCTGGTTCTTCAAACCCTTCGAGCAAACGGGTGCCATAATCTTCGCGTGCGACCGATTGCCCGCGGTTGAATCCCATGGTGTACGCAATGGCAACGAGTGCAATCACGACTGCAATGCAGACGCCGATTGAACCAATTGAGAATCGAAAACTCTGGCCGGGCGAAATCACATTATGTGAGAGGTTCTCGTCAAGTTCGGGCTGCTCCCCCCCAGAATGAATTGGGCGGTTTGGCTGATTGCCCTTCCCCATGAGTTCATAGAGTGCAGGTCCAGTCTTTTTAGGCATCACACCCTCCTGTTCCAACGACACTTGCGATGGCGTGCGTATGTGTGTGGGAAAGACTTAGCGCCCACTGTGTCACACCGAGTTCATCTGCTTTGCGTTCCGCCCCACCAGACAACTTAAGTATTGGGGGACCATCAACGCTTTCAACACTGATATCTTTCCAGCCAACGCCATTTCCCCAACCTGTTCCAAGTGCTTTCATCACAGCTTCCTTTGCTGCGAACCGAGCGGCGTATCGTTGGTAGCGAGTGTCATCTGAAGACACATTCGACACAGATTGCTCCGAATCTGTAAAACAGCGATCGGCAAAAGAATCACCATGCTCTTCAAGCATTTGTTTAACTCTTGAAATCTCAATCAAATCAACACCGTGAACGAGAATCATGCGTGCTCCTTCGTGTGGCACAAATCGAGGATGTGCCCAATGACCGGAAGAATACATGCATCCATTGCAAGTGTGACTGCGTGTGGTGAACCGGGAAGAATAAAAAACGGAATCCGCTTTGAGTTCTGTTTAAGAATGCCTGCTTCTGCCCTGCTCAGCATTGCCCGCGGGCCAATATCTCGCTCGCTGTACATCCTGAATAGTTCACCAAAGCCCGCGAGTGTTGTGTGGTCAAACGACATCACTGCTTCTGGAGTGCTATCACGAACACCAATACCGCTCCCACCTGTCGTGATGAGAAAGTGTGACTCGTGATTTGAATCAAGGACTTCTTGCACAGAATGTTTAATCGATTCAATCTCGTCGGGCACGATTGTCCGCCTGATGAGATTATGACCATGGTTGAGCAACTTCTGTTCAATCACGTCACCAGAGTCATCTGTAACAGATGTCCTCGAATCACTCATCGTGAGAAGTGTGCAGTGACCACAAGTTGACGAGAATTGATGCGTCATACAAGTATGCTACCAATTCAGGCGAGTTGGGATGTAAGATGGTCACGATGGCAGAAAGCCCTTCCATACATGTATGGCTCCAAGAAGAACCAATTGATGAGATGCAGTTTGCAAACATTCCTGAATCTTCCTGCGGTGCGTTCCTCACTTTTTTTGGCAAAACAAGAGAAGAACACCATAAGTCTCATGGCGAACTTGTTGGCTTGCATTACACGGCACATCATGAACTCGCAGTCGAAGAACTGAAGAGCATCGCGACGAACGTTGCCGCCGAACATCATTGCATTCATGTTTCGATTTGCCACAAACTTGGATTGGTGCAAGTCGGTGAACCGAGCGTCGCAGTGCGAGTTGCTTCACCTCACCGCAACTCAGCGCTGAAGGCAGTTGAATCCATCATGAACTTGTTAAAATCAAGTGTTCCAATCTGGAAGGAAGAACATTGGTCTTCAGGAAAGACGTGGAGTAAGGGAACACCAATCACATGACAAAGAAACAGGAACGAGCAACCGCACTCTATGCAGCACTGCTAGACGCTTACCCCGATGCGCACTGCGCGTTGACGTACAACAACCCCTTCGAATTGCTCGTTGCAACGATTCTATCGGCACAAGCAACAGATGTCGGTGTGAACAAGGCGACACCTGCACTCTTTGAAAAGTACCCCACTCCTGCTTCAATGAAAGTTGTCACTCCAGAAGAACTCGAACCACTCATTTCGACAATTGGCTTGTTTCGCAATAAAGCAAAGTCCATTCACGCATCTGCAACGATGATTCAAGATGATTTCTCAGGCGTTGTCCCTGACAATATGCCCGACCTTCTTAAACTTCGAGGCGTTGCACGGAAGACTGCAAACGTGGTCCTTGGCAACGCATTTGGAAAGAATGAAGGTGTTGTAGTTGACACGCATGTCGGAAGACTCGCTGGCCGCTTTGGGTTAACCAAGGAAACGAAGCCAGAGAAGATTGAAAAAGATCTCATGAAGTTGTTTCCGCAAGAAGATTGGACGATGCTCAGCCACTTACTCGTTCGTCACGGTAGAGAAGCATGCAAAAAACGTGGTGCGCTTTGCAATACTAATGAGATTTGCAAACTGTATTGCTCAAACGCGAAGTGATTTCAGTTCACTTGTTCGACGATACCAACAAAGCCGGCTTCAGAAACGAACGCCGCTGAACCATCAAACATTGGAATAAGCTGAACTATTGGACCCGCCATTCCGATTGATGCGAGTTCAATGAGATTTCCGGAGCCATCATCGCCAAAGACATAGATGCCGTTTGTTGTTCCAACCCAGAAGTTTCCTGAGATGGGGACAATTGATGTTGCAGTTGGAATAGGGAGCGGAACGAGAGCATCTTCTGCGTCCACCAAAAAGACTTCATCTGTGTCAGGGTCAATCGCTGCTCGCCACCCAAGAATGACTGCTTCTTTATCGACAGTGACGCCCTCGACGTGTTCATCGCTCAACTCAAAGGATTGCTCATACTTGTAATGCGCAGAACCAACATGCGTTGGAATCTGAACACCCCACACATTATGTTTACCCGCAGAAAAAGCACTTGCGCCTTGCGTAACTCTCAATAACGATTCGCCGCTACCACCACGATCATGTTCAAGGCGATAAATGCCAAACCCAAAGTCGCCTGAAAGGGCAAGGTAGTTTGACCCAATCACATCAAGGTCATAGACGCCTTCAACTGGGATAGACTTAATCAACGTGAGGGCATCAGGTGAGATGCTAAACACCTCGATGCGCTTCTCCATCATGACGAATACACGGTTGCCTTGAATATGCGTTGCGTGATACACACCATCCACCTCAACCAAAGAGTTCGTTTCATCGATGATTGATAAGTCTGAGTGCAATAGACGTAGCGAGACTCCGTCGTCTTGAGCAAGGACCGAGATTAGCGTACCAAATGGCGCGTTTGCTTCTTCATCTAAAATCTTGAGTTCAGTTGCATGTCCATACATTGCATCTGAATCCGCATCAAAAATCATTCCATCAGATACGAATACGACGCCATGGTCAATTGACATAGAAACATCTTGAACCTGTTTTGGCGTATCGACAATCTGTTTAGAATCCGGCAAAATCACTGCCCCAAACTCTCCAAATGCAACAGCCCACGTACCAATAGACTTTAATCCCATAGGTTGTAAGCCAAGCGCATCTTGTTTCAGTCGTTTCGTAATGACAGGCACACGGGGATTGGAACAATCAAGCACAACAATTGAATCGCCAACCAATAGCGCATACAACGTGTCGCCGACCAAGATTAGTTCAGTGCATTCTCCACCTGCAGGATGTTCAGCGAGCAAAATTGTTGCGACGTCAGACGCTGATCGAGGAAGCAACACTTCTAGCCGATCGCCAACAGCTTGATACCAGTACGACTCACCCAACACCATCGCGCGAGCTCTGCCGCCAACTGCGTCTCGTACTTGCAAGCCATCCGCGAAGACTTGCTGAACGAAAAGGAAAAGAATAATAGAACAAATTTTCTTCATTCCTGTCATGATACACATATGGGAACAGAGCAAAACGACCGCCTCTCACAATTACGCAATCTTTTTGAGAATGACCCTCATGATGCTTTTTGCATGTACGGAATTGCGATGGAACACGCAAAAGAAAACAGGCACACTGAAGCCATCGCTTGGTTCAATCAAACAATTGAAACCGACCCCTCCTACACGTATGCGTGGTATCACAAGGCAAAGTGCCAAGATGATGCTGGGCAAACAGACGAAGCGATTCAAACACTCGAGGATGGGATGAAGCAGGCAACTGAAATCGGCGACACACACGCTGCCGAAGAAATGGCTGCGCTCTACTCAGCAATCCAATGAACTCAGTTACAGCAATAGAGATTTCAGAAGATGACCCCAACTTCAGAGAGGTCTATGTCGATGGCAAGCACATTGCTCGCGTAGATGCGTCCACCATTTCGTTTCTCAACTTAGAAGTTGGAATGGACTGGTCGACGCAGCAAGAGCAATCACTGAATGCTCATCAAGAAGAACAGCATGCGAGAATCATGGCTTTAGACCTTATCTCAAGACGAATGTGGGGTTCTGGAGAGTTAACCAAACGGCTCATCGAAAGAGGTGTCGAGCGGGACATTGCGAACCAAGTCACTGCATCACTCATTGAAGACGATTGGCTCGATGATGCCGCGTACGCGTCCGCCCTCATCAGAGAATGGACGAGGAAGGAACCCGCTGGCGAACATCTCCTTAGAGAGAAATTGATGGCTAAACAGATTGAACGCTCCATTGCAGAGCATGCAGTGCAAGACCATCAATCAGACTTTAGCCCATATGAAGGTGCGATTGCTTGCATAGAGTCACGATTAAAACGCGAACAACTCCCGCTTGATGATGCTAAGCAACGGAAGATTGTGAACGCCGTCTTGCGGCGAGGGTTCAACGCTGAAGTTGTACACGACGCCTTAAGACAGGTGTTGTCTGAAACAAGTTAATGGTAATATGAGAACAATGTCTGAAGAAACGCAACACACACTTCCACTTGAACTTTCATTTGAGGATGTAACAGCTGATGCCATCGTCATCGATTGCAGAAAAGTAGATGAGTTTGAAGACGGACATATGCAAGGTGCAAAAAACATCCCCCTTCAACACATTTCAGTAAGTAAAGCATCGCTTCCTTGTTCGGAAGATGACAACGTGATTGTCTACTGTAGAACTGGCAATCGCTCATTGACGTTCGCGACGTACTTACGTTCGATTGGCTACGAAAAATGCCAATCGATTGCAGGTGGCTACGAATCTTTTGAGGACAAGCTCTGATGTTGAAACATCGTTTGATTACTGGCCCAATCTTAAGCGTTGGCATCATCGGTTTACTCATTCTTGACAACACCATCGGGGCGGTCTCATGCGAAACATGCTGCATCATTCAATCTGGCATTCTCCTTGCGATTCTGGCGCTTCTTGTCACACCCCTTGCTGCAATTGAGTTTGGCGCGATTGGTGATGGACTTGGCGTACGTTCAAGCATCCCGACGTTGTGCGTTTCACTTGCCGCTTGGATTCTGTTTTTCTACTTCATGCCAGGATGCGAAAGCACATCAACACTGGCAATTGCTTCTTCAATTGTGATGGGAAGTTTCTTCCTCTCCCTCGTTGCAATTGCAAAATCAAAAACGCTCACTGGTGTAGTTGCTGGGGCGTGTTACACAACGATGAGCGCGGCATACCTTGGACTTGGTTTTGGGTTCCTACTGCTCATTCGAAGAGAACATGATGCACTCTGGATTCTTGGCATCATTGCGATTGTCAAAATGTGTGACACAGGCGCGTTCTTTACGGGCTGCAATATTGGGAAACATAAACTTATTCCATGGATCAGTCCCGGCAAAACTTGGGAAGGACTTGCTGGTGGCGTCATCACTGCATCATTGACTGCCATGCTCTTGGCATATCTAAACAATACATACTTACCTAACGAGCCCACCGTTTCACTTGGATATGCCGCAATCTGTGGCGTTATCCTCGGATTAGTTGGCCAATGTGGTGATTTAGTGATGAGTGTATTCAAACGAGACTGTGGTCTAAAAGACTCATCAGCTGTCCTGCCGGGTCTTGGAGGCGTTTTAGATGTCCTTGATTCCCTTATTCTGGCAAGCCCAGTTGCGTATTGGCTATTCCAAATCATGTAAAACTCTGCTAAAATCGCGGAATGCCCTTAATTGACAACCTCCTAGCGTTATACACGGTCGACAGACAAGTTAGAAGTTTACGCGGCCGCGTAGAATCTGCACAAATTTATCTCCGCGTTCAAGAAAAGCAAATTGCTGCAATTGATGTTGAACAAAGTGAAGTACAACAACAACTCAAGCAACGAAAATCAAACATTGCTCTCATTGAAACCGAAACCGGTTCAATTGATGAACGCATCGTTCATTTGCGTGAAGAACTCAACCACGCTGTCAATGACAAGCAATACTCAGCGCTGCTTGCTGAAGTCAACACACTCAAGGAACGCCGCAAAGCGTTTGAAGAAGAAGAACTGCTAGAGATGGGCGCTTCAGAAGAACTTCAGGGAAGACTTACTGAGATTAGCGAACGCGTTGAAGAGCGGCAGAAAGTTGTCAACTCCGCAAAGCAAGACCTTGAAACGAGAGAGAACGAAGTTTCAGAACAACTTTCAGAACTTGAAGAAGAACGAGCCGCTGCTGCCGCCCTTATTCCTGAATCTACACTCGAACAGTTCGACTCAATTGCAGACGACTTTGAAGGCGAAGCGATGGCAGCTATTGAAGTGCTCGACCAGAAACGAAAAGAGTATGGGTGCACATCATGCAGCTTGCAGATTCCACTCGATTCAATCACCAAAATGCTGGGGCACCCCGACGACATCGTCACATGTGTCTCTTGCGACCGCATTCTGTATCTTGAAAACGAAACAAGAGAGTTAATCGCGAGTAAATAAACAATTTAGTTAACACATAAAAAAAGCCCACGCCGAAGCGTGGGCTTTTTTCTTACGACACTGCCACCATTAAGCAGTGCGCCGGTGTCGGATTGAACATCCAGCAAGACCAAGGAGCACTAATGCGCCTGGTGCTGGAATCGCACCCATTGCAATATCAACTGATACTGCGTCGAGTGATGTATGTGGAGCATCTGCGGTCATAAAGAAGCCCCATTCAATGATTTCTTGATCGATGCTTGACAAGTCCCATTGGTATGAACTTGTGACATTTGCTCCGAAGTTTGGAATTTCAACGTAATCTTCGATTTCATATGAGTCAGCGAAGTAGTAGCCCTGTCCGCCACTGGCGAACGTAACTGCAAGTGCGACTTGGCTGTAATTGAACTCATTGCCTTGTGAGGAAAAATTAAGCACTGCATGCTCAATGTTTGAATACCCATAGACGTGGATATCAAGACCACCTGTTGGGTTATAGATGTTACCTGCACCTGTCACCATTGCGCCTTCTGCAAAGTTGAAGAGCATTGCGCCAGGAGCGCCAATCTCATTCATGTTTGGCTGACCAACTGCATTTTCAAATGAGTTCCAACCATAGTAAGCGGTGTTATCAGCTCCACGCCATGATGGAACATCAGGGTTGACAAGATCAGCGGTTACAGTTGATGTAATGCTCGCTGCAACAATCACACCAGTTAATAAGAGTTTCATTTATCTTTCTCCTCAATTGTTAGAAACAATCAACTCCATGCGGCGATGAGTGCTAATAGGTCTGTCACATTGACTTCACCATCGCCATTAATATCACTAGAACAACAATTGCAGGAACCCCAATCTGCAATCAACGTTAACAAATCTGTTACTGAAACATTGCCGTCACCGTCAATGTCTTCAGGAATCCCCACATCATCTGCCATGACAACCGTCATTTCACATCGTGCTGCATCAGCCAAACCTAACACGACTGCCCAACTCTCCTTCATATGGAAGTTTGGGTATGAAAGCCCCGCTGGCTGCTTCACGCCCGGCTGGGATGCATAATGTAGTGATGTGACGACGACACTAAGTAATCCATCGTCTAAAGATGAACGCAAGTAACATTGGATGTCAGGGTCCATCACATCGAGTTCAAACGTCAAGACCGTTTCTGATGGCATGAATTGCCCCGGATTAACTGCATCAGTTTGCCCGACCGCAAAGGGCGCTGGCGTAAACTCTTCAAGCACGCTGTTTGACGCGTCAATAGGATCGCCATTCTCACTGAACGTGATTGGGTACACATTTCGCTCTCCACGTTCAGCCCCAAATGGGAATGGACCTGTTTCGCCAAATGTCCAACCGGTAAACGCATTGCGAAATGCTGCTCCGAACAACTCAATTGGTCGGCCAGCATCGGTATCTTCCTCCCCTCCTTCGGGGTATGTGTTCCAAGCGTCTACTGTTGGGTCATAGCGAACTTCATCGCCACTAATCGTAAGGGTGATGGTTGCTGAAGTTACGTCATACGTATCTCGTCCAAGACCAGAGGTAATCTCATTTTGAGTAATGAAACCAAGCATCGCTTGTCCATCTCTGTCGTCAAAGATATCAAAATCAGAATCGACAGATGAAAATGTCGATGCCATTTCTCGTTCACCTGCGGTAGCATTGTATGGGTACATCCAGCGGTCGAAATCTGGCGCATCTAATGTCAGTTCAACAACTTCTGCACTGAGCGAACTTGTGCTCAACGTGAAGAGTAAGAGATATTGAAGTTTTCTTTGATTCATGGAATGTATACCAATTACGGTCTTGTTATAATGGAGTCAATCAGTTGCGGTTGAGAATCATTCTCAATTACAAGATTGCGTATCGTACACTCAATCTTTTCAATTTCAAGAGCGAAGCAAGTAATTTTTTCAGAATATGAATCAACAAATGCATAAACATCCTGAACACGTTGCACGAGGATTTACGCTCATCGAATTGCTTGTGGTGATTGCAGTTATTGGCATTCTGATTGGCATTGTTTCAACCATTGCTGGCCATGTCTTTGCTTCAGCAAAGAGTACCTCTGAATCCGCTTCCCTCCGTTCATTGATGCAAGGATACAACTTGTACGCTGTTGAACATCGAGGCAAACTCCTTCAGGGCTATCAAGAAGAAAGCGATGATGGCGTTGTTAGAGACCCAGATGGGAACGAAGTTCCATGGCCAGCGAGCGCCAGATACGCTTGGCGAATCTATCCTTACGTTGATGATGCAATGAACGCACTTTATGTGAACGCTCAAGAGCCCATCCTGTCTCAAATCACAGGAACATCATGCTACCCCTACTTCTCAAGCTTATACCCATCATTTGGACTCAATTCAGAATGGATGGGTGGAGATTACAGAACAACTGCGAGTCCGATGCTCGATGAGTTTGGTTGGTATGGCAAGTTTCTTGGCGATGTGAAGCACCCAACGAGGCAACTCGTCTTTGCTTCAGCAAGAGCACCGCAAGGAAGTTCTGGAGATGAGTTTGACGACTGCATCCCAGGCGGCCTCCCAATGAAGATGGAGGGTTACTTTGAGATCAAAAGCCCTTACTTCCCAAGTTCAGGTGATACTTGGCGTTGGAACACAGTGGGCGGTCAACATGGCCATGCACCAACAACAGATTCAGCAGACCACGGCAACTTATCTGCAAGACATGCAGGGAAAGTCTTAACAGGCAATCTTGATGGCTCCGTTGAGTATCTCACCCTCGAAGAACTCGCAGACATGCGACGTTGGGCGCCAAGTGCGAACAGAGTTGACTGGATTCCTTCAATCGAACCATAACTCCTGAGCTCGCGGGGTGTACGGGGCTTTTCTCCAATCT
>JAERSY010000059.1 GCA_016845245.1 Phycisphaerae bacterium
TATCTCAACGCGACGGCATCGCTCGCGAACCTAGACCCAGCCCTTGAAGAAGCAGCAGAAAACTTGGGGTCAACACCATGGCAACGATTTAAAGACATCGTGTTGCCACTCATTCGTCCGGGATTGTTTGCAGGTGCAACCATTGTGTTCATTTGGTCATTCACTGAACTTGGCACGCCGTTGATGTTTGATTATCAAAACGTCACGCCCGTCCAGATTTTCAATGGCATCAAAGAGATGAATACTTCGCAACAACCGTTCGCCCTGACTGCGGTCATGTTGATTGCCGCCGTGCTCTTTTACTTGCTTGGCAAAATGGCCTTCGGCGGCAAAGCGTATGCGATGTATTCCAAGGCATCGGTGCAAGCATCCGTTCAAAAACTGTCGCCACTGAAGGGCATGCTTGCAACAACGGCATTTGCAATCGTGGTTGGCCTTGCTGTGCTTCCACACATTTCAGTTGTCTTTACGAGTTTTGCAGCTGAGGGCTCTTGGTATCAAACAGTCTTGCCAGCAACATTCACATTTGACCATTTTGAAGGCGCGTTAAGCCATCAACTTGCAGTGGGCTCAATTCAAAACAGTTTGCTCTATTCAAGTTTGGCGGTCGTCCTTGATTTATTCGTAGGCATCTTGATTGGATACATTGTTGTCAGGACGAAGATTCGGGGCAGAAGTCTCCTTGACGCACTTTCAATGCTTCCGCTTGCAGTGCCCGGTTTGGTCATGGCGTTTGGCTATGTCGCGATGTCGCTTCGCTGGCCATTTGGTGAGGGTGACCCGCTTGAGGGCTGGGTCAATGTGCTTGGGGCGAATCCAAATCCAATGCTTCTCCTCGTGATTGCGTATGGCGTACGAAGACTCCCCTATATCGTCCGCTCAACTGTCGCGGGGCTTGAACAGACGAGCGGCGAACTCGAAGAAGCGGCGATGAACTTAGGCGCGAATCGAGTCACTGCAGTTCGAACGATTATTGTTCCGCTCATTATGGCGAACCTCATTGCTGGAGGACTGCTCGCCTTTAGTTTCGCGATGCTTGAAGTCTCAGATTCACTCATCCTCGCGCAGCGAGAATCACATTATCCAATGACGAAGGCAATTTACACCCTCTTTGAACGGCTCGGAGATGGCCCCTACATTGCGAGCGCGATGGGCGTCTGGGGAATGGCCCTGCTCGGCGTGACCCTTATCGGTGCGAGCGTGTTGATGGGCAAGAAGATGGGCGCCATTTTCCGTGTATAAAAGAGTTTATGCAGTGGGTTGCCCCACTATAATGCCCCTCTAACCATGCCGTATACGATTTCACCATTAGAAGAGGCCTACGATCTCAGCATTGAGACGCTTGATGAGTTGCAGGGCCGTGCAGAAGTTGCTGACCGATGGATTCTCAACTTCGGACCGCAACACCCAGCAACACACACAACGCTTCGACTTGTGCTCGAACTCGATGGTGAACGAATCGTTCGCGCAACACCCCACATTGGATATCTGCACAGCGGTTTTGAAAAACTCGGTGAACATCACAACTTCAATCAGTACGTCTGCACGACGAGCCGTATGGATTACGTTGGTCCAATTGTGAACAATATTGCATGGCACCATGCTGTTGAAACATTGCTTGACATTGACTTAACGCCACGTTGCAAAGTGATTCGTACGATTCTTGGCGAACTTGGACGAATCCAAAACCACCTTTTATGTGTTGGTGCTGCAGCGCTTGACCTTGGTGCATTTACTGGGTTCTTGTACGGATTTAACGAACGGGAACACATTTACGACATCATGGACTTTATCGCGGGTCAACGGTTCCACCCCGACTACACACGTGTTGGCGGTTTGAAGAACGATTTGCCATGCGAAAAGACATTTGTTGAAATGGTGACGAACTTCACCGACAAGCGGATGCCAAAAGCAATCGGTGATATCGAAACATTGCTCAATACGAACCGCATCTTTATCGACCGAGTTGAAGGTGTCGGCATCATTTCAGAAGCAGAAGCGACGGCGTGGTCACTGACAGGCCCGCTTGCTCGTGCATCTGGAGTCAAACGTGATATTCGGAAAGCAGAACCATATCTTTGCTTTGCAGATAACTGGGATGGGCAAGGCGCAACGCCAGTTGAATTCCAGATTCCCATTGCAACGAGCGGTGATTGCCTTGCTCGTTACCACGTTCGGTTAGAAGAAATCAAACAATCATGCCATATCATTAGCCAACTCATCCACAACATTCCAGGTGGGTCAGTTGATGCGCTCCCGAGTTCAGGGATTCAAATGCCTCCAAAAGAGCAGGTGTACAACTCGATTCAAGGCACGATTCAACAGTTTGAACTCGTCATGCCAAACCGTGGGTGGGAATCACCTGTCGGTGAGGTCTACAGCGCAATTGAGGGACCCAACGGAGAGTATGGTTACTTTGTGGTTGCGGATGGTGGTCCTTGTGCATGGCGTTGTGCGACTAGACCATGCTCATTTATCAACTTCCAAACATTTGCAAAAATGTTTGAAGGGCATCAACTTGCTGACCTTGTAGCTGTGCTCGGTTCACTTAACATTATTGCAGCGGAGCTCGACCGGTAAGGAATACGTATGGCTTGGAAGGCAAAACAATCTGCTCAACTCACCATCGAACAACGAGATGAACCATATCTCACAAAAGAGTTGTTAGACAAGATTAAGAATGACATCATGCCACGCTATGCGACCGGCCAAGGCGCGCTCATGACGACATTGCATGAAGTGCAACACAAGTATGGCTACATTCCATGGCAGGCAATGATTGAGATTGGAGATGTCCTTGGCATCACTGCAGCCCAAGTTGCAGACGTCGTCTCATTCTATGAAGACTATCACAGCGAACCAATGGGCAAATACGTCATTGGCGTGTGCCAATCAATTGCTTGTGAAGTGTGCGGACACCAAGCGCTGATTGATCATTTAAAAGAGACGCTTGGCATCGATGTTCATGAAACAACTGATGACGGTATGTTTTCACTATTAGGTATGGAATGCCTAGGTTCATGTGACAACGCGCCTTGCGCACTTGTGAATGGCAAACAACACAACAATCTTTCAATTTCAGAAGTTGATAAGCTTGTCGCGGAGTGTAAGAGTAACGGATGATGGCAGTGAAGAATGACAAGCCACTCATGCGATGCCTCGGCGAGTTTGTCGGACATGTTCTGACTGCGGTTCGCAAAGATGTGAACGCGAAAGAAGTTCACCGCACCATCGAAGAGAAACAAGAAGGCAACATCACACTTCGTCGCACGACGATTGATGAAATGGTCATTCATGAGAAGGAGTCATCCGATGGATAAGCAGTTTCTCATGAGAAACATTCCTGCGAAACGGGAAGAGCGAAAACTTATCTCCTACGCTGAGTATGTTGAACGCGGCGGCTATGAAATGCTTAAGAAAGCACTTCTGATGCAACCAGCTGACATCGTTTCAACGATTAAGGACGCAGAGTTACGCGGTCGTGGTGGTGCGGGATTCCCTTGCGGAATGAAGTGGTCGTTCTTGCCAGAAGCAGATGGAAAACCTCGCTACTTATGTATCAACTGCGACGAAGCAGAACCGGGTACGTTTAAAGACCGTTTACTTGTTGATTTCGATCCTCATTCAGTCATCGAAGGCATTGCCATTGCATGTTACGCATGTAAGCTTGATGCGGCGTTCTTCTTTATTCGTGGCGAATGGGCTGAACAAGCCAAGGTCATGCAAGATGCAATCAATGAAGCATATGAGCATGGTATTTTTGGCAAACAGGGCTTGATGAATGGTGCTTCTGACTTTGCGGTTGAGTGCACACTTCACCGCGGTGCAGGTGCATACATCTGTGGTGAAGAAACAGCACTCCTTGAAGCAGTTGAAGGCAAACGTGGTTGGCCACGAATCAAACCGCCATTCCCAGCAGTCAGCGGACTGTTTGGAAGACCAACGATCATCAATAATGTAGAAACGCTCGCAGCAGTACCGCTCATTCTTGAACATGGCGTCGAGTGGTGGCAATCCTATGGTTGTGAATCATCGATTGGTGGAGCGGCAAGTTATGGTGTGAAACTCATGGGCGTGTCGGGTCACGTCAACAATCCCGATGTTTTTGAAGTCCCACTTGGCATCACGCTCAGAGACCTCGTCAATAATTATGCAGGCGGGATGAAAGATGGAAGAGCGTTCAAAGGCGCCATTGCAGGCGGTGTGAGCATGGGCATTCTTGGCCCAGATCAGTTTGATGCTGAAATGGATTTTGACATCGGCCGTAAGTACGACGTCATGGGACTCGGCACAGCGTGTCCAACAGTCTTTGATGAGAATACCGACATGGTTGCCGTCGCACGGAACATCGCTCGATTCTTCAAGAATGAATCGTGTGGTCAGTGCACGCCATGTCGAGAAGGCGCTGATTGGATTTACAAACTCCTTGTGCGAATCGAATCGGGCAATGCACAATTGAAAGACCTCGACCAACTCCTAGAAGTCGCCGGTTCAATGGGCATCATGCCCGGAACAACGATTTGCGGGCTCTCTGATGGAAACAACTGGGCAGTACGCACAATCGTGAACAAGTATCGAAGTGAGTTTGAGGCTCGTTGCAAGCCCTCACTTGTTCCGGTAACCGCAAATCCGTAATCGAGATTGGAATTCGTCCAAATTGCATGTATCCTATTGCGTTGGAAGAGCACTCTAAATGAACAATAGTTTTTCATTTCAAGAAGGAAACTCAGAGTCACAAGACTCGGATCCTCCTGAACCGAGCCAGTCAAGTTGTATTGATGTCGCAATCGATGACGGGGTGAAGGGTGTCGATGCGTCTTGGCTTTCAAGTCAAGTAGAGCTTGTCCTTCGCGAACTATCGTTAGAGGGTGCAGCCGTCGCAATTCGCGTAGTGTTGGATGACACCATGGCTGCGATGCATGTTGAACATTCAGGTGTTGAAGGCACAACAGACGTACTGACATTTAAGCATTCATGTGATGGGGAATCACTATCAGTTGATATCGCCATCTGCGTCGATATCGCATCGCGGCAAGCGAGCGATCGCGGGCATTCACTCAATCACGAGTTGCTTCTTTATGTTGTTCACGGCATTTTGCATTGCACTGGTTTTGATGACCACTCAGAAGAAGAGCATAAGAAGATGCACCAAGAAGAAGACCGAATTCTCACAGCCATTGGTGTTGGGCCAGTTTGGGGGCAATCGTCATGTTAGCAGTGATGTGGCTCATTTTTGTTTGTTCTGTATTGCTTGGTGCTTGGCTATCAACGATTGAGCGTGCCATGACGCGAACGGATAAGTTTGCGATTCAACATGAGTTTGAGTTGAAGGGTGCACCAACTCGGGGCATTTGGATTTCAAATCACTTTGAACACGCGGTGCAATCTCTTTCACTTGTACGAGTGGCGCTCTTTGTCACTTCCGTTCTTTCTCTCGTTGAAATCTTTGGTGACAACGGATACATCATCCCCCTCATGATTGCCGGAGCAGTCCATTGGTTCTGCTCTTCGATGATTGCAAGTGCAATTGCGGTTTCAATTCCAATTGAATCTGTCCATGGCGGATGGTTTTTGATTCGATTTGTTTCTCTCGTTGGTCTCATTTTGGGTGGCGTGATTAATGTCATTCATGAAATTATTCGCCGGCTCACTGGCGCGAACTTAAAAGCACCAAGTCAAGAGAGCGAAGTTGAAGAGCAACTCCTTCGTTCCATCGAACACTCTCAACGCGAAGGCGGACTTCCTGCTGAAGCAGCAGAGATGCTTGAAAACGTTGTTGATTTGGGCTCAACTGATGTTGGCGAAATCATGACACCTCGAACGGACATCGTCGGCATTGAACTCACGGATGACTTAGATTCCATTCGTGCATTCGTGCTTGAATCTGGACGCTCGCGCATTCCAGTCTTTGAAGAAAATCTTGATCAAATCGTAGGCATCTTGTACGTCAAAGATTTGATTGAGTTTTTAGGTTCAGGTAATGGCGGATTCAACTTACGAACAATTCTTCGTAAACCAATTGTTGTGCCAGATACTAAGCTGGTTCAGGAGTTACTTGCGGACTTCCAAACAAGTGAAGTTCACATGGCTGTTGTTATTGATGAGTATGGCGGAACTGCTGGTCTTGTCACCATTGAAGATGTCCTTGAAGAGATTGTTGGCGAAATCCGCGACGAACATGACGATGCCGAAGAGAGCGAACCAGAAATGCTCAGGGTTTCTGAAGTGCTGATTGAAGTTGATGGTCGGTTTAATCTCGATGACATCAACGACGAACTCAACATTGAACTTCCTGAAGATGAAGAGTACGACACGATTGCTGGATTTATCCTCGCGAATCTGGGGCATGTTCCACAAGTAGGTGAAACGCTTGAACTTGAATACTTACGATTTACTGCGTTGAAAGCAACGTCGACACAAATCGAGCGTGTTTCGATTGAGATTTTGCAAAAATAGTGGCACCACAATCAATTTTCGTTTTTGGAGTGTGTTATCCTGACTCATTCAACGAAAGGATAAAACACTATGAAACACCTCATTTTTGCTGTGGTAGTGACATCGATTGCCCTCACAGGATGTAAAAAAACGAAGACAGTTGCCGTTCAAGACGAGCCCCGAACACTTGAAATTGATGAATCGACTCAAGCGATGATGAAAGTCATTGTCAACGGTGAAGAGATGGACATTGATGCGCTTCCGATTGCTGAAGTCATCAGAAACATCAACATTGATGGCTTAGGCGGTGAAATGGAAGTTGAAGTCATGGTTTCTGGCGATGGCTCAACTTGTGATTTATCAGCACTGCAATTCTGTGGTGACGCAAAAGCGGATGTTTGCAAAGATGTTCAGATTGAAGCGATTGCTGACATGATTTTTGAAGATGAACATGGCAATGTGTACAGCATGAGCACAAATGGTTTTAGTCCTGAGGATATGCATGGCAATGCGATGGGATGGGTTGATGCAAAAGATTGGCATGGAAAAGATATGCCACACATGCATGACAAAGCCATCGTGATGCACAAAAAGATGCACATGGCTGGTGCACATGGCAAAGATATGGAAGTCGCCTGGCACTCAATGGGGCACCCACACAAGAAGGGTGAATGGGTTGGCTTTAAGGGTGATTTCCATCACGGCGGCGACGTGGAATGCCCTTACTTACAACGCGAGTGTGAAGAACACGAAAGAAGAGCGCATGAAGAAGACCACTGGCAAGAACGAGAACATGAAGAAGAGTTTGAGTTCATGCATAAAGTCAATCTTTACAACGAAGTTGGTCACCATTTAAGTGAATCAGATGCAATGGCAATCTTTGGCGTGCACATGCTTCGCGACAACATCGATCCAGAACTTCGTCTTCACATGCTGCATGGCATCATCGAAGCAACATTCGATAGAGAACCCGGGCGAAACGCAGCGTTACTCGTTGCAATTGAAACGCTCATGGAAATGGGTAATGAAGAGCATGCATCGTGGTACATGGCAGAACTTGTGATTTCAAACTCCGACCATGGTCACGTGCCTTGGGAAGAAGATGGATATGAGCATGGGCATGATGAAGACGATGGACATGCGCATGACCACGATGACGACCATGGACATGATGACGATGAAGGACATGACCATGATCACGATGATGATTGGGATGTTCACGATCACCCGCACCCCCACGGAGATCATGCCCACGATTAATCAAGCAAGTGTTTATGTTTTGCGAGGCGGTCCTGTAAAAGGCCTTTGATTGAGGCAGAGCGGGGCCTGGATTTGTCGAGTCCAACGCAAGAGATGACAAGCATATTGATGAGCCCGTGAAAGTCGCGAATTGAGATGATCTCAGATGCGATTTTCGCGGGCTTCTTCTTTTGTAACACGCCATCGATATCTTTCATGTTGTGGTAGTTGCCAAGGGGGAGGCACAGACACGTTGAGAGATATCCATACTGACAAAATGCAGTTGATTCACATGTACCGCCCGGCATGAGTTTTCGTTGCCACTTGAATGAGGGGTGTTTCTTTTGGTAATCATTCATGATTTCAGTAATTGCGTTGGTTAACTCTGGGCCAAAAACGCTCGTTTTGTCACCAACTCTAAGAATGGGTCCCGCACCAATTGGGGACTCTGGAAAACTTCTTGACGTTTCTAAGCAAAGCAAACGACTAGACTTTGGAACACTTTTTGCATTCGCAGCAGCAATCGCACCGACGAACCCAATCTCTTCAGCGCGAGTCAGAAGGACGCCGACATGCCCCATCCCCCGCTCACCTTTCAGTTTATCGAGCGCGCCAAGTGCCGCCGCGACACCAGCTAAATCGTCACATGCTGGCGCATGCAATAGGTCACCTTTGATGATTGATGGTTTCAGTTTCCACCGTGCAATGTCATCTTGAACAAACATCCCCGCGATGCTCTTTTTCAGTTTCACTTTCACCCGCTTAAACGGTTTCGCTTTTGCTTGGAGTGAAACAATCGTTCCCTCAAAGGATTGCTGTTTGTCATCAAAGATTTCTACTTTTGTCCCGACGAAATATGCGTCGTTTACCCCACCTCGAAACTCAAGTTCAAGATGCGTCTCATCAATCTGTTTGCGAACGACAAATGCAGGATGATCGAGATGAGCGGTGATGAAGATGGGCTTCTTTGAAGATGTTCTTGATTGCGTCAGTAGCAGGTTTCCAAAGGTATCTTCTTTGAGCGTGATTCCCTTCGTTCGTTTCACCCACATTTTTACCCAAGCAATCACACTGTATTCCCTGCCAGCTGCAGTCGGGAGGTTCGTTACATCAATAAGCCATTGTTCATGTCGCTTCATAAGACTTCCCATTGTAAGCCATTGCACGGCAAATCGCCGTGTAGGGTAAAATATGGGGATGGCCCTCGATTCAATTGAATCTGTATTAGAAGACCTCAGAGCAGGCAAAATCATTGTGCTCATCGATGACGAAAATCGTGAGAATGAAGGTGATTTTGTTGTTGCTGCTGAGCATATCGATATTGAGAAGATAAATTTTCTCACTCGCGTTGGCGGCGGCTATCTTTGCGTCGCGATGACAGGAGAGGATTGCGACCGACTTGAACTTGGTCCGCAGTGCCTCACTAATACAAGCGTCAGGGGCACGCCATTTACAATCAGTGTGGATGGACATCCCCGCCACAACGTGAGCACTGGCATTTCAGCAAGCGACCGCGTAAAAACGATTCAACTGCTTACTGATGAAGCATCAAGACCAGATGATTTTGTAAGACCGGGCCACATCAATCCACTCCGGGCGCGCAAGGGCGGCGTGCTTGCTCGAACTGGGCAGACTGAGGGTTCGGTTGACTTGTGTCAACTCGCAGGACTCAAACCAGCAGCAGCAATCATCGAAGTCGTTCGCGAAGATGGCGAAATGGCACGCGTTCCGGACTTAGAAAAGATTTGTGATGAACACGGATTCAAAATGTGTTCCGTCGAGCAGATTATTGAGTATCGACTTGCTAGAGAATCACTTATTAAACGCATTGAACCGACGTGCGGCACGCCAATCGAAACACCGTATGGCACCTTTAACTTGATTGCGTATCACAGTGCAATTGATGCAGTGCCACACTTAGCGCTCACCATGGGCGGCGTGGGCGAACTTGATGAGTATGGAAGCGCGACGCCAATCGAAGAGCCAGTGCTTGTTCGTGTTCACCGCCGGAACTTGCTTGGCGATATTTTTGATGCAACTGACCACCCGTCAGGCAAAGAACTTCGGGGCTCTTTGAAACGAATCGCAGAACATGGGCACGGTGCAGTGATTTATCTACGACCTGAGCAATATGGCGATGAATTCATTGACAGGTTGCAACGCATTCAAAGACCTGAAGCAGATGTCAACGTTCCAGATTTAACGGTAGCGCAGCAACCAATGGACAGGCGAGATTACGGAACAGGCGTGCAAATCATTCGCGATCTCGGCATACGCAACCTCAGGTTGCTGACAAACCATCCAAAGAAGTTGACAGCACTTCACGGATTTGGCATTCACATCGAAGAGCAAATCCCGATTGAGATTGAATAGTTATCTTCTGTTTCCGAGAATGATGGCAAGCCGGAAGCAGAGTTTTAGCGCTTCAAGGTAAATCCAAACGAGCGAAACAATCAAGATAAAACCACAGAACCATTCCATTTGTTTTGGTTCACCTGATTTTACGTGTTGTTCGACCATGCCAAAATCTATGATGAGCCAAAGTGAAGCAACAGCAAGAATGAACAAGTTCAGTCCAAGACCAATCATTGCAGTCTGACCGCCTTCGAATGCTGAAGCAAGCGTCAAGAATGGCATCTGAGCTCCGAACAATGACATGATAAATGAGATGAAATAGGTTACAAAAATGCCAAGCGTCAGGACGCAGATAACGGTCGTGAACATTTTTGTTGGTTTTAGGATGTTGAAATAGTACAACGCAAGCATCGAAATGAGCACACTAATTGTGATGGCGAACGCTTGGAGCGCAAGCCCGCCCGCAGCGGCGTAACCCATGTTGATGAGTATATTGTCAAGTGCAAATGTAATTGAGCCCAAGAACGCGCCTTGGATGAGTGCGTAAACCCAAGCAAAATACTTCGCACGCATTGGTTTAAAGATGATGACGAAGTATGCAACGAGGGAAAGAATAAACCCAAGAATGCCAAGCGGCATTGCGAGTGTTGGCTGATTCGTGACGAGCCAAATGCCAAACATGCCACCGACAGCAGCAATCATTGCAAGCATGCTTGTTTTGTTGACGACCCCTTGAATTGAGGCGGCGTTTTCATCACTTGCTGAAATGCCTGAATCCCAAACTTCATCATGTTTGAGTGCAGGATTTGTTGATTGGAACATGCTTCTTCTCATCTTGGTGTACTCCTGTAGTTGACTCGTGTATTCTACTCGTAATGCCTACAACAGCACAACTCATCGATGCGTTCAATCAATTTGCACCAGAACATTATGCAAACGATTGGGATAATGTTGGGTTACTCGTGGGTTCTGAAGCATGGGATGCTTCAAACATCTTGCTTACGATTGATTTAACTGAAGAAGTGATGCAAGAGGCAATTCAAAACAAGGTAAGCGCCATTGTTTCGTATCACCCACCAATTTTCGATGCACTGACCTCTGTGACTGATCGGACATTCAAAGAACGAATCGTGCTCCAAGCAATCGAGCATTCAATTGCAATTTACGCACCGCACACAGCACTCGATGTTGCTCGTGGTGGCGTCAATGATTGGATTGCAGAAGGCATAGGGCAGGGCGATGTTCGAGCGATTGCTCCGTTTGAAAATCTGCCTCACTCGGAACAATGCAAACTCGTCACCATGTGTCCTGTAGAAAGCGTTGAAGCGTTAAGGAATGCGCTTTCAAGTGTTGCATGTGGACGCATTGGCAACTACGAACAGTGTTCCTTCGTGACGAAAGGCACTGGGACGTTCCTTGGCAATGAGCACTCAAATCCAGTCGTCGGAAACGCAGGCGAGTTAGAAGTCACGCCAGAGTGCAAACTTGAAATGGTGGTTTCAAACGCATCGTTATCACTGGCAGTTCAAACGTTACGGCAGTTCCACCCATACGAAGAACCAGTCATTGAGATTTATAAACTCAGCCCTCGTTCACATCGGGACATTGGTGTTGGAAGGCGAATTCACCTTGATCAAGAGGTTCAACTTGACGAACTCGCTCGCCGAGTTAAAAAACATCTCAACATTGGATATGTCAGAGTCGCTCCCGCACATGGCGTCAATGAACGCTCTGTTGTGAAGACGATTGGCTTGTGCGCAGGTGCGGGTGGCTCAGTTTGCCAACAAGCGATTGATGAGGGTTGCGAAGTATTCGTCACAGGAGAAATGACACACCATCAAGTCGTCGCAGCCATTGCTGGCGGATGCTCAGTCGTGTTGACGGGGCATACCAATAGTGAACGCGGCTACTTGCCGACTTTAAAAACATTGTTGGAAGAACATCTTGAAGGTGCTTCAATTTCTGTGAGTAAAGCAGACACGACGCTGTGGACGTACTATTAAGTTTTTGACAGCTTTTTAACTTCTTTGTACCTAGGACATGACACAACATGGTCATTCACCATTCCAACGGCTTGCATAAAGGCGTAACAAATAGTTGACCCGACAAACTTAAAGCCGTGCTTCTTTAAGTCCTTTGCCATCGATTCGCTTTCTTTTGTTTGAGTTGGAATTTGTTTGTCGGTTTTCCACACATTCACAATAGTCTTATGATTGACATGTTTCCAAAGAAAGTCGTTGAACGCGCCTTCGCCGTCTTCCATGACTTCTAGCCATGCTTTTGCGTTTGCGATAGCACCCTCTATTTTTGCTTTCGAACGAATGATTCCTGCATCCTTGAGCAAGCGGTTGAGATCACGTTTTCCAAACCGTGAAACTTTCTCGGGGTCAAAATCAAAAAACGCTTTTCGAAAGTTGTCGCGCTTCTTTAAGACGATAATCCATGAAAGCCCCGCTTGAAAACCATCAAGGCACAACTTTTCATAGAGCGCTTGGTCGTCGTGCTCGGGGACGCCCCACTCCTCGTCGTGATAAGCGACGTAGATCGGGTCTTCACCACACCAAGTGCACCGCTTCATTACGAGCCACCACCAAGCAACTCTTCTAACAGTTTGACTGGATCAGGTGCGTCACCCTCACCGCTCAATGCGTCTCCGATTGCATCACCAATGGCATCTAATGCAGCACTCTGTAAGAGTTCACTTAAATCAAACTGAGGGTCTACATCGACCTGCGGTTCTGAAATCGTGCCAGTGATTCTCAGTGGCACATCAATGTCCGTTGCGAGCCCTCTTAGTTCCTTGATTGAGTAACCAAGTCCAGTGAGCGGCACTGCAGATGTCAGGTTTAACTTTCGGTTGTTTAAGTTAATCGTTCCAGCATAAGGAACGGCGTATTTTCCATCGATGATTAAGTTGAATTCTTCGTACGTGACAACGCCTTTTCGAATTTGAACTTTGATGGGTTCAAACTTTGCTGGAATCATTTCTGTATGAGAAGAGTTAAACAGTGGAAGAAGTTGCAACGTCACTGCCCCGCTGTCGAGTTCAACTTCACCGATGTCAATGCGAACATCAGCATGTAACTGATTTACCTTTCCGTTGAGTGGAACACTTGCATTACTTACAGTCATGACGATTGGCTGTTTGACAGAACGAATGTCAGACAACACGGGACCCAAATCTTTAAGAATGCGCTGGGTTAATGCGGGCGTCAACTGAAGCGTCGCAACGGTGTTTTGATTGCCAAGGGTTGCTTTTTGATCTTCAACATTGAAATGCGTTTCAAATGCTGCATTGGGTGCGTTTCCGCCAGCTTGGATACGGGGTTCGCCAAGGAAATCATCAATAATGCATTCAACTGCGATTGGAGACCCAACGGAATCGACTAGAAGACCATGACAATCACCCATTGCATCAATGAGGCGTGTATCAATCCCAGTCGCAGCAAGATGGAGCTGCAACTCATCATGACTGCCGCGAAGACTCTTGCCTTGGATAAACGTTTGTTGTTTGCCAATTGTGTACACGCCATTGAATGAACTGTTGCCAGCCATGTCGATGTCGTCAATGACTGCTGCGATTGAAACCGGTGATGCAAACTGAACACCAAGCATCTCTTCAGCAAGTTTGGGATGAACCGTTCCTGTTGCGTTACATGCAGTGAGTCGCTCAATGCCTTCATTGCCAAGTTCAAGGAAACCCGAAAGTTGGAGTTGATTTGAGTCGAACGAAAAGATGTTCTCTTCATCTTTGAGCGTGAGCGACAAGTCACATAATAAGCCGACATCACGCGCGATGTTCACATCCTGCAACCCTGCATACTTTGCAAGAACGGACGAAGGGAATTGGTGCAATTCAATCGAAGCATTTGTTGTTGGATTCAATTGGATGACATCATCAATCAACCCAACAAGCGCTTTCGCGCGTTCTTGCTGATTGACGACCACTTTAAACGTTGTTGATTGGTCGTTTGTGATTCCCCTGCCTTCTAGCAATACGCTCTGTTGGTCAGTACTTGCTACATTAGCGTGTAACTTTCTAACGCTAACATTGGAACCTTCTAATTGAATTGGGCCTTCTGCAAAGAGACTTCCAACCAATGAAAAGTGTTCTCCCTCAGGAGTACATTCTTCAATTGTCGCGTTGATTGCAGTGTCTCCTTTTATACGACCATTTGTCAGCGCTTCAATGAGCTCAGCATGTGCTGTTGCGTTTACTTCAACATTTGAGAAGGTATGCAATCCGTTATCCACGGAGCCGGAAATGTTGCACTTCGGACTTGCAAACGAAAACTGGAGCGGTTTACTCTGCTGTAAGTGCGTGAGTTGTAGTGCGAATGAATGCCCAATGTCCCTGTCGATGTCTATGTGCGTTCTGTTTAAGAATGGTGCGAGTAAACTGCTTGGGACATGTTCAAGGTGCGCCATGCCAGTGACTTCATGCCCACCAAGCGTAAACAGGTCTTGTGTATCTTCCGATTTTGTAAGTTGAAGCTTTACTTGAACATCGCCACTTTTTTCTTCATACTCCGCAAGCGACCCATGTAAATCAATGTTCATCGCTGACTGAATGTCTGGCGAACTGATTGAGCCCGTCATATTGATGATGGACCACCCCCCAATGGATTCATACGAGGGAATAGGCAATGTCTTGATGTCAAATGACGCATGAAACTCTGCATGTTCATTGATCTCATATTGCGAATCAAGTAAGCTCGGCGCGGTTGCTTCAATAATGAGGTGCCCGCCATTTTCGTGCATTCCCTGCAAATCTAATGAAACTGCGCCTGTTGGGCTAAGCACGATTTGACTAGATTCAACATCTAACTGAAGCGTGTCGTGCTTTCCAATTGAAAGTTGTCCCGAGGTTGATACATGAATTGATTCAGATTGCTTTACCAATCCGATGAGCGATGAATGAACCGTGCAATCAAGTGAACCGGAAAATTCCTCTTCTTCGATCACGACGCCATGTAACACGAGCGGTCCTGACCATGAACACGTGACGCTTTCGACGACGATACCTTCTTCGCTCAGCATTGATTTCACTTGATGGGAGATGAGCCCAGGAACTGCAAAAAACACCGCCGCGCTAACGAGCACCACCAAGCCAAGAATGGCAAATACAAGTTTCTTCTTCATCTCGATAGCATGATACTCTCAAGCGTTTTGTCTGGTATCCTTGCTGATATGGCAACTTCGCAAATTGAGTGCGTCGCGCACGCCAAATTGAACCTGTCGCTGTCGGTTGGTGCTCAAGAATCAAATGGACTCCATGAGATTGCATCACGCATGGTGTCACTTTCAATACACGATTCATTGACTCTGACGGCGCTCGATTCACACGCGCTCTCGCGGTACGCCATTCTGTGGGATGAGGATGCGCCAAAACCAACCGAGATTGACTGGCCCATACAATCAGATTTAACAGTCAAAGCCCACGAACTTGTTCAAAAACATGTTGGAAGGATGCTTCCAGTTCAGTTAAAACTGACAAAGAATATTCCAGTTGGCGGAGGGCTTGGCGGCGGTTCTGCCGATGCCGCTGCGATGTTGGTGGGATTAAAAGCACTATTCAATCTCGACATTGACTTACAGCCAATTGCAGAAGCGCTCGGTTCAGATGTCCCTTTTCACCTCACAGGAAGGGAATCGGTTGTCCGTGGAACGGGCGACCTGTTGATACCGGTTGACTTTGAGCACAAAGCGATTTTGCTTTGCATGCCACCCTATGGCTGTAACACTGGGGAGGTCTACCAAGCACTTCAACAAGAAGACCCTTGGCTAGATGTTCAGAGGGTTGAGTCAGGGGCCATCTTTAACGATTTAACAACAGCAGCATGTGCTGTTGAACCACAACTGGCGACTGATTTGGAACATTTAACCACCTTGTGCAATTGTGAAATACATCTTTCAGGAAGCGGCTCAACAATGTTCGCAATCTGCGATAATGAGGAACACGCGAATCAACTTGCAGACACAGTTCAATCGTCTACGAATTGCAAAGCAGTTGTCACTGAAACATGCGTGCCAGAGAACATGGAGAATTGAAATGACATTAGCAACGACCGATTTTGTGCCTGCAGATATTGATGCAACAACATGGGATAACTTAAAACCATATTACGATTCACTTCTTAGTCGTACGTTTAAATGCCAAGGATGCATTGCTCAGTTTCTTACCGATTGTTCAGAACTTGATGCATCAGCTGATGAGGCCGGCTCAAATTTGTACATCGCAATGACGTGCAACACTGAAGATGAAGATGCAAAAAAGGCATTCTTAAACTTCATAGAAACTGTTGAACCAGAACTAAAGAAAGTTCGCTTTGAAATCAAGAAAAAAGTAGTCGAGTGCGAGCACGTCGCTGCACTTGATCAAGAACGGTATGGCGTATTGATTCGAAACTGGACAGCGGATGTTGAACTCTTTCGGGACGAAAATGTTCCGCTTCAAACGGAGGACACAAAGCTTGGCCAGCAATACGCAGAAATCTGCGGCCAAATGATGGTTGAGTTTGATGGTGAAGAACGAACGATGCCACAGATGGGTCGATATCAACAAGATGGCGACCGCGACATCCGTGAATCATCATGGCGAGCAGTTGCAAGTCGTCGACTCGAAAATCGAGATGACATCGATGGTCTGTTTGATGAGATGGTCTCAATACGAAACCAAGTTGCGAAGAACGCTGGATATGAAAACTACCGAGACTACATCTTCACAGTCAAACACCGTTTTGATTACACACCAGACGATTGCATGGCATTCCATGATGCAATCGAACAAGCGTGCATGCCAATTGTTCGCCGTCTTGCTGCAGAACGAAAAGAAGCATTAGGGCTCGACACACTAAGGCCGTGGGACCTCGCGGTTGACCCACACGGGCATGACCCCCTTCGACCATTTGAAACTGCAGATGAGTTGATTGAACGAAGTTCAAAACTCTTCCACAGAATGGATGGCGAACTCGGAACAATGTTCGACTCTATGAGAGATGGCGGTTATTCATTAGACCTTGCATCCCGAAAAGGGAAAGCGCCAGGCGGGTATCAAGCATCTCGTGATCGAGAACGAAAACCATTTATCTTCATGAATGCTGCGGGACTTCCAAGGGATGTCGACACTATGGTTCATGAAGCAGGTCACGCGTTTCATGCGATGCTGAGTAAAAACGATGATTTTGTTTGGTATCGAAATCCCCCGCTTGAATTCGCAGAAGTTGCGTCAATGAGTATGGAGTCACTTGCGTACCCATTCCTTGATGAGTTTTACTCAGAAGAAGAGTGTAAGCGTGCGATTCGTAAACACCTTGAGGGTGTGGTTTCGACGCTTCCTTGGGTGGCAACGATTGATGCATTCCAACATTGGATTTATACGAATCCAGAGCACACTAGGGAAGAGCGTACACAGTGTTGGCTTGATATCACACAACGATTTGGTGGCATCAGTGATTGGAGTGACCTTGAACATGAGCAGGCATCTGTATGGCACAGACAACTTCACCCATTTGAAGTTCCGTTTTATTACGTTGAGTACGGCATTGCCCAACTCGGCGCGTTACAACTTTGGTTGAACTATTGCAACGATGAAACTTCTGCAATCGAAGCGTACAAACGCGCACTCACCATTGGTGGCAGTAAACCGCTGCCTGTACTGTTTGAGTCTGCAGGTCTGAAGTTTGACTTCTCAGCGGAAATGGTTGGAACACTTATGGACGCTGTCGATAAGGCGCTCACGCAATATGCGTAACAACTGATGAAGGGTGGATTCCATTCCATTTGGTACGTCATTCAGCAAGCAAGGCGAGCTGGGGGCTTGCGTGCGATGTGGAAGGCGATGCGCGCAAAGAACGCATGTAAGACTTGCGCCTTTGGAATGGGCGGTCAAAAAGGTGGCATGGTCAATGAAGCTGGAAAGTTTCCAGAGTTCTGTAAAAAATCTGTGCAAGCGATGGCTGCAGACATGCAAGGCGCAATTTCAGAGTCACTCTTTGAGACGTATTCGATTTCACAGTTAGGTTCGATGTCTCCTCGCGAACTAGAGTCGCTTGGGCGGCTTGTGTTTCCACTTTATGCTGGTCCGCTTGACATGCATTACAAACGCATTTCTTGGGATGAAGCATTTCAAAAAGTGTCATCGGAAATGAAAACAACCGACCCCGCGAAATCGTTTTATTATTGCAGTGGGCGTTCAAGTAACGAGGCAGGATTTCTATTGCAAGTCGCAGCGAGAGTTCGCGGCGCGCACAACATTAATAACTGTTCGTATTACTGCCATCAAGCAAGTGGAGTCGGACTTACAAGCGTAACGGGTTCTGGCACAGCAACAGTTGTGCTTGAGGACATTGAACGCGCTGATTTGATTTTTTTAATTGGGTGCAATCCCTCTTCAAACCATCCAAGGTTGCTTCGAAACTTAGTTGATTTGCGAAGGCGAGGCGGGAAAGTCATCGTCATTAACCCACTAAAGGAACAGGGTCTTTGCAATTTTAAAGTTCCAAGCGATGTTAGGAGCTTATTGTTTGGGTCAACAATCTCCGACATCTATGTGCAGCCAAACATCGGTGGAGATAGCGCACTATTGCTTGGCATCATCAAATGGCTTGATGAACATGATGGTATTGACGAACGATTCGTTGAAAACCATGTTGACGATTTTGAAGGTGTCCGCAAGCAAGCAAGAGCGCACGATTGGGATTGGATTGAACAAACGAGCGGTGTAAGCGTCGAAACAATTACTCAGGTCGCAGAAGTGTACAAAGCATCAAGCAACGCTATATTTTGCTGGGCAATGGGCATTACGCACACCAAAGGCGGTGTTCATGGTGTTCGAATGATTGCAAACGTCGCACTTGCTAGAGGAATGGTCGGGAAGAAAGGCGCAGGCCTTCTTCCGCTCAGAGGACATTCGAACGTCCAAGGCATGGGCACGATTGGTGTTGTGCCAGTCCTCAAACCCGAAATGAAATCTGCGATTGAGGATTCGCTTGATGTCTCTATTTCAGAAACCCCTCCAAATCATCGCGGCGACACGATGGCGTGCATGGAAGCTGCAAACAATGGAGATGTTGAATTTGCGCTTTGTCTTGGCGGGAACTTGCTTGCGTCGAATCCAGACACGAAGTTTGCGCACCAAGCGATGTCGAAGATTCAAACAACAGCGTACATTTCTACAACGTTAAACAAGGGCCATTTTCTTGGAAGAGGACGTGAAACGATTATCTTCCCAACACTTGCAAGAGACGAAGAGTCACAAACAACCACGCAAGAATCCATGTTTAACTTTGTGAGACGAAGTAGTGGTGGTTCACCGAGACATGAAGATGTATTCAGCGAAGTCGATATTATTGTTTCACTTGCAAGCGATGGCGTTGATGGTGTTGAGTGGGAACAGTTCAGAGATTATCAAGCGGTCCGTCAGTTGTTGGCACAATGTCTGAATGGTTTTGACCCAGACGAAGAACATCAAATAAAGGGTCGCACATTTCACACGCCAACTTTTCATACACCGACTGGCAATGCCAAAGCGCACGTCGACGAGTTACCAATACCAAAAGAGATTGGAAAAAACGAATTGCGACTCATGACCATTCGTTCGGAAGGCCAATTCAACACAGTTGTGTATGAAGAAGAAGATGTCTTTCGGAATCAGACGCGGCGAGATATTGTCATGATGCATCCTGAGGATATCAAGCAACTGAACTTATCAATTGACGAATGCGTCAGAGTTGAGGGTCCCACTGGATCGTTGGACGTCATCGTGAGAGCCATTGATATTGCGCAAGGAAATTGCGCGATGTATTATCCAGAAGCAAACATATTGCTTTCAACAGCAATTGATGATGAGTCACGAACACCGATGTTTAAGGGTGAAGTTGTCAACATCAGCAGGCGTGTTTAAACTTGAGAAGTACGTCAGCTCATCATGATTGATGGGCAATGTTTGACAATTGATTTGTGATAAAAACGCTTTGAGAGAACGCGTACCCCCGTCTAAACTTTCAGTGCATTGCTTTGCAAATGAAGATTCAATCGTGAAGGGCAATCCGAGGATTCGATCGTCATGGATGTACGCTGCAGGATGCAAACTTTGCATCAATGGCTCTAGTACTTGTTTGTTCACATACGGCATGTCGCATCCAAGAACGAGATACTTCTGACTTACTGTTGAATGGAGCAGTGCTTCAATTCCTGCAAGTGGGCCCGTTTCATGTCGCATGTCTAACACATACGGCAAGTTGCCATACTTGCCTCCAACAGTCACAATTGAAGTTGAAATGCTTAATGCAATATCGATCATGACATCCATCAATGTTTGTTCACCACACACTTGCAGCATATGCTTCGGTTCACCCATCCGAACACTTTGTCCGCCAAGCAAAATAGCAACAGTGATCGTCATGCGGATGAAACAGAAATCGTTTCACCAACTTCAAGTGTGCCAGCGGTGATGACTTTCGCAAGGTAGCCACACCTGCCAACGATGTCTTTCTTGAGAGATACACCTAGAGGGTCTAAAACATAACATGGTTTTCGCAACTCAGTCAGTTCAATCACAACGCCTCCAGAAAATGTGAGCGTGTCCCCCACATGCAATGACGTCATGTCGAGTGCTTCCGTCGTCACATTCTCACCAATTGCCCCCGGTTCAAGTGGATAACCGTCCTTCTTCAACACTTCAATAGTTTCAATATCCATCAAGCTGACGGCTCTGTCTACGTGCCAATGTTTTTCATGACTTCGTCCGTCACCGACAAGACCCATCGATTCAACTTCGACGTGTTGGGTAGGAAGTTTCGGGATACCACCATCAGAAATATTCACAGAAATTACTTTAGACATGCCGAGACTATACTGTTGTATAGTAACAACGTGTGCGTGCGAGCGTACAAAAACAGGTCATCATTTCATCATGATTTGCAAACTCGGTATATTTTTGATTTTACTATGCATGGCGCAGGAACCAGTTGAGTTACTGCCTATCGATGCAGGCGTTGAAGATAGAGGGCCACTCAGTGCATCACTCTTTGTTGAAACAAAAGATTTACGCCAGAACCAATCGTTTGAGCGACTGTACAAAGTTGAGGGAAGTGATGATGTGTATGTTCGCAAAGCAGGTGGTTTGAAAGCAATCTTTAGAAGTTCCCAATACGCAAACATCCATGGCATGGAAGTTCCCATCGTTCCTGCTGGAACAGTCTATGTCATTGGTGCGATTCGCCCCGAACTTGTGGAAAGCATGGGGGGGCTTAGTCCAACAACCGAAGATGTTGATGTTCAGCAAACGGTTCAACAAGCAGTGCAACAGGCGCAAGGAACGCAAACATTGCAAACAATGCGAACACATGTGCCAAAGGGTGTTCGGTCACTCCGTTTTGTTGAGGATGAATCGTATCGCCGGAAACGCCTTGCGTCATTTGTACTTTCAAGTGCTTTAAGCAAGTAAATGATTACGCAGCATTTGGGGGGTCGTCATGAATTGCCATCATGCCCATCATCGATGCAAATTCTCGAATCCGTAACTCAGCTTCAATCATTGCGCCTTCAACATCATCATATCGCTGAGAACGTTCTTCACTCAGAAGCCGGGCCGCCCGAGTAGGAAACGGAATGGGCTCACCGCCTGCGAGTCTGAGTGGGTCATTGTGAGGAGTTTGATTCAATTGATGTTCAGGGAATGCAACCATACAAATAGCATCGGGAAGTGACCACTCACTCTTTGGTTGTTTCGCTGAGAATCAACCAATATCCAAACAGAATCAACCGCATAGTTACCCTACCTTGACACACACCTTCCCCTCGCTACGATGTGCAGTTCATGCAGTTGAAATCAGCTCAAAACGCAATCCCCCTCGTTCAGGATGACAAACTCGACGTTATTGCGCAAAAAGTACGCTCAGGCGAGCGGCTCAGTGCGGAAGAGGGTGAGTATTTATATGAAACGCCAGACCTTTGGACGCTGTGTGGCTTAGCTCAAGAAGTCCGCACAATACTGCATGGCAACAAGACCTATTACAACATAAACAGACATATCAACTACACGAACATTTGCGCCCTCAGTTGTCAGTTTTGCGACTTCCATAGGAAGAAAGAACAAGAGGGTGCGTATGAGCATTCGCTCGATGACATTCGGCGCGAGACAGAAGTTGCGATTAACGCAGGTGCAACGGAACTCCATATTGTTGGCGGATTGCATCCATGGCTCCCCTTCTCGTATTACACTGAGATGCTTCAAACGATTCGTGAAATGGCACCAATCATTCACATTAAAGCATTCACAGCTGTAGAAGTTGTGCATCTTGCGAGAATTTCAAAACGGGGTCGTGATGGTCGTGATGGCATCACTGAAGTGCTTAAAGAACTCAAGGCACATGGTCTTGGTTCATTACCCGGCGGCGGCGCAGAAGTGTTTGATGACCGTGTGCATGATGATGCATTCAAAGGAAAAATCAGGGGGGAACAGTGGTTAGACGTTCATCGTTGCGCCCATGAAGTTGGTCTTAACTCAAACGCCACCATGTTGTATGGTCACATTGAAACGAACGCAGAACGAATTGACCACATGATGCAGATCCGTGAAGAACAAGACAGAGTGCTTCAAGATCAAACAAAGGGAACATTTCAAACGTTCATTCCCCTCCCCTTCATTCCCGGTAAAAGTGAACTTGCACACTTGCCAGGTCCGGGTGGTGTTGAGAATCTTCGCACAATTGCAATTGCCCGTTTGATGCTCGATAACATTCCACACATCAAAGCGTTTTGGATTATGCAAACGTTGCACATGGCGCAGCACATGCTTGAGTGCGGTGCAAATGACATTGATGGTACGGTTGTGTGGTATGACATCACCAAAGTTGACACTGCTGATACACATCAAGAGTGCACGGTGCATGATTTATGTAGAGCGATTCGCGACGCTGGTTTTGAACCAGTCGAACGAGATACGATTTACAGAGAAGTTGAACGCGATGGCCACGCGTGGCGCGTGAAGTAAACTAAACTTCTAAACCACCAAGCCGCTAAGTCCGATAACTATTATGCTGCTTTCTTGAGATTGATGCGTGCGGTTTTCTCTTGGGCTTGAAGCCAGAAGAGTTGTTGCGTCCAATTTGATAGGAAGCGTTGAAACTGCTGTTTTGCAACAGCTTCGGCACGTTTGGTAACTTCAGGAGTTGGTAATGAGAGGGGTGTATGTGACATGACGCACCAACTATCGGTGCGTCATGGCGGTGAATAAAATGAAATCCCCCCGGATTCCCCCCTTTTATATATGAGTCATGAAACTGGCCTGAAGTTGAGCTTGTCTAGAATGCCCTCAAACTGATCGTTGTCATAAAACGAGATGGTCAACTTGCCGCTCCCCTTCTTCTGCCCAGCTGCAATGTCGACCTTCGTTCCAAGATGATTCCCTAGTTGCTCACTGAGTGAACCCATGTACATCTCGAGCGGCGTCTTTTCCTTCTCCATCGACTTCGACTGCTTGCGACCTTTTTGGAGTTGACGCTCAAGCTCCCGAACGGACCACTGCTCACGCATGCATCTCGCCGCAATAAACTTGGATTGGGTTGCATCGGCAATGCCGAGTAACACTTTTGCGTGCCCCATCGACAAGCGGCAATCTCGAACAGCATCCTTAACAGAATCTTCTAAATCGTTTAACCGCAGGAAGTTAGCAACACTTGAGCGGTCGATCCCAAGCTGGTCTGCAATCTCTTTTTGGGTTGCTTCGAACGTCACAATGAGGCGATCAAACGCTTCCGCCCTGTCGATTGGGTTGAGGTCTTCTCGCTGCAAGTTTTCAATGAGTGCCCACTCTGCTGCAGTTCGATCGTCTACTTGTTTGATGGTCGCAGGAATGGTTTCAAGTCCAGCAATCTGAGCGGCACGCAGCCGACGTTCACCAGCAACGAGTTCATAGCCGTCCCCCTGCTCAGACCTCCGAACAACGATCGCTTGCATGACCCCCGCCTTCTGAATTGAGTCTGCAAGTTGCCCAAGTGAGTCGTCATCGAATACTTGTCTAGGTTGCAACCGATTTGGCTCGATCGTTTCGATTGGCAGATATGAGATGCCTTCATCAAAAGCACGCTCAGTACCCGCTTCTTTGACGGGCGCTTGCTCAGCCCTGTCTGGTGTTTTGGTTGCCGCTACTGGGGTCGCTTTCTCAGGGGCCACTTCCCTTAGGGGCACAGCGACGGGAGTGGATAGCAATCCGCCCAACCCCTTCCCTAATCTCTTCTTTGTTTTCTTAGCTTGCTTTGCCATGGTTACTCCTTCAACCGATTGTTCCACGCGGAACATGCATTGTGTTTGTTGAGATGTTATCTCATGTTCCACGTGGAACGTCAAGCGAAGCATCGCGAAAACGAGGAATAAAACTGCGAGAACAGGGGCCGCTGTCGCCAGCAGGGGAAGTCCGATAACAAAGCAGGGCTTGTGTAATCAAGCATGTAAACGTAAGATAACAACAATAAGACGCAAATGGCGTCTATATAGCGCAAATTAGACGCAGAACATCTTTAAGAGCTGATTGGATAAACATCTTCAGGGGCAACTGAGATGTTTGCGGTTTGGCCGACTTCGATGCGTTGCTTGGGGTTCATTTCAGAAACTGCGATGATTTCGCCGCTTTCTGTCTCGAACTTGTGCTGCGCAGACTCGCCAAGATAGATGCTTTGGATACATGTGCCTATGAACGTATTTTGTTCAGAAGGGGATTGCGAAAGCGAGAACGACTCAGGACGTATTGAAACGGTCACTTGCTCAACCTTCGATTGATAGGTTGATTCCAGCATGCCAACAGGGGTTTTTAAGAAGTTGCCATCAGCTCTTGCATCAATAAAGTTCGTTTCCCCAATAAACGACGCGACAAACGTTGAAGCTGGCTGGTTGTACACAGCATGTGGAGAACCGACCTGTTTGACGTCACCATCTTTTAGGACGGCCATTCGATCTGCAATAGAGAGGGCTTCTTTTTGGTCATGTGTGACATAAACTGTTGTAATGCCAAGCGTTGTGCATATGCGGCGAATTTCGGTACGCATTTCAAGCCGTAGTTTTGCATCGAGGTTTGATAGGGGTTCATCAAGAAGGAGGACATCTGGCTCGACCACGATGGAGCGGGCTAGCGCTACTCGTTGTTGTTGACCGCCTGATAATTCATTTGGTTTTCGGTGAGCGAGATGTTCCATTTGAACAACAGAAAGCGCCTCTAACGCCTTCTTTACTTGCACGTTCGACGCAAGTTTGCGTAATTTAAGCCCATATGCCACATTTTGCTGCACAGTCATATGTGGCCAAAGGGCGTAACTCTGAAAAACCATGCCTGTATTTCGTTTGTGTGGGGGAAGGTGCGTGACATCGTTTTCGCCAAAACAGATGTTCCCGCCAGTTGGCTCAATAAAGCCCGCGAGCATTCTGAGCAAAGTCGTCTTCCCGCACCCAGATGGACCAAGAAGAAAAAACAACTCTCCACTTTCGATGGTCAATGACACATTGTTGACGGCGGTTGTTTCACCAAATGACTTGGTGAGATTATTAATCTGAATCGATGTCATATCGAGAAACAATACCAAAGTCAGAGTACGCAAATGAATTTAAGCCAAACTTTATTTTGAAAAAATACGCGTCCTTGATTACGATAGGACGTCGATGTCATTGGAAGAACGAAAACTTGAACAACTCAGGGAGTGGCGGGGTCGCAAGGAGCGCGATTTATCTGTTCACCAAACACTTTCAAAACTGAAACGAACGCTAAAGCGGTCGAACACACAACTTCTTCAAATTGCAGAAGTGTGGAAAAGTGAAGTCCCTGAGCTGATGTATGAACAAACACATCCCATCTCTTTAAAGAATGGCGTGCTCGTCGTTGCAGTCAATGGTTCAGCGATGAGTTATCAATTACAACAATTGATAAGAGGGGGGTTGCTGCAAAAGTTACAAACGCAACTAAACTCGCCCCTCAAAAAGATAAAAGTAAAACTACTCACTGATTGATTGGAGTTCGTCTGGAATCGGTTGAACGTTGCCATTTTGATCAACGCATGCAATCACAGTCTCACCACGAGTCAACACAACATCATCTCTTCTTAACTCATAAAAATGCGTCAGCGTTACTTTCTTTTGTTGCGTACATGTTGTGACTAACGTTAATGCATCATCGTAACGCGCTGGAGCAAGATACTTGACAGCAAGAGATGAGACGACAAAGAACACGTTCTCTTCTTCTAGTTTTTTATATTGCATTCCTTGTGCACGCAACAACTCTGTCCTTCCCATTTCAAACCAAACGGGGTACGCCGCATGATGGACAACGCCCATCGGGTCACACTCGTTGTAACGAACACGAATTGGTAATGAGTTTTCCATTTTTTATTTCCCAACGCAAAATGATGAAAATACTTCGCCGAGTACTTCATCTGGCGTGACTTGTCCTGTTATTCCACCAACTGCATCCAATGCATTTCGTAAGGAATTTGCGACTAATTCTGGCACTTGTGTATCTGCGGCTGCTTGTTCTAAACTTGTCTTTGCGCTTAACAAAAGTTGTTCATGACGGTGAAGCAGGGCGAGTGCCTGTTCGTTTGGATTGAGTTGCTCACCAAGTTGCGATTCAACTTGCTTCATTAATGCGTCGAGCCCTGCGCCTTCTTTCACGGATATTGCGTCAGCATGCGAATCAGCTTCATCACCTTTCGTGTGAACAATCACGTACTTGGAATGTTCGTTTGGCAGGGGATGATGTGGCGCAACACAATAGATGACAAGATCCGCTTGTTCCATCATCCTGTTTGTTTTGTTCTGTGCAGCTTCTGTAATCGCGTCAGTACCGTGTTCGATTCCTGCAATGTCTGAAAGGATCGTCTCTCTACTTCCAAAGTACACTTGTTCTGATATTGCATCTCGCGTTGTGCCTTCTTCGGGGTTCACGACAACGCGTTCAAAACCAACAAGCGCATTGAACAATGTTGATTTTCCTGCGTTCGGAAGGCCAGCAATGACAACGAGTGGAAGCGCATGTAACGCAGTCATTGAGACGTTGTTATCTAGTAATGACGAAATCTGGCAACTGCACGCCTCAATGTTCGCTCGCAAATCTTCCTTACTGATGGCGACAACATCTTCTTCATCAGTGAAATCGATGCCTGCCTCAACAAGCCCCAAGGTTTTTTTCAGAATGGTTGATACGTGTTCTACGCGCGACGCAAGTGCGCCCTCTCTCAGCAGTGAAGCACCTTTGAGTTCGGCATCATTTGATGCAGAAATTGTTGCACAAACCCCTTCAGCTTCACTTAGGGTAAGCCGGCCATTAAAAAATGCTCTTGCTGTAAACTCGCCTGCTTCAGCAAGGCGCCCGCCTGTCACATCAATGAGCTTCTGAATCACCATGTCAATCAGGTGGGAATTGTTGGGGCACTGAATCTCTACGGTGTTTTGTCCGGTGTATGAACGTGCTGCTTCAAATGTCGCAACCAACACTGGTAATGTGTCATCGCCTAGCGAAAACAGAGATTTGGTCATGATTCTTGGCTTCGGGAGGGGGCAAAGTTCACTGTCGATATCAAAGGCGTTGAAACCACTCATCCGAATGAGCGTTTTGACGCTCGAACCCCTCGGCGCACTGACAGCAATAATTGTCTCCTCAAGATTCATGAGTCAATACTAAGGTAAAACTAATCTCTTTTCTTGAAGTTCCGCTTCTTCGCTTTATTTTGCACCTTCTTGCGGCGTGCGTCCATAGCATCGGCCCATGCTCGACCTTGCTTATCTTTTGGCTTGCCTTTTCGCGGTGAAGTTGCTTTTGTTGGCTCAACATCAAGTTTATCGATGTGCTGCCTGACACGCCTACTTTCAAGAATACCAATCGCACTTGACGTCAAGATGTAGAGCGTCAGTCCAGATGGCGCTGAATACAACATGAGTGGGAACATCACGACCATCATGACACGCATGATTTTTTGTTGTGACTCTTGTTCCGGTGTCGTTGCGACTTGCGGGGACATATATTTCTGTTGAATGAAGAAAATCAAGCCCATCAAGATTGGAAGAATGTTGATGCCCGTAATGTTCCAGAGGAAGAACTGGAACGGTTCATCAAACTCACCAAAGAAGTGGTCAGCCGCACTTAAATCTGCAAGGAAGGGCCAATCGCCAATCATTTGGAAGATGCCAAAAAACGCTGGCTCTTGACGGATATCAAACATGAAGTAGAGCAAGGCGTACAACGCAACCCAGACAGGCATCTGTAAAAACATTGGTAGACAACCAAGCATCATGAACGGATTAACTCCGTACTGTTGCATCAATCGCATTTGTTCGGATTGCGCCTTCTTTGGATCGTCTGGATACTTCGCCTTGATTTTGTCAATCTCTGGCTTAATCTTTTGCATCACTTTGCCAAAGCGCTGCATGTTGATTTGTGATTTCTTTGTGATTGGGTGTAAGAGTCCTCGAACAATGAGTACGAGACAAATGATTGCGAGTCCCCAATCGAAGACGACATGTTGGTCGAGGAACGTCAGAACCCAAGCAAGCAAATCTGCAAGCCATTGGAACGTGCAAATTGCGCACATGCTCGACATTTGATAGAGGACGAGTTCCCTCATGTTGAGTGAAACGTATGGTTGCTCGTTATCTAGAATTGCGCGCTGCATTGGGCCTGCATAGACGCCCATTGACAAATCAAATGATGCACCTGGCGCAACAGTTGTTTCAGGACTCCAGAGCGCAGTTAGAATAAACTCTTGTTCGCCATCGCCATACACTTGGCTACTGATGACTTCAACTTTGTCGGTTAGGGTTCTGCTTCCAACGCCTTCGTCATTTACATTCGGAAAAACAGCAAGTGCAAAGTAGCGGTTTGTTGAAGCGAACCAAGAAAGCGTTAACTCGTCTTCTTCAGTTTCTTCTGTTGGCCAAAGTGGTGCAGTATCAAGTTTTGTTGCATCAGCATATTCGTAGAGAATCTCAGTCGATTGAATTGGTGCAGCTTGATTTGGATCAAACTCTTCTGATAACTCCCAACCGAAACGGAATCGTCTTCGGTCCATGTAGCGAGAACGGTCAACAACCAAACTTTGTGGCCCGTACTGCAACCAGCGTACTGAAAGAGAACCAGCTGTTTCATTGGTCACTCTTTGGTCTAGCGTGATGCCGTATTGATCATTAATCGTCCAAATTCTGTGAACGGACGCAACAGGTGAGCCCGCTTCTTCAATCACTTCCGCCTTAAAGTGGATGCTGTGTTCATCCACATGAACCACTTGCCAGAAGTTTGGATTTGTTAAGTGAAGCGTGTGACCATTGATGACGACTTGGCTTGCACCGAGCATTGACGCAGTTGCACTCGCAACACCATTAGAAGTTTGGTATTGCAAGGATTTTTCTGTACCTAAGAGGTACATGTCGTCATACGAGGGTTGTGTTCCACCTTCAGTTCTAAACTTTTCCCAAGCAAGTTTCCCATCTACGGTTTCAAAAATGTTTGAGAAACGAATGTTCTTGATGCCAGCACCAGCTTGCGTAAACACTGCTTCCATTTTCCACTTGGAGTAGTCCTCAAGTGAACCAAGCGTAAGTGTTTCGCTTGGTTCGTCGAACCGGCGAAGTGAAATGGATCCAGTTTCTGTCTGCTCAGCGTGATCAACATGTTCAACAGGTTTCGCGTCAGTGATTGGCTCAACAGTTTCTGAAGGTTGTTGTTCTTGCTCAACGTGCGTAGTTGATTGCGCAGGTGTTTCATCTGTTGGCTGTGTTTGTCTTTTTGGACCTAACACAACCGCAAGGAGAATCCCTACCGCAGCAAGAATCACAAGGAGTGGAATGAATCGGCGCAGTGCCTGTGGTGACATGTTTCTTCTCTTATCTATAATCAGCGACCTTCGTGAAGACGGTCACCTAACCAGTTGCTTAATTCTGGAATCGCATGAATTTTACTTGAGACGGCATCGATGTCATACTCAAGACGGAAAAAGTCAACAGTTGTGGTTTCATCATCGAGAATTGCATAACTGCTGCGCGGATCTAAGTCACGTGGTTGACCTACAGAACCGGGATTGATAATAATGTGTTCTTCGTCTTTATAGTTAAACGAATATTCCACGTCTTCTGGCGGATAGAAGTCTGGCTCAGTTGTAAAAATACCAGGAACGTGCGTGTGCCCAGACATTGAATGTTTAGGGATGCGATCAAACACTTGTTTCATTTTGACAGGTGAGTTGATTGCGTCATCTGGAAACAAATACTCATTGATAGGTCTTCTTGGCGTGCCATGCACACATAAGAAATCATCCATTTGAGTCCGGACTCGTAATCCGCCAAGGAACTCCCAACGTCGTGCAGCAACACTTTTGTCTTGTTCCGCATCAAACTGAGCGCGTGTCCAATACGCAGCTTGTTCAGCAGCAGCATTGAAGTTTGTGGGTTCATACAGTGCGCCGTAATCATGGTTGCCAAGAAGGGACCATTCACAACGCTCAGCAACAAGGTCGACGCATTCTGCGGGATTTGGTCCATACCCGAGAATGTCACCAAGACAAACAATGCGGTCAACTGACTTTGTGTCAATGTCCGCAAGCACCGTCGTAAGTGCTTCTAGATTGCCATGGATGTCACTAATGATTGCTGTTCGCACTGTGTTTTGCCTCTCACTGCCAAAGCGAGGAATGATACTCTGACTCAGCAAAGAATGCGAATTTTGCCCCACAGGGATGGGGTGTAAACAGCATTTACAGGGGCACAATGCCGCAAATGTAAGTGACTGCTATAAAAAGAGTTCTGCATTATAAGGCCAGAGTTCGTCCACTCGGATAGAATACCCCACTTTTCAGCAATTCCCATTCTTACAACTGGAAGGATAGAACGTTGTCTTCAGAACGCCATTTCGATTTAATTGTCATAGGTTCCGGTCCTGGCGGATACGTTGGTGCCATTCGTGCAGCTCAACTTGGCTTAAAGGTCGCTTGTATTGACCGCGATAAACTTGGTGGCGTCTGCTTAAACTGGGGGTGTATTCCTTCTAAAGCTCTGCTGCATGGCGCTGAAGTGTACAACGAAGCAATCAACCACGGCGATTCGTGGGGCATCCATGCAAATGATGTGACGGTCGACTGGGGCGCATTCATTGGGCGAAGTAGAAAAATTACAGAACAACTCAATGGCGGAGTTGGCTATCTCTTTAAAAAGAATGGCGTCGAACATATTCAGGGACACGCACATATTCTTTCTGGCAATGACGGGCTCAACCCATGCAAAGTCGAAGTCCGTGAAGCAACTGGGGATTACTACAACGGTGACGGTTCTGCTGTGCTTGAAACAGTTACAGCAGATCGCGTACTCATTGCAACGGGTGCAAAACCACGCGAACTTCCTTTTGCGCCATGCGATGGCGAAAACATTATTCACTCATCGCACGCAATGACGTTAAGCGAGCGACCTGAGTCGCTCATCATTATTGGTTCTGGCGCAATTGGGATGGAGTTTGCGTACGTCTACAACGCGTTCGGAACAAAAGTCACAATCATCGAAATGCTTGACCGAATTCTTCCAGCAGAAGATGAAGAGATTAGTAAACTCGCACTACGCGCGTTTAAAAAGCAAGGCATGACCATTCATACAGGCGCTGCAGTGCAAGGCATCGAGAATGGCAAAGACGGTGTGTCTGTCACTTTTGCTGATGTCAATGATGAAACAAAAGTACAAAGTGAAACTGGCGATAAAGTTCTCGTCGCAATTGGCGTTGGACCTCGTGCTGATGGCCTCTTCGCAGAAGGGCTGAACATTGAACTTGAACACGGCTTCATCAAAACAGATGCCAAAACAGTTGCAGAGCCAACGTATCAAACATCAGTAGGTGGCATTTACGCAATCGGCGACATTATTGGCGCGCCCCTTCTTGCTCACGTTGCTTCCGAGGAAGCGGTCACGTGTGTTGAACGAATGGCAGGACACCACACATTTGGTGTTGATTACGCGGCGATTCCGGGTTGCACATACACCAGCCCACAAATTGCATCAATCGGTAAAAACGAACAGCAACTCCAAGATGAGGGTATTGAGTACACCAAGGGCGTCTACTCACTCAAAGCCCACGGCAAAGCGATTGCTGTCGGTGCTGCAGATGGCGTCGTGAAACTGCTTGCGAGTAAACCGTATGGTGAAATCTTAGGCGCACACATTATTGGTGAAGACGCGAGCGAACTCATTGCAGAAATCGGGCTTGCAATTCGCTTAGAAGCGACTGTTGAGGATATTATTTCAACCATGCACGCTCATCCAACGATGGCTGAATCCATCCATGAAGCGGCGCTTGGCACTGAAGACAGAATGATTCACAATTGACAGTTACCTATAAAGAAACAACTCTAGACAATGGAATGCGAATCGCGTGCGAATACGCACCTTCTGCAGCATCAACGGCTATTGGGTTCTTTGTAAAAACTGGTGCAAGAGATGAAACAACATCGTTAATGGGAGTCAGTCATTTCCTTGAACACATGATGTTCAAAGGAACAGATACTCGAAGTGCGCAAGAAGTTGACTTGGCATTTGATTCTCTCGGTGCAGAACACAACGCATTTACATCTGGTGAAATGACCGCGTTTTGGGGTGCGTGCATGCCTGAAGTGCTCGGCGACGTGCACGATGTGTTAACAGACATCTTAAGGCCTGCGCTTCGTCAAGAAGATTTTGATGCTGAGAAGAGCGTCATCCTTGAAGAAATCGCAATGTATGACGACCAACCATTTTGGGTGCTTTACGAGAAAGCACTCGAAACCTATTTTGAACATCAAAGCATTGGGCATCGCGTGCTTGGAACGAATGACACCATAAACGCGATGAAGCGAGATGAACTCGCGGGCTATTTTGAACATCGATACAGCGCTGATAACACCATTGTTGCACTTGCAGGCAACGTTGATTTTGATTCAATGGTTGCTCGCATTGAAAACAGTTGCAGTAGTTGGGCGACAACAAATGTGAAGCGAGAGTATCCACCCGTTACACGAACCACTGGTGAACTTAGGGTTCCGATTCCAAATCTCAATCAGCAATACATCATGATGCTCATGCCAAGTACACCTTTTGATGATGAACGGAAGTATGCAGCATCTGCTGTCAGTTCAATCTTAGGTGGCGGCGACGGCTCGCGATTTCACTTTGCCCTTGTTGATAGTGGTCTTGCAGAACAAGCAGCAACGGGCGTCGATTCGCACGATGGATATGGTGAACAGATTGCATGGGCGATGTGTAAGCATGAAAATGGTGAGCAAGTGGTAGACATCATGAGGGCTGAGATGCAAAACATTGCAAACGCCTTGACGCAAGATGACTTAGATCGTGTCATCGCAAAAGCAGCGACAGAATCTGCAATCCGAAGTGAACGGCCAGCAGGGAGTATGCGGCGTCTTGGCTCGATGTTAACGACGAATGGCACATACCTTTCTTTAGAAGAAGAACTTCACAAGATTGAATCATTAACATTGTCAGATTTACAATCTGCAATAGAAGCATTCCCTTGGGAACCGCATTTCGTTGCGATGACTGACCACAATACTTAATCGATGAACTCAGATACAGCAATTTGCTTACGGTGTTGGGACTGGTCAGAGACGAGTCAGACCGTCAGTCTTCTCACACGCACGCATGGCGTACTCCGAGGAATTGGAAAGGGCTCAAAGCGAGATAATGGCGCATTCTCTGGTGGGTTTGACCCAGTCACCCGTGGTCAAATCGTATATCGCCTAAAAAATGGTGCAGACCTAGCAACGCTTACTGAGTGGCAACTCGAACATGTTTGGTGGAAAGCTCGAAGTTCGCTCGAAGTCAATCAAGCTGCCATCTACATGGTCGACCTTGTCAGCCGAATGATGACACAGCAAGACCCACACCCCGTCGTGTTTGATGCTCTTAATGAATCACTCGACCGGATGAATCAAGGGCATGACATCGATTGGCCTTTGTTGCGATTTAGTTGGACTTTACTTGTTGACACCGGTTATCAACCTTCGCTTGAAGGGAAACAGGGGCTTGCAGAAGTTGTCGGGTTTAGTGCAGACGCTGGTGGAATCGTTGCAGATACAGGTGCAATCGACCGCGTTCGCGTTCGCAGGGAGACCATCGACGCGTTAAAACTTCTCGCTGAAGATCAACCGATGTCAACGATTGAGCCAGACACACTGCGGCGTGCAAATCGCCTACTTGCACATTACTTTCGCCACATCATTGGCAAAGAATCATCTGCGATGCGTTGGATGTGGGGAACAATTCATTCGTAGTTTCAGTGAATAGTCGGTATACTTCATACAGTGAATACGACGCGAATCATTTCATTACTGAACCAAAAAGGGGGAGTGGGAAAAACAACCACAACGGTTAATCTTGCTGCAGCAATTGCGAACGCTGGGAACCGTGTGCTCGTCGTTGATTTAGACCCGCAAACGCATCTAGGACTTCATTTTGGAATCGATGATGCGGCGGTGTCAGTGTACGATTTGTTGATTGAAGAAGAGACGAGTGTTCAACAAGCGAGGTTGAACGCGAGACCAAACATCGATCTCGTCACAAGTGAAGTCGACTTAGCAGCAGCTGAGTCTGAACTCGCATCAAAAACAAACCGTCATGATTTATTGAAGCAAAAACTGGACGCGGTTGCCAGTGAGTATGACTACATTCTGATTGATTGTCCCCCAAGTTTGGGCTTGCTGACAATCAATGCACTTGCTGCATCAAACGAACTCGTTGTGCCAATGCAAGCGCACTTCCTCGCGCTGCAAGGCGTGAGCCGCCTCTTTGAAACCGTTCGATTACTTGTTGACGGGATTAACCCCGATTTATCCGTTACTGGCGTCGTGCTCTGTATGTTTGAAGGCCAAACGAATCTTGCAAAGGAAGTGGTTGCAGATTTGTCTGAGTTCTTTGAAGCATCTCGCGGGCAATCCTTGCCTTGGAGCAACTGCAACATTCTCGACCCACCAATTCGACGAAATGTTAAACTCGCAGAAGCGCCGAGTTTTGGTCAAACGATTTTTGATTACGAACCAGAATGCGCTGGTGCTCAAGATTATGCAAAACTTGCGCAAAGTGTCATGGAAGCAAATCAACCACAAACATCACAAGTGATCGAAGTGAAATCAACTGAAGAGTTGAGCGACCCTGTTTCACATGACATTCAATAATCACGCAACAACGAAATGGCGTGTGTTTTTTTGGGGTCTTCTAGCACTCACATTCCTTTTGTCTCATCGATATCAGGCAGACCCTACAGGGGAATCCATTGAATCGCCAGACAAAATGCTTCACTTTGTAGCATTCGGCGCAATCACGTTTCTCTTCATTGGAACGAGGTACATAAAAAGTACGCTCTTTCTATTTCTACTTGCAACTGGATGGGTCATTATTGATGAATGGACACAACACCTATTCCCAAACAATCGAACGTGGAGTACAGCAGATGTTGTTTCTGGTGAACTTGGCGTTCTCGCTGCAATGTGCTGGAAAGGCGCGTGTTCATCGCCAAAGTTACAACCACTGCGGGATTCGTTTGATGAAATGTTAAACAGTTGGCACATGTGGATGATGCTAGGCGTTGTTGGTTTTACGTCCATGTGCATCAGTTTTCTTGCGGTGTGGCACATCTTTAATCTATTCGTTGATTCGCCGAGCACTTCGCTCACTATGTTGATTTCCATTCTCGTGAGCACACTCATGGTTTTGCTCTACCTCATACGAAATGAAACAGTGCACTCTATTCTGTACCCACTCTTAAAAAGTATGGCGCTTCCATCATTAGCGTCGATTGGATTATTGCCTGTGTTCTATTTGTTGTTTGCACCCATGACACCGATTCCATTTGTCATTGCACTTGCATGTTTGGTTGCATGGCATCGACTTGTCTGGGACACAAAAGTTTTTACGTTGAGGGAATTGTCAGTTGACCTCTGAACAGTTTGAGAAAAATACACGAACGAACACCGTGCTTACGCTCGCAAGTCGCGTCACAGGGCTAGTGAGAGATGGTGCAATCTCACGAGTGTTCGGCTCCGGCGCATTTGCTTCAGCGTTCTACTTTGCATTTCTCATTCCAAACTTGTTTCGGCGTTTGTTTGGCGAGGGGGCACTTGCTGCCGCCTTCCTACCGTCGTATTCAAAACTACTGTATGAGAATGAAGAACACGCGAAAGCATTTGCAACACTCACCCTTTCAACATTGACGCTTTTCTTGAGCGGCATCGTCATTGCAATAGAACTTATCTTGCTTTCGGTCATCAGCATGCAAGAGGAGCCAACACTCGCAGTCCAGTTAACAATGGTCATGTTGCCGTACATGCCACTCGTCTGTATCGTGGCAATTCTCGCGGCAATGCTTCATGTGCATGGAAAGTTTGGTCCGCCTGCAGCAGCCCCAATCATTTTGAATGGCGCAATGATTGCTGCGACCATTGGTTTTGTAAACGTCTTTGATTCAGAGACAAAACATATGTTTGCAATTGCGATTGCTGTTGTCATCGCAGGCATCATTCAAGTTGTGTGGTCGCTGCTTGCATTGAGACGAATCGGTTGGTTCTCTGCGAAGACCACGCACATGCGTGGCGAATTACGAACACTGATGCGAACGACGCTGCCAATGATTGTTGGACTTGGCGTTCTTCAAATCAATACCCTTTGTGATGGCGTCATTGCTAGTTGGCCCGCGCTCTTTGGAGACACGATTGCTGGTGTTGTTTATCCACTACATGAAAGTGCGATGAGTGAGTTAAGTTGGGGACAGCGGTTGTACCAGTTCCCGCTTGGCGTTTTTGGCATTGCAATCGCGACAGCAATTTATCCACTGCTCGCAAAACAACAACTCGACTCCGAGCGGTTTGGCGAAACAATGAGAAGGGGGATGCGGTCGGTGATGTTTATTGGATTGCCTGCAAGTGCGGGGCTCATTTTTGTTCGCGAGCCACTGACTGCGGCAGTGTTTCAGGGCGGCGCATTCACAAGTGATGACACGCTTGCAGTCGGCGCAATTCTCTTGGGATACGCGCCCGCCGTTTGGGCATATTCAATGTGCGGCGTCCTAACAAAAGGGTTTTACGCGAGAGGAAACACGATGACACCCGTGAAGATTGCAATTGGGTGCATGGTGCTCAACGCCATCTTAAATGTCACACTGATTTGGACGCCATTAAAGACGGCAGGGCTTGCGTGGTCCACTTCGATTTGTGCGGTCTTGCAAGCAGCAATCTTAATGGCAGCAATCTCCAAAGATGCAAAACCATTTGATGGCACCGTGCTCAGGTCTTGGTTAAAAACTTCCCTGTTGACACTTGCGATGAGTCTTGTTGTTGCATTTTTACTTCAATTAGATTTTTTCCAGTTCACCAACTGGGATGACAGTGTGAAAACGCTTGCCATCGTTGTACCAGTTGCTGCACTTTGTTATGGGCTTGGCGCGCGAATACTTCGCATGCCGGAGCTCAATTGGTCGCTTGGTTTCGCAGACGCGGGAAAAAGGGAAAAAGTTTAAAAAGTAGAGTTTCTCATTGAAGACCGATGGGTAAAATCGCCCATGACATACTGCACATGGCAAACAAACAGAAGAAAGTCGTAGTCACTGGTGGCTCTGGATTTATCGGGGCTTATTTTTGCCGTGAGCTTATGAGTAGGGGCGATGAAGTGACGATTTTAGACTTGGTAGAGCCCGGCGATGAATCGCCTCACCACACCTATGTGTACGGGGATATCAGGGATGAGCAAGCAGTTCGCAAGGCTTTTGTTGGATGCGATGAAGTCATTCATCTTGCTGCAGCACACCATGATTTTGGCATTGATGAAAAAACATATTATTCGGTCAATGAAGAGGGCTTAAAAATCATAACCCGCGTGATGGACGAGTTTGGAATGTCTTCAATCTCGTTCTATTCAACGGTTGCGGTGTATGGCAATGCGCCACCACCACTGACAGAAGAAACAACGCCTCAGCCAGAAACCTTTTATGGCAAATCAAAACTTGCTGGCGAAGTCGTTCTCAAGGAATGGGTTGAACTTGGCGGAGAGAGGCAAGCGCTCGTGATTCGTCCAACAGTGACGTTTGGCGTAAACAACTTTGCAAACATGTATTCACTCTTAAGACAAGTGAACAACGGCAAGTTCTTCTTTGCAAAGGGTTCATCAAACATAAAGAGCTTGTCGTACATCGAGAACATTGTTGCAGCAACAATGTACTTGCTCGACACAAAGAAGTATGACGCATTTGACGTCTTCAATTACATTGACAAACCAGACCTGACAAGTATTGAGATTGCAGAATCCTGTTATCAAGCATTGCAGAAGCCATTGCCAAAAGTCAGACTTCCGCTTTGGTTATTGCTCCTCGGCGCGAAACCATTTGATCTTATCATTGCACTGACTGGGAAAAACTTGCCTGTATCATCAGCAAGGGTTCGAAAGTTGTTTGTCGACCAAACAAAGTTTGAAGCAGACAAGATTCTTGCAACTGGATATACACCTGAAGTTTCACTTCCTGAAGCAATCAAGCGAACAGCGAATTGGTATGTCGAGCGAGGTCAACATGAGTCCGCAACGTGGCATCAGCCGCCGAAAGAAGTTGTGCGATCTTAATGCGAACCGTTTAAGACTTGATCTTTTAAATCCGCAACAGTTGTCCATTTGAAATCGGAAAGCAGTTTCGACCACCGCTTATCACATTTATCAATGTTGAGGTAATGCCTAAACGTGTATTGCTTGCCCATGCCTTGGACTCTCGGTTGCCCAGCATCAATTTCCCACGGGTGAATGTAAAAAACATATGGTTGATTCTTCTTCAGAATCTTGTTTACGCCTGCTTTAAACAGGGTGTAGGGGAACAACCTGAAGTAGCCGCCGCCAGCCCACGGGATGCCTTTCCCCATAACATGGAGGCATGAAACACAGACTTCGTGAAATCCATCACGAATCTCTTGCACAACTTCGTTTGGATTCAACCCAGTGAGTTTTCCATATCTGTCATGAGCAATCGTTGGGAAGGAGGATGAGTCATAGGTGTATCCTTCTTCTTGAAGAATATCAATCGCTTCGTCTGTGATTGAAAAACAAGGCGCTCTGTACCCGACGACGTTGTGTCCCGTTAAATCTTCAAGAAGTGATTTTGTGTCACGAATATCAATTCTAAATCGCTCAGTTGAGATTTCGTAGATGAGTTCATGGTTGTAACCATGACTTGCGATTTCATGCCCCGCGTTTGCAATCGCCTTCACAATGTTTGGATGTCGTTCCGCAATCCAACCAAGAATAAAGCAAGTGCATTTCACTTGATGCATCTCCATGAGTTCAAGCATTCGCTCAACATTTCTCTCCACACGTCGTTCATGTGTATCCCAGAGAGAAGGGTCAATGCCAAGATTTTGCACTTGGAACCAATCTTCAACATCAATTGACATTGCAGCAGGGGTTGTGTGTGAAGTAGCCATCAGAGCATCTTATGTCCAACGCGGCGAAGCGCTTTGACATCCTTCGGAGTGGGGAATGAAAAGTACTGTGCGTCCGACATATCAAGGTGCTGTCTAGATTCAAATGCTATATCAAAATCAGCGAGCACTTCAATCATAAGCCGTGCGCCTTCTTCCTTCGTTCCAACGATGACTCTGTCGAGAGAATCTTGTTTCTTTAAGGGAAACGCCTTCGTGGAGATGATGCCACCCGCGTCAAGTTTTTCCGCCATCTCATGAATCGTGATCGTTGCGTGTTCTTCTTGATGAAGCAATTGCCAGAAGTTGGGCATCATGCCTCGGTAAATCGGAAGACGGCCACTGTGAATATTGATGCACGCTTTCGTCGATGCGTTCATGATTTCTTTTTTGAACACTTCTGGTGCAGCAACTGATGCGATGACATCTGGTTTGAGATGCTTCACTTTTTCGATGTAGCGAGGGTCGTTGACGGATTGCGTATCGAAGATCTCAATGCCAGCTTGTTCAGCGATGGTCTTGATGGAACGGCCTTTCAGTTTTGTCCACACGAAGCGGAAACCAAGGCGAACAAAGTCGAATGGGCCATAAAATTTGAACATTCTCCACGCTGTTTTCCAGATGGGTTCATGGAACGCATCCACTACAGTTATTCCGATAACATCAATGTCCTCGCGTGGGTATTCATTAAAAAAGACGTCAAAGAACTTGATGACATAGAGCGGGTCATCTTCAGTGACGAATAAAACCTTTGTTGAGGCGTAGGGTGTCTCTTTTTCTGAACTCATACGGTACTTTTTCTGTATAGATGACATTCATCGACAGATAGAGAGGTCAACATCATACGATTGTCGGATTGATTGTGTTTCGTCAATCGTATGAATAATCCGATAGTAAGCCATACCAATGGATTCAAAAGAGAACATCCAATCTCCGTCGCCACGCTCTCAAAGCGATGCGATGGAACAAGCGCCACCAAAGCGTAAGTCTGTGTGGTCTGCGAAGGACCGAATAATAAGGTTGCTTTGGGGAACTGTTGGCAGAGCAGTTTGGCATTGTCTGCCTTGTTTCCGCATTTCAATCTTGCGGTTGTTCGGCGGGCGAGTTGGCAAAAGGTGTACGATCGCATCATCGGTTGAAGTCACAGTGCCGTGGAACATCACAATGGGCGATGATAGCCACATCGCAGAACACGTCATTCTTTACTCCCTGGGCACAATTACGCTTGGTAACAACGTGAGAATCGACACGAAAGCACATTTGTGCGCAGGTTCCCATGACATGCGTGACACAACGTTCCCCTTAACAAGGCCGCCAATCACAGTGGGGGACAATTCGTACATCGGCATCGACGCCTACATTGGTCCGAACGTTTCACTCGGCAATGACACATGTGTCCATGCGAGAGCAAGTGTGTATAAAAGTTTCGATGATGGGGTGGAACTCCAAGGTAATCCCGCGAGACCGCTCTCATGAAACGTATAAAACAATTGTTATGGAACACAGTTGGTAAAATACTCTTTCGTTGTACGCCGCACAATGCGTACGCGTACCGTACATCGCTCTTAAAACTCTTCGGTATGAAGTGTGGTACAAGAGTCCGCTTTAGGCGGAATGTCCACGTCGATAAACCGTGGAACATCACAGCAGATGATTTAGTCATTTTTGGTGACTGCGCGATTGTAAACGCGACTGCACCCATTCGAATTGGGAAGCGATGTGTCGTCAGCCAATACGCGATGCTCATGACGAAGCAAGGAGATTGCAAATCGAAGGGACGCACGAACACAGTCAAGTCAATCGTTATTGAGGACGACAGTTGGGTTGCAGCAGACTCGCTTGTTTTGCCAGGTGCTCACATTGAAAGGGGCGTCGTTGTAGGCGCGCGTTCATTAGTTACAGGTCGTCTTCCAAGTTGGAGTATCTGCACAGGGGAGCCAGCACAGAAACGCACTGAACGTGTGCTGTACGGAACAACATGATGTCAAACATCGAAGTCATAATCCCAGTCAAAAATGAAGCGAAGAACTTGCCTTATGCACTCGCAAGCGTCATGGAGTGGGCGGACAAGGTTTGGGTGGTCGATTCAGAGTCAAACGATGACACAAGAGATATTGCGAAAGCAGCCGGCGCTGAAGTTGTTGTGCAACCATGGCTTGGTTATGCAAAACAAAAAAATTGGGCCATCGAGAACTTAGACATTCAATCTGATTGGATTTTTATTCTCGATGCCGACGAAGCAATCTTGCCAACATTAAAAGACGAACTTGTTTCGATTGCTTCGAAGCCCGTAGATTCGGTGAGCGAGTCAGCATTTAACATCAATCGTTACTTTATCTTTCTTGGAAAGAGGATTCGACATTGTGGGTACTACCCAAGTTGGAATGTCCGCTTCTTTAAACGCGGCAAGGCAAAGTACGAAGAGCGTGAAGTGCACGAACACATGGTCGTCGATGGAATCACTGGCGCGCTTAAAGGGCATATGGAACACTATGACAGGCGCGGCTTGGAAGTGTATATGGCAAAACACAACCGATATTCAACGCTTGAAGCAAAAGAGATTCTGACGCAACTGAGCAAGAAAGATGAAACCATCGATGCATCACTGTTTGGAACGGCCCAACAAAGAAGACGTTGGATTAAACACCATCTTTATCCGAAGTTGCCTGCGAAGTGGCTGTGTCGTTTTATCTGGATGTATGTGCTTCGGTTTGGCTTCTTAGATGGCCTCACAGGGCTCCGCTTTTGCTTGTTCATCTCAAGTTATGAATTGTTAATCTCGCTCAAAATGGTTGAACTTAAACAAGAGGAGCGTGGCCGTGACAGTTGAAGATAGACATGTCAGTCCCTACTCATTCGCTGAGAAAGTGAAACGAATGGTGTGGTCAGTTGTCCAATCGACGCTCTTTCGTTATTCATTTCATACTTGGAATGGATGCAGAATCATGCTACTCAATCTCTTTGGCGCAAAAGTACACGCCTCTTGCATCATCCGGAGAACAGTTCGAGTTGAATGCCCTTGGAATCTGAAGATGGGTGCAAACGCGTGTCTTGGTGACGGGGCGATTGCGTACTGTCTCGGAGAAGTGACGATTGGACCGCGGGTTTCAATTTCTCAAGGCGCCCACTTGTGTGCAGGCACACATGATTACACATGTGCTTCGTTGCCACTTCTCCGACTTCCCATTACGATTGAAGAAGATGCTTGGATTGCAGCAGATGCGTTTGTTGGTCCGGGCATCACAATTGGCAAAGGCGCAATTCTTGGGGCTCGCGGGGTAGCGATGAAAGATCTTGATGCAATGACGATTTATGCAGGCAACCCTGCAAAATCAATCAAAGCACGCCCTGCAATCGATACAAAAAACGATTGATAAATCACCATCTTTTTGGTGCCACACTTCTGAACATTGCGTATCCTTTGTGTATGCATAATAGATTTGCCAAAAGACCACACATCATCAAGCCATACAAGGGTTTTACGATTATTGAGTTACTTGTTGTTATTGCCATCATCGTGCTATTGGTTTCAATTTTGATTCCTGCAATGGGCAAGGCGCTTCGTACAGCTCGTTCGACTGAAGATAAAACACAGGCAAAAGGAATCTACACAGCGATGGTGTTGTATGCCTCGTCAAACAACGACAAGTTGCCGAGACCAAGTTTTATTCGGGATAACTTCGACCCAGATATCACTGATGACACGACAGGAAACTTAATGTCCGTCATGATTGGTCGCGACTTCTTTACACCCGACTATTGCATCAGTCCGGTTGAAGCGAATCCGAACATCATCGATATCAACGAGTTTGGCGTCGAATATGATTACGGCTCTATTGATGGTGAAGATGTCTTCTGGGACCCCCTCTTTAATGGTGACGTCGAGAATGCGACGGCGTCAAATCCCGCATACAACTCTTACGCCCACCAAGCACTCGTTGGCCACCGCGCAAAAACGAAATGGAATAGTAACGCGGGCAGTTCTGACCTCATGATTTCAAATCGCGGACCGCGAGAAGGTGCGTTTGGTGAAGCCACAGATAGCCAAAGTTATACATTGCAATTCCATGGAAGCAATGCTTCGTGGAGTGGTTCAATAGTGTCAGGCGATGGCTCATCTCGTATAGCACACAGCACATTCCCAGAGGGCGTTGCGTATCAACCCTTAAATGGTATGCCACTTGGCCCAGACAACATCTTTGATTGTGAATGGAATGATGTCACTGCAAATGGCGCACCTGACGGCATGCCAAGTGGTGACAACTGGATGGTAATTTGCACGGAACTCATTGATGAGAACAACATGACTGCTGCGTGGGATTAATCATTTCCCGAAGCGCCGCAATCGTATCTGTCTCACATTGAAAACCAAGTGCTTCTTGAATAGCTTTTATTGATGCAAGCGAATGCAATACATCGCCATCACGCATTGGTTGATACGCCGGCTCTACATCATCACCAAAAATGACTGTTGCAAGTGTATTCACAGACATCGATTGTCCGCTCCCGACATTCAAAGATGCGCCATGAAACGGAGTTTGGCTTGCACCTGCAAGCATGCAAGCGTGCACGATGTTTGAGACGTGAATGAAATCTCGCGATTGCGTGCCATCTCCATAAATGATTGGCAGCTTGCCGCACGCGTTCGCTTCAAGAAACGCAGAGACTACGGCAGCGTAATGTGAATCAGCATCTTGCCCCTCACCAAACACATTGAAGAACCGAAGCGATACGCCATCAAGTTCTGGCGGCAATGCCTTCATGAGTGCTTCAGCATTGACTTTGCTTTCAGCATAGGGCGATGCTGGTTGCAATGGGTCATCTTCCACACTTGGCACGCGAGGTTCGACGCCATAACACGCTGCAGAAGATGCAAGCACAACACGGTTGCAATGTTCATCTAACGCGTGTTTGAGTACTGACGCAGTGCCTTGCACATTGATGTTGAAACAATCTTCGGGGTGCTGCACACTTTCAGGCACAGAGACGAAAGCTGCAAGGTGGAACACAGTTGAGCAACCATTGATGGCTTTCGACAATGCAACCTTATCAAGAATGCTTCCTTCAACAAACTCAACATCCAATCCATCAAGCCGGCTAAGCTTGCCACTACTCAAATCATCAATGACCTTGACGCTGCATCCAATCGATGTGAGTTCACGTGCTAAGTGCGAACCAATAAAGCCAGCACCGCCAGTAACGAGGACTGACTGCTTTGCAAAAAAATCATTGACATCTTGCGAAAACTCCATTGGTTCAAAGTATCGTATCAATAAACATGCAGTTATCACTTTACAACTCGCTCACTCGGACCACAGAACGATTCCAAGCCATTGATGAAGCGGGGCAAACAGTCACGTTTTATGCGTGTGGCCCAACGGTGTATGACTATGCACACATTGGAAACTTTCGAGCGTTTTTAAATGCTGACGTGCTCCGAAGGACGCTCGAGTCAATTGGGTACACCGTCAATCAAGTCATGAACATCACTGATGTTGGACATATGACTGAGGATAACCTTGCAGACGGCGGCGGTGAAGACAAAATGCAGGTCGCCGCAAATCGGCTCACTGAGGCGAAGAAGGCGGGAACGCTCCCAGAAGATTCGGAGATTGACCCAAATGATCCGTACGCCGTGGCATCGTTTTACGCGGATGCCTTTCTTGAAGATGGCGAAATGCTTGGGATGCGAATTGTCGAAGATGCGAAACAATCAATGGACTGCATGCCAAGACCGACTGCATACATTGAACAAATGATTGCACTCATTGGTCAGCTCATTGAGAACACTCACGCATATGTTGCTACTGACGGTGTCGTGTACTTCGACGTTATGTCCTATCCAGAATATGGAAAGCTATCTGGCAATACGCTTGATTCACTGCGAAGTGGTGAGGGTGGTCGAGTCGACATGGAAACGCAATCAATCAAAAAACACCCTGCAGATTTCATGTTGTGGAAGCCCGATGCAAAACACCTCATGCGATGGGCAAGTCCGTGGGGTGAGGGGTATCCGGGATGGCACCTTGAGTGTTCAGCAATGGCGTGCGCACTATTAGGTGACGTCATCGACATTCATTCTGGTGGCGAAGACAACATTTTCCCGCACCATGAATGCGAAATTGCTCAATCTTGTTGCGCAACTGGGAATACGTCGTTTGCACATTACTGGTTCCACACTCGGTTCTTACTCGTTGATGGTGGCAAGATGAGTAAGAGTAAGGGGAACTTTTTCACACTTCGCTCGCTCATCGAGAAAGGTGCAACGCCAGCAGCAGTTCGTCTAGAACTCATCAAAACACACTACCGTTCAAATGCGAACTTTACGATGCAAGGGCTCAAAGATGCACAGCGTCAAATTGAACGGTGGCACCGTCTGAAGCGTTGGCTTGAACAACACCGGGAGCACGCAATTGATGCAAGGGGTCCACTGTCCCAAGCAAAAGATAAGTTTATGGAAGCGATGTGTGATGATTTAAATGTTGCGGGTGCAATCGGTGCTTTGAGTGAAGCGGTTTCGGCCTATGCAGTTGAACAAGAACCAACTGTGACAGGTGAGGGAGGTACGCTTCAAGACGAACTTGATGCGTTGCATGCAATGGATGAAGTGTTAGGCGTACTCAACCTTCAACATGAAGCATCCACAACCACACTTGCGGTTGAAACGATTGAAGCGATGTTAGAGGAACGCATCACGGCTAGAGATAACAAAGATTGGTCTCGAGCGGATGACATTCGGGATGAACTTCTAGAAATGGGTATCGAGATTAAAGATGGTCCCGAAGGAACGTCTTGGACTCGGGTCGTGCAGTAATGTCTTCCCCAATTCCTATCATTGGTGTTACAGGGGGTATTGGCTCTGGTAAAAGTTTCGTTGCACGAACATTTGAATCATTTGACTGTGTTGTTGCAAACGCTGATGACAATGCCAAAGTTGTTTTAAATCGAGAAGAGATTCAAGACACAATAAGAGCGTGGTGGGGTGACGAATGTGTTGGTCAAGATGGTCAAACGAATCGGGCGTTCATTGCATCAATTGTGTTTAACGATGTCGATGCTCGGGAAAAACTTGAGGGGTTGATTCACCCAGTTGTCAGAGCCATGCAAGAAGCGCAATTCTCAAACGCTCCTGAACACACAAGAGCACTTGTGATTGATGCTCCATTGTTGCTTGAAACAGATTTGCACACCCTTTGTGACTACATCATCTTTGTGCAGGCAAACGAGGCATTGCGATTAGAACGAGTGCAAGAAACGCGTGGTTGGGACGAAAATGAGCTTCGAAGACGGGAAGAAGCACAGTTGCCACTTGACAAAAAGGCCGATTCAGCGGATTATGTCATTATCAACGAGAGCGATCAGTCGTCAGTGATGACGCAAGTTAAACAAGTCCTCGACGATATCCATGGACAACAAGTAAAGAAGTCCTAAGACAAAACCCCCTTTTATTGCATTCATACACTTGCCACAAGGCACCGTAGTCCATACCAACTCATGGTATTCAGGGCACATCGGGTAGAGGAGAATCATAGGAAATGGCTAAGAAAAGAAGACGTCGTAAGAAAACGAGCAGCGGTGATGGTCTCGCGACCATGTCACTCAAGCCGGGTGAAGTGCCAACAGATGAAGAGCTCGAAACGGAGGCGGCATCGCTGGACTCTAAGTTAACGGCAGCTGCTCAAAAGAAATATGACAAGGCGAAGAAGGAAGGGTTTGACCTTGCTGCACTTCAGCACATGAAGAGCAAGGAGCTTGGTGAGATTGCCAAGAAAGAAAAAGTTGAGCATTGGTCAGACATGCCTCGCCAAAAACTTGTGTTTGAAATCTTAAAAGCACAAGCAAACAGGCAAGGACTCATGATTGGTGAAGGCACGCTTGAAATCATGAGTGATGGGTATGGATTCCTTCGAAGTCCAGAGTATTCATATGTGGCATCACCAGATGATGTCTATGTCAGCCCATCGCAGATTCGTCGATTTGGATTACGGAAGGGGCAAATCATTCGTGGTTTGATTCGACCTCCAAAAGAAACTGAAACATATTTTGCGATGCTTCGTGTCGAAGCCATCAATGGAAAAGATCCAAAAGACATTCACGATGTTCCAACCTTCGAAAACTTAACACCGCTCCATCCTGAAGAACGAATCATGATGGAAACTGAAAGTGACGTTATCGAAACACGCGTCATTGATTTGGTTTCACCGATGGGCTTTGGTCAGAGAGCGCTAATTGTCGCTCCACCAAGAACAGGTAAAACAGTCTTGCTTCAAAAGATGACTAAGGCAATTGCGACAAATCATCCTGATGTTCACGTCATCGTTTTACTTGTTGATGAACGCCCAGAAGAAGTGACTGACTTTAAGCGAAGCACACCTGACTCAGTTGAAGTTGTTGCAAGTACGTTTGACGAAGAAGCCAGGCGGCACATTCAAGTTGCTGAGATGGTGATGGAAAAATCGCGCCGAATGGTTGAGTTTGGTGAGCACGTCGTCATCTTGATGGACTCCATCACACGACTTGCACGCGGTTACAACAACGGCATGCCAACGACAGGAAAAATCGGCACAGGTGGCGTTGATTCAAAAGCATTGATTCGTCCGAAAAAGTTTTTCGGTTCTGCTCGTAACATTGAAGATGGTGGTTCATTAACCATCATCGGTACAGCGCTCGTTGACACTGGTTCAAAAGCAGATGAAGTAATTTTTGAAGAGTTCAAAGGCACGGGCAACTCCGAATTGCACCTCACACGTAAGCTCGTTGAGAAACGCATTTGGCCAGCGATTGACATTGCAGCATCTGGCACACGCCGTGAAGAGTTGCTGCTTGATCCGAAAGAACACGAACTTGTTGGTCGGTTGCGTAAAGTTGTCAGCGATATGAGTCCTGTAGAGGCGATGGAAATGTTAAGAACTCGTATGGTGAAGACGAATTCCAACGCTGAATTCCTCATGACGATGAATCTTGGATAAAGATGTGGTCAAAATGAAGATTCGTGCGTACAGTAACGGTATGAAAGAGATAAAGATGATTCGACGCGCATTTACCATTGTTGAGATTCTCGTTGTTGTCGCGGTCATTGCACTGCTCGTGGCGATTCTTCTTGTTTCCGTTCAAGGCAGTACTGATGCTGCGAAAAGCATTCGCACAGCTTCGAACCTTAAACAGATTGGTTCATGGATGCAGTTATGGTCAGGTGGTAATGGCGACTACATTCTTCCAAGCCAGTTCGATTTTGTCGATGAAGCAACATCGGGCAAAGCGGTTTCAGCTCGATTGAGCGCGAGTTCGCAAGATGACAATCCCCACGATGCAATTGTCCGCGGGCAATACCAAGGCACATGGTCTGATTTGTTATGGGTCGACAATAAGTTGCACACAGCATACGGCTTGGGCGTGGGTTTAGATGGGTCAGGTCTTGATGACAGTGCAATTCTTAAATGGCAGTTTGATTCGCCAGACAATGACATCTTTGAAGAGATCTCTGCGTTTGAGCATCCATTCCGTTCCGCCCTTGAAAACACAAGAGGACCTGAACAAGGCGTCATGGGATATTTTGCTGCAAATGATTTCTTTGACTCACGCAGTGACAATGACCTCGGTGATGAAGACTCAACATCAAGAGTCGATAAATACTACACCTATGCAATGATTCGTTCCCCAGCGCAATCGGTATACATTGTTGACTCAATGGCTGGTGAAACAATCAGTGATGGGCCTGAACCATGGGTGTACGACTTTGACATCAACAGTGAGGGGCAGATGATTGCTCCAGATGCGGTGACGTATGGCGAGATTGATTACCGAAATGGCGGCGAATGCAACATTTTGTTGTTAGATGGCGCAGTCTCTTCCGTGACTCCATTTGCAGAGCGTGGTCCTCAAGCAGCAGGCACAACGGATACCTCCTTGTTTGGGAAGGGCTACCGAGTGCACCAACTCACGAAGCGTCGCCCAACCAACTAGCGTTTTTAGGCAGATAACGGGGTTTGCCCTCGTTTTATCCACACCAAAACCTCAATTCTAGGGTAAAAGGGTTGCGTTTTTTACCCTTTTCGTTACACTTTCCCTTTCCGTCCCGCTTGGGACGGTTTTTAATCGGGGGACAGTCTTAGGGGGAATGTCTGGGGGAACTTTCGGGGGCGGAGCAAATGGAATTTGCTCTGACATACTCGCCAAGGAAGGATAGGATTTGTTACTCATGCCGCCGTAGCTCAGTGGTAGAGCGCACCCTTGGTAAGGGTGAGGTCACGGGTTCAAATCCCGTCGGTGGCTTTGGAATTATGCGTTATTGCAGACGGTCTGCAGTAACAAAGTAGATGGTGTCGGTTGATGACCGGCGTACAAATTGGTTAGGTCGGTAGGTCACCTACCACCATTTGAATTGGAGAACTCACGATGGCTAAGGACACATTTGTTCGAAACAAACCCCACGTGAACATTGGCACAATCGGTCACATTGACCACGGTAAGACAACTCTTACTGCTGCTATTACAACTAGACAGGCTGCAAAAGGCCTCGGCGACGCTCGTGCATTTGATCAAATTGACAATGCACCAGAAGAAAAAGCTCGTGGTATTACTATTGCAACAAGCCACCAAGAGTATGAATCAGATACTCGTCATTATGCTCACGTTGACTGCCCAGGTCACGCTGACTATGTGAAAAACATGATTACTGGTGCTGCACAAATGGACGGCGGCATCCTAGTTGTTGCTGCGACTGACGGGCCAATGCCACAAACTCGTGAACACATCTTGCTCGCTCGTCAGGTTGGCGTTCCAGCACTTGTTGTGTACATGAATAAATGCGACATGGTTGATGACGAAGAACTACTTGAACTCGTTGAAATGGAAGTCCGTGACTTGCTTAGCAGTTACGATTTCCCAGGCGACGACATTCCAGTGATTCGTGGTTCAGCTCTTAAAGCACTTGAATCAGAAGGCAAGGACGATGAAGCATGTGCATCAATCGATGAATTGATGGCAGCATGTGACAGTTACATCCCAGAACCAGAACGAGCAGTCGATCAGGCATTCCTCATGCCAGTTGAAGACGTCTTCTCAATTAAAGGTCGTGGTACAGTTGTGACTGGTCGTATCGAACGCGGTCTTGTCAAAGTTGGTGACGAAGTTGAAATCGTTGGTTTGGCTGAAGAAACAGCAAAAACAACAGTCACTGGCGTTGAAATGTTCCAAAAGATTCTTGAAGACGCTCAAGCTGGTGACAACGTTGGTTGCCTCCTTCGTGGTGTTGAGAAGGAAGACATTGAACGCGGTCAAGTGCTTTGTAAGCCAGGTAGCATCACTCCTCACACAAAGTTTGAGGGTGAAGTTTACGTCTTGACAAAAGAAGAGGGTGGACGTTCAACTCCATTCTTCAGTGGTTACAAACCACAGTTCTACTTCAGAACAACTGACGTTACTGGTAAGCTTGACTTGCTCGGTGGCGCAGAAATGTGCATGCCTGGCGATAACGTCAAGATGGCAATCGATCTTGAAAACAAACCAATCGCGATGGAAGAAGGTCTTCGTTTCGCGATTCGTGAAGGCGGCCGAACAGTTGGTTCAGGCGTCGTCACAAAGATTGTTGAGTAATAAATTGTTGTAGGTAGGGGGAGCTTCTCCCCCTACTTGCAATATTTTGTACACGAAAAGGGTTCAAAATGGCTAAGGCAAAAGATCGAGAATATGTATGGCTCCAATGCACGGAGACCGGTGATCTGAACTACCGCACAAGTATTCGAGTGAAAGGTGGCATTGATGAGAAAGTTAAGGAAGGGTACAAAAAGTACTGTCCTAGACTTCGCAAGCACACACTTCACAAGATTAAGCGGAAGTAAGTCGCGCCATTTGGTGCCAGGACGCCGGTAGCTCAATTGGCAGAGCAGCGGATTCCAAATCCGCAGGTTGAGTGTTCGAGTCACTCCCGGCGTGTTAAGGAATCATTCAAGCAGTAACGAAACAGCGCAAAGAAGGTACAACGATGAGTGCAGGCATTTACAAACAAGGGCAAGGGTACTGGGTCAGGCTGATGTCAGCGATTGGCTACGGTCTTGTTGTCATGATGGGTGTCGTTTGGCTTTGGGACCAGATGCAAGGCGTCAAGATTGGAGACCTCGAATCGGTTTACATTCAAGGCGGCGTCGCGGTTCTCGCAATTGCAATCTTCGGCTTGATTGGGTATTACCTCATTGGTCGTAAGCCCAAGTTTGTTGAGTTTATGATTTCAACAGAAGGTGAGATGAGGAAAGTGAACTGGTCTTCCAAAAGAGAAATCATTGGTTCAACCATCCTTGTCATTTTGTTGACACTCTTTATTGCTCTCTTCTGTCAAGTTGCTGATTTAGGTTTCTCAGCGTTCTTCCAGTGGGCGGATGTTCTTCAATCGACATAAGGAATTGGGAAGCAGATGACTGAATACGAACAACAAATAGAATCTTCAGAACAGCGTGATGAAAACGTTCAAGAGGACGTGTCAGAAACTGCGACTGAAGTGACTGAAACTGAAGCAGTGGTTGAAGAAAGTCCAGTTGAAGAGAGTTCAATTGAAACAGCTGTTGAAGACTCACCACAAGTCGAAGTGGTTGCAGAGCCGGAAAGTGAACCAGTTCCAGCGAATCCGCAGGCACTTGGTCAAGCGGTTCATATTGAGAAACGAACTCAGGATGGCATGAACTGGTTTGTGCTTCGAGTTGCTTCAAACAAAGAAGATTACGTTCGAGGTGCACTTGAAAAGAAAGTGCAGATTGAAGGTGTTGAACACCTTGTTGGCAGAATCATGGTGCCAACTGAAAAGACCAGAACACTTACAAAAACGGGTAAAGCGAAGATTACCGAAACAAAGCTGTATCCCGGTTACATCTTTGTAGAAATGCGCCTTGTTGATCAACGCATTTCACAAGATGTGTTCTTCCTCATTAAGGAAACAACAGGCGTTGGTGATTTCGTTGGAACAGCGGGCAAGCCAACTCCAATGAGTGAAGAAGAAGTTGACAAGATGCTGTATGACTCACAAGCTCCTGAAGAAGTGACTGAAGTCAAACTTGAGTTTGTGAAGGGCGATCACGTCAGCGTGAAAGATGGTCCATTCATGGGTCACGAAGGAACTGTGGATGAGATTTATCCAGAGAAGGGCATCGTTCGCGTGCTCGCAACAGTCTTCGGTCGTCAAACGCCGCTTGATATTGAATACTGGATGATTGAGAAAGCAGAATAATTTTCAATTCAGATGAAACGACAAAAAGCCCGCTCTCTTTTGAGCGGGCTTTTTTTATTGAATGTATGGTATCGTGCTGATATGTCAACAACGATGACACTTGAAGAAGCCGCAAAGACTTTTAGCAAGCAATATGGATTACTCCGAGATGAGATTCAAAAATCAGTCGTCGGTCATGATGCAATTGTTGAAGGCGTCTTAATAAGTTTGTTTGCGGGAGGGCATGCACTCCTTGAAGGCGTTCCCGGTCTCGGTAAAACCCTTCTCATTCGTTCATTAAGCGAAGCGCTTCACCTTCAGTTTACGCGTATTCAGTTTACGCCTGATTTAATGCCTGCAGACATCACGGGCACAACCGTCGTCGTTGAAGTTGGCGGGCAACGAAACTTTGAGTTTAAACAGGGGCCACTCTTTTCACAGATGGTTCTTGCTGATGAAATCAACAGAGCGACTCCAAAAACACAATCGGCGCTTCTTGAAGCGATGCAAGAGAAATCAGTGACTGTTGGTGGCGAAACACATAAGTTGCAACAGCCATTCTTCGTCATGGCGACGCAAAACCCAATTGAACAAGAGGGGACATATCCGCTACCAGAAGCGCAACTTGATAGGTTCTTTTTCAAACTTCATGTGGGTTATTCAAATCGCAGTGAGTTGATGGAAATTTTGAATCGAACGACTTCGGGGCATCAGCCAAACGTTGAGCCCGTGCTCGACGCTGAACAAATTGTGAGTTATCAACATGTCATTCGCGAAGTTTCAATCGATCAGCACGTTCAAGATTATGCCGTTCGAGTTGTTCTTGCGACGCATCCCGAAGAGCAACTTGCAACACCTCAAGTTCAATCGTTCCTCCGCTTTGGCGCATCCCCTCGTGCTGCTCAGACGTTAGTCCTTGCAGGAAAGGTGCGAGCATTGCTAGAGGGACGAACTTCAGTTTCTTATGACGACATCCGGGCATCTGTACTGCCAGCACTCCGCCATCGAATCATGCTTAACTTTGAAGCAGAGGCCGAAGGCATCGAGGGTGATGACATTCTTCAAAACCTTATTGACACTTTACCAACGGACATTCAATGAATTTAAACATGAAACACGTTCCACTTTTACTCACGCTGTTATGCATTCCTGCCCAAACAACGATTGCAGAGTTTGATGCCAAACTTGATTTCTTTTATACGAATCAATTCAACAGTAACATTGATAATGGCGGCGAAATTGGAATTTCACGCGGTGGTTTAGAACTCCGTTTAGGGAAAAAAGTCACTGACCAAGATTCCATGAAGTTTAAGTTTAAAGCCATGCGGGATGATTACGACTTTGGCGGTGTTGCGGGCTTGGGTTTACAGAATCCATGGAGTTCAATTGATACGGTTGATTTTGCACTTTCATGGTTCCATGCTGTCGACCAAGACAAGACGCTCTTTGCAGCAGGCCTTGTCCGTTCAAGTTACGAACATGATTTCTCTGACGGTTTAGTTGGTGGTGGCTCTGCGGGATTTATTCAACGGTACTCGCCAACGCTTACATTAGGACTCGGCGTTGGCATCATTGGGCAAATTCATGACGATCCATACGTGTTTCCGGTCCTCGTGTTAGATTGGGAAATCAGTGAAAACCTTCGTGTGACCAGTGACCTCGTCACTCGGTTTGGCAGCCAAACAGGGGTTGAACTTGTCTGGACACCAAACAGCGAGTGGTCAGTTGGCGTTGGGATTTCATACGATTACAGCAGATTCCGATTAAACGATAGCGGGATTGCACCCAATGGTGCAGGGGAAGCGACTTCATGGCCGCTTTCATTTAGAGCAACGCGGCATGTTTCGCCAGATTTTGACATTACGTTTTATGGCGGCGTGGTCTACAACGGCGAACTTCGGTTGTTTGACCAAGCTCGAAATCAACTTTCAATTGACAACTACGATGAGGCAGGCGTCATCGGAATCATGGGTCAGATTCGTTTTTAAGTGTCGCTTTTTGGGAGTTGAACAGGAAACTTCTTTATCTCGTCCCACTGCGTGAGATCAATCTCAATGTATGTCGGCTTGATATCCCATGGCACGCAGGGAAGCGGTGAGGTTTCAATGTTTTGTGAATCACCATGCGTCCGTGCAATCGAAAATGCAAGTGTTTCGCTGTTGACCCATGCGTCGGGAAGTTCTACTCTCGCATACCACCCATTGTCCATTGTTGAAACAAAAGTGTTGCAACCATGCTCAGCTTGGAAGACGCCATGTGTTGGGGTGATACATAAGGGGGATGGACTGTCAAAGAGGAAAATAGTCACCGCTTCGATGCCTTGCACATCGCTGGCACTTCTAATGGGCAACTTCGGTGCGATTGAGTCACTCATGCCTGCACATGTGATGAAGAGTTCCCATTTGCCGAGTGCTTTTCTAAGTTCGACGGTCGTGCGTTGATTGGGACTGCATCGCACTGGCACAGACTCACGAATACTGTCAAGTGTCCAAGGCGGTAAACACTCAGGCATTAACACGCCGGGAGTTTGCGCGATGACTGATTCTGGAACAAAGGGTTGAGCAGATGCATGCGAACCCAATTGAATAGAAAGCCACTGAATCTGTGATTCTTTTGTGACAGTCCCAAACAGAGACGGGTCAACGTGTTCCACTCGTTCATAAGAGAGCCGCTCAGTTTCAAGCGGGGGCACTTCAATCGCAATTGGGATGCTGTCAACTTCTTGCCACGAAAGTGCGGCAACAACCGGAACAAGTGTTGGGTTTGCAAATGCAATCCGAACGTCGCTTCCAAACAATTCTTCAACCCAGTAGAGGTAGAGTTTTTGTTTTTCAGACCACGCAAGGCAACGCGCTGCACACTCTTCGTCTGAGATGCTTTCTTCGAGCATGACGCCAAGTAACACATTGAGTTGCTGTTGATTCGTTACCCAGCACGCAAATTGATTTTCACCATCAAATGCTGTGCACGTGAGCAAATCTCTGCATGTTGCAGCAATGCCTCTACTTGCACCTGCAAGTCGATGAAACCCATTTTTCCAAAGTTGAGAAGAGTATGTCGCAGCAAGCGTTTCAACGTTTGAGTGGAATTCTAATGTTGGGATTGTTTGGTTTTGGCTCGATGCCAACAATGACCAGCGCCACATGCTCATTGCATTGTGTTCAGGAAGTGCATCTCGGCTCCACTCACTTGGCGGTTGTCCGATGGGCGATTCATCGATGTTGAGTTGAGGGAAATCTTCAAACTGCTCAATCCAATTGGGTTGAATCACGCTTCCGCCTACAGTTATCGTTTCAAATGTTGATTCATTGAGCTCAACGAGAAGAACAGGACCCGTCTGCGCATCACTTGCATTCAGCGTGTTGATTGAATCATCTGGCTTGATGGGTCTCATGCGATAACTGCCTGAGGTCCACTGTCCTTGCGCTTGGTTTGGCTCAACCCACGCAAGATGCCCAGTCATGACATCACCATTTGAACTCTGTAACTGCATATGGGACGGCCACCCATCGCCAGATTGTGTTGAGTACACGGGGATGTACAACACACCACCGATTGGCGTAATGGGGTTAAGGTGTCTCGCGAAAATGCTCTCTTCATCGATTGCATGCGCAATCGATGTCTGCATGGCAAGCCATAACAATAGCGCGAGTTTCATGTTGAAGTCGTGTGTCCTGCGAGTTGTTGTTTGATAACCGCAACTGTCTCAGCGACTGCGATATCTAACTCGTCATTCACAATGAACGTGTTGTATGCACCACTTTTTTCAGCCATCGAAATCTCTTGCTTTGCTTCTCTGAAGCGGCGGAGGATTGCATCTTCATCGTCTCTACCACGAGCACGTAGCCGATTGAGTAGCTCATCTTCGTGTGGTGGCATGATGAAGATGCGAAGAGATTCTGGCATGTTCTCGTGAACTTGCATGCCACCTTGAACATCGATATCGAGAAGAACAACTTCACCTCGCTTCATCGCAGCTAAGACAGGCGCTTTTGGCGTTCCGTACCGGTGGCATCCAAATACTTCGGCAAACTCCAAAAACTCACCTTTGCTGACCATGGCATCAAAATCACGGTCAGTGATAAAGAAATAGTCAACGCCATCTGCCTCGGTTGCACTTTTTGGTCTTGTCGTCGCTGAAACGCTAAAAGTTGCGTTAAATGCCTCTTTAACGCGGTGCACAATCGTTGTTTTTCCAACTCCGGAGGGGCCAGAAATCACCACAAGTAAGCCATTTGCATCGTTCATCGACATAAGGGCATTGTATGGAAATGAGCCCGATTCTGGTACAATACCGGAATGTCTTTACCCCGCATCGCAATAGTCGGAAGACCCAATGTCGGCAAATCGAGCTTGATGAATCGCCTTGCGAAACGTCGCGTTTCTATTGTCGACCCAACACCGGGCGTGACGCGTGACCGCGTGAGTGTGCTCTTAGAGTTGGATGCACCATCCTATACACCTAAGGGCACCGAGAGTTCGCTGGTCGAACTTCATGACACTGGTGGGTGGGGCGTCTATGTTGTTGAGGGAGAACACATCGACGACGCTGGAAAAGACCTTAGAGATTTAACTGGTGACATTGAGTTCCAAATCAAAGAAGCGATGGGTAAATCAGATCTCATCATCTTCCTCGTTGATGCGCAATCAGGCATTACCCCGCTTGATGAAACAGTCGCCGAAATGATGCGTAAAGCAGGGGCAGGCAACAAGGTACTTGTCGTTGCGAGCAAAGTCGATTCAAGGAAGTGGGAAGCTCATGGTCATGAAGCAGCTGCACTTGGTTTAGGCGAAGCAATCTGCATTTCTTCAACGAGCGGACATGGCATCCAATATCTGAATGACAGAATGTGGGAACGTGTTCAAGGCATTGAAACATCTGACATTGAAGATGCAGACTTAAAACTCGCCATCGTGGGTAAGCGAAACGCAGGCAAGTCATCACTTGTGAATGCACTTGCAGGTGAAAATCGCGTCATCGTTTCAGAGATTGCTGGAACAACGAGGGACGCAGTTGACGTTCAGTTCCAGATTGGCGACCGTACATTTACGGCGATTGACACTGCAGGCCTACGGAAACAAAAGAGTTTTGCAGATGACATTGAGTATTACGCCTACCGGCGAATGCTTCAATCAATTCGACGTGCTGATGTTGCGTTGTTACTTGTCGATGCAACTGAGCGAGTCTCACAAGTTGATAAGAAGTTAACTCAAGAGTTGCAACGGCAGTTCAAGCCGACAGTTATCGTTGTGACAAAGTGGGACTTGGTTGATGAATCTGTGACACCTGAAGATTACCTTGAGTACTTAACAAAAGAGTTACGAGGTTTAGACTACGCGCCAATCGTCTTTATCAGTTCGACGGAGAACGAAGGCATCGAAGACACAATCTCGATGGCGTTTAATCTCAAGGAGCAGTCCGAGCACCGCGTTTCAACATCACAATTGAACGACTTTATAAAGAATGTGCTTAAAGACAGGGGCCCTTCATCTCGCCTTGGTACCGTTGCAAAATTGTTGTACGTCTCACAGATTGCAACGAAACCACCGACGATTGCCATGGTTGTGAATCAGCCATCCCTCTTTGAAGGTCAATATGAGCGTTATCTCATGAACCGTTTGCGTGAAGCACTGCCATTTAGCGAAATCCCCATTCGCTTGCTCTTTACAAAACGTCAACGGAAGTCGCTTCAAGACTTAAAAACGGGTAAAAAAACCGATACAATGGATGAGCAATCGCGTATAAACCCAGTTGATGGTCAGGCATCGACTGATGGTACTGATACCCTTCCTGACGACATGGAGATTTTAAACGACGAATCGTTTTCATCATGATTGATGGGCGATTCGCTTAAGCGATTGCCAAATGTCAATTTTTCCACTCCCCGTATTTGAAGAAGACGCCAACCCTGAAAACAGGGATGCGTTAACGCTCGAAGAGCAACTTGCACAAACAACAGCACCAGAAACGATGGTGGTTCGATTTGGCTCGATGCAGATGGTGGGCGAATATAAACAGGGCGGAGACATCCGTGCTGGCTGCGGTTCAAAACTTGTCGCAAGGACACATCGAGGCACAGAACTGGTCGAAATGTTAACAACGACATGTTCGAATTCAGGGTGTGGCAAGTCAATCAGCCGGCAAGAGATGTTGCAGTACATCGAACAATCTGGAGGTAAAAAATTCCCGTTTCATACAAATGGAAGAATTGTTCGCATCGCAACACGTGATGACATGGATCGCATGTCTCAACTTAAATCTCGAACGCAAGAGTTCCGAAAAGAAGCAAAGCGTCTTGTTGAAGAACATCAACTTGAGATGGACATTGTTGATGTCGAGCCGATTTTAGGCGAAGAACTGTTGACCTTTTATTATCTCAGCGAAGACAGAGTCGACTTCAGGCCGCTGGTGCATGACCTTGCAAACAAATTCTCAGCAAGAATTGAAATGCGCCAAGTCGGCGCAAGAGATGAAGCGCGGCTCGTTGCAGATTATGAACGATGCGGGCAACACTGCTGTTGTAAAAACTTTTTGAAGGTGCTCGCGCCAGTCTCGATGCGTGCTGCGAAACAACAAAAACAAACACTCGACCCCAAGAAAATTTCAGGGCGGTGTGGCAGGTTAATGTGTTGTCTACGATATGAAGATCAAACCTACCGTGACCTTAAGAAGAATCTGCCACATAAAAAGACGAGAGTTGGAACTGTTGAAGGTCCAGGAGTCGTGGTTGATGGAAAAATTCTTACACAACTCGTCCTCGTCGAATTGGAACACGACAAACGACAAATTGCAGTTCCACTCGAAGAATTGATGGACCCTGAAACTTGTCCAAAACCATACGAGACTGCTTTTGAAGTTGAGGAACCAAAGAAGAAGCGCAAGCCACGCAAGAAAAAGAACAAGGATTCTGGAAACAAAGAAGCAAGTGCAGATGGCGATCAGCCAAAGAAAAAACGAAGAAGAAAGCGTCGCCGCCGAAGAAAAGGCAAGAAGGGGACCGACAATAGTTAACAATGTCTTCAGGTGAACAAAACACATCTCAACCTCAATACATTGAAACGTTTCAATCGCTCTTGTTTGCGTTTGTGCTTGCGATGGTCTTTAGAGGATTCGTTGTCGAGGGTTTTGTCATTCCGACAGGTTCAATGGCACCGACCCTTCGAGGCATGCACCTTCAAAAGAAAAGCCCTCAAACAGGACAAACGTTTGCAGTTGGTTTTGATAACGCTCGGGCATTTTCACCAGACAGGTTTTCAGATCCTTTGCTTGGCCGGCGACAGTCACTCGGGGCGACAGAATCAAAGCGGCTCGATCCAAAGATGGGCGACAGGGTACTCGTCCTCAAATCGCTGTATCCATTCTTTGAACCAAAGCGATATGACGTTGTCGTCTTCAAGAATCCGACTGATACCCAAGGCGCCGCAGCGAACTACATTAAACGTTTGATTGGCTTGCCGGGCGAGACAATCACAATTGTTGATGGAGATATCTTTGCGAAGAAGGGTGAAAACCCTTACACAATCCAACGAAAACCAGAGCACATTCAACAGGCACTTTGGCGCACATTGTCTGATACCGATGCGATTCCGATTGACACGCTAGCGTTGTCAAATCCTTGGCGGGGTCAGCCATGGAGAGGAACGCCTTCATCAGCGTGGGAAGCGCAAGAACGCTTATGGCGATGTGATAGTGACGCAATAGCTTCGTTGCGGTGGGACGCAAAGGAGTTGCCCGTCAATGATTGGATTCCGTACAACATGCTCATGCCAGCCGTACGGCAGTATCCACTTTCAGATGTAAACATTTCAGCAACGATTGTTCCTGAGAAGGCGTCTCTTTCAGTGACGTTTGAAATGCATTCGAGGGGGCATACATTCGATTGGACGATTGAGGGAACCGAAGCGACGTTAACAATGACGCGAGATAACGGGGACGTCGTTGAACGTGTGGCAGCGGTGTGCCCAGAGATGGAGGCACACAAGCCCATCCGAATGGAGTGCTGGCACGTTGATCAAGAAATGGTGCTCTACATCAATCGAAAGAGAATCGCTTCGCTTGCGTATGACTTTGGACCTGACAAACGAATTCGCCTCGCTACGAATTCACTCGATTCAACGCCAGTGGAAGAGGCATTAAAGCAAGACATTCAACAACCGACATTCGATTGGATTGTCAGTGGTTCGCCATGTTCAATCTCAAACATCGAAGTCGCAACGGATTTGTATTACAGACCCTCGCTATTGCCATCAAGATCAACGAAAAACCCGACAAAGCCGGGCAACGAGGCATTGGTTCTTCCCGGTTCACCTTCGTATGGCTCGCATCCAGATAAGCCAGCAGTGCTTGGTGATGATCACTTTATGCTTGCGGGCGACAATAGTGCGTTTTCACTTGATGGCCGCCTCTGGGGAAATCCCGACGAGTTTGTATCCGCTCAAATTGATGACACGCCATTCTTAGTGAATCGTGATTTACTGATTGGGAAAGCGTGGAGCGTCTACTGGCCAGCACCTAAGAAAGCGTTTGGATTCCCCATCGTTCCAGATTTCAGTAAGGTTCGTTTCATCAGATAGAGCGCCATATTCCGTCAATGCAGGCAACTCATTGATGTAACCCTCACAACCCAACCCACGTTCTTTAGTTGCGATATTTGTGTGCCGAGGTAGATTCTTATGGGAAAACTACATTGGCTTACACAGCGTATGAGCGCGCCACCAATTTGCGTGCATTTTGAAAAAGAGGTTATTCGCTTGATGCAAATGACAAGCGCTAAAGAACCGACGCTTCATATGGCACTTGAAGTTTCAAGGCATGACGAACTTGGAATGAAGGAGGCGCTTGGGTCATTTAAAGGAAAAGAGTGCATTATTAGCATTCCATCTTCTGAAGTACTCGTTCAACACATTCGAGTTTCAAACTGTGAAGATGAATCTGAAGTTAAAAGCAAGCTCATGCAACAGAGCCCCGAGTGGGAGCATTGCGAGATTCGCCACGTGTGCGTTGCTATGACAGGCATTGGAACTGGCGATGCTCCAAAGCAAGAACTTCTTTGTGTTGGCGTGAAAGAAACTGTTGCGGAGCGATATGTTCAAGAACTTGAATCAATTGGAGCACACGTGTTATCTGTCACTGTTCCACTTCACGCATCACTCAGAGCATTCGACAAACTCTATCGCCGTGATGGTGATGAGAAAATCACATCAATGCTCATCGATTTAGACGAGCAATCATCTTTCATCTTGGTTGCGCATGGAAGCCACTGTGTGTTTGCAAGACAACTCAGTTTGAATGCAATGACAAACCCAACAAAGTGGCAGTCGCCAGAACAAGAAGTGCATGCACACACAGAGCAAGGTGAGTTTGAACGCCGTCAAGAACAACAACCACGCGGGTTGTATGAAACAATGCCATCCAACTCACTCATCGATGGCCCATTAGAGCAAGAACTGCGAAGATGCCTCCAACATCACGACGCACTCTTCCCTCAAAGAGCAGTCGACAGAATCATCTTCTCTGGGTCAGCAGCAAGTGATACTGAAACATGTGCAGCAATCGCATCGAACTTAGGGGTTTCGGGGTACATCGCAGATCCTTCTGCGTGGATTGAAGGCGCTGAAACTTGTGCAAGCGGCCCCTCATGGACTACTGCAGCAGGCATGTGCCTTCGTTTTTCAAAGGGGGCAGCATGACTCATCCATTTGATGATTTTTTACCGAAGTCTTGGCACGTTGCCCGAGCGGACCAGCGTGTTGTGAAGTTTGGCATCATGTTTGTCGTACTAATTTCACTTGCGACAGTCGGCGCATTTGTTGTCAGCATGGATAACTGGCGTAGCGTTGCTCAAGACAGCATGGAAGTTTCGAAACAGTGGAACGAAGCACAGCACCGTGTCCATGAGTATGTCAAAGTGCAAAAAGAACTCAAGGATGCTGTCGAGAAAGCGCAAGAAATTGAACAACACCTCGACGGGATTCCTCGTTCCGTGTTGCTTTGGGAAATGACGCAGTTGTTACCCCAAGAGTCAGTGCTTGATGACATTCGCCTAGAAACTCGAAGACGCGTCTTAAAGGATGATGACGTGCATGTCACGGAGTTCATCACACTCCTTGGCGTTGCTCAACATGACAGTTTTATCTCTGCATACATTGAGGCACTTTCAAATTCACAATATTTTGAAAATGTATCGCTCCAGTATGCTCAAGAAACTCGTGTTGATTCACAAAGACAATTTGCAATTCATATGGAAGTGAGCCGTGGTGCAACACTTGCAATGGAGGATTCTCAATGAGTATTCCTAAGCGTTACATTTCATTACTCGCACTTCTTGCAGGTGTCCCAATGGCTGCGTGGGTCATGGCTTACAAGCCAATCAATAGCGCAGTTGCTGAAACCGCGAGCGAAATCAGAGTGCAAACAAGCAGACTATCAAACTTCCCAGAACTCAATGGTCAATACCGCGAGATGATTGCAATGGTAAGTGAACTTGAAGAAGCTACTGAGAGCGCTCTACAAAGTATTCCAAGTGCGCCTGAAGCAGAATCATGGTTAGAAAACGTATCTGATGTTGCGTCCGCTCATCACTTAACGATGAAATCTGTCACGACATCGGGCACAAAAGAGTCAGGAGAATATGGGATCATGCCAATTGATCTTAGCATTGCTGGCAGTTTTGACGGCGTGTATGACTTCATCCAGTCCCTAGAACAAATGGAACGGTTGTCACGCATCGAGCGGATGACGATTCATCGAGTGAGGGACGACTTTATCGATGTTCGTTTTGTGATTCATCTCATCTACAACAATCAAACGGAGCAACAACAATGACAGTACCGCTCCAGTACATTCATAAATACAACAGCGCAACTCTTTTTGTAGCCATTGCGGCAATCGCACTCTTTGCTGAACTCATGTTTATGCGTTCATTTGTACCCGCGGTTCAAGCAAACGAAACCAAAGAATCAAAAGCACTCATGAATCAAATTTGTAGTGTTGACGCTATCGCAAAAACCGCAACGCTCATTGCAACAACAAAGCAATCGACTCAGAACATGACTGCTCGATTGTCGGGTGACGTTCATTCATGGCAGCGTCCATTACAAGAACTCCACGCGTTCGGGAAACAACCAAAGGCAGTAGCGGCCTCGCACCATGTTGAACGTTCCGAACAAGTCGCAGATGTCGAAATTGACGCAGAGTTTGCTGCTAATCAACTCATGGTCCAGTCAGTCATGCGTGGAAAGCGCTCCCTTGCGAACATCAATGGACAAATTTATCGCGTCGGTGATGACATTTCGCTCCGCGGCGGCTCATTGATTGTTGAACTTACAGAAGTAAACAACAATTCTGTGGTTATATCGATTTCAGGAAACAACGGCGAAGCAACAACGCGAACGATTTATCTCGACGGTTATGAACAATTTGCCTCAGAAAGCTATATCCAATGAAACCACTCCAATCAAAAAGTGAACAGCCAACAGCGTCTTTTGCTCAAAAGGTGATTAACTTCCTCAACGATGCGAGCGAGTTTACGCCTGATATTGAATCACGCTTTAAGCAACTTCAACGAAATGCAAAAGGGCGGTCAATCGGCGACTTGCTTGTTGACGCGGGGATTGATGAGTCCAAAGCACAGCAAGCCATCGCAACAGTTTCTGGTTTCACATTTCATCAGTTAGAAGACGATGATGTTTCAATAGAAATCGTCGAACGCATTGGTTTGTCTTGGTGCATAGAACATCGTGTCATTCCATTAAAGTTAAATGGGGAGCAAGTTGTTGCGGCAAGTTCAGTTGAAGACTTGTTCCACGTCGATGATCTTATGTTTGTCATTGGAGAACAAGTTGACCAAGTTCTCGTCACACCTCGCGCGCTTCGCATTGCACTTGAGTGTCTTGAGAAACAGCGCGCGCAAGCTGAAGAATGTGAAGATTCATTCATTGTCGAAGATTGCATGGACTCATCGCTTGACTTAGAGTCCGTCACGGCGGATGCAGCGTCGTCTCCAGTTGTGAGCACAGTGAGTTCAATGATTGAAACTGCCGTACGTGAAAATGCGTCAGACATACACTTTGAACCGAGAGTCGAAGGTTCCATCATGCGTTACCGCATTGATGGTGTGCTCCATGACCTCATGCACGCAGACAAAACGCTCCATAATGCAATCGTAAGCCGAATCAAAATTCTCGCCAATCTAGATATTGCTGAACGGCGTGTTCCACAAGATGGACGTATCCGAGCAACAGTACTCGGAAGGCCAATTGATTTACGTGTTTCAACAGTGCCGACACCCAAAGGGGAAAAGGTCGTCCTTCGTTTGCTTGATGAAAAAAACATTCGCATCGGTCTTGGCGATTTAGGTTTTCAAGAAGAAACACTCAATCGATGGAAGGATGAGATTGGTAATCCGCACGGAATCATTCTTGTGACAGGCCCAACTGGTTGTGGTAAAACAACAACCCTTTACTCATCACTGCAAGAAATGGATTGCAAACGCTTAAACATTTCTACGGTTGAAGATCCTGTTGAATATGAGCTTGATGGCATCACGCAAATTCAAGTTCACGAACAAATTGAAATGACATTCGCAAAGGCACTTCGGGCGTTATTGCGGCAAGACCCTGATGTTGTGCTTCTTGGCGAGATTCGTGATTACGAAACAGCATCAACTGCAATACAAGCTGCAATGACTGGTCACCTTGTACTTTCAACGCTCCATACGAATGATGCACCCTCATCGATGACGCGGCTTATCAACATCGGCATCGAACCCTTTCTCGTTGCCTCTGCTGTGAACGCTGTCTTGGCTCAACGACTTGCTCGCAAAGTGTGTCCAAAGTGTGTTGAAATGAAAAAGCCAACGCAACAAGAGAAGGAACTCCTCAAAGGGTACTCATGTAAGGAGATTCCGCATGCAGTCGGTTGCTCATCGTGTCGTGGAAGTGGTTACGCAGGGCGGATTGGTTTGTATGAACTTCTGATTATGGACGATGAATTACGCGATGCAATCGCTGGGAACCCTTCAATCACTGCGTTTAGAAACTTAGCCATCGAACGTGGCATGGTCAATCTTCAAGCGGATGGGTTTGCAAAAGTTGCACAAGGGCTCACGACCATTGATGAAATCTACCGCCTCACGCATTAACGTTACGTAAATGGTGAGATGAGTAAGACGCACCACACGATGGATGCGACGCCCGTTTTCCCAAGCACGCCAAGAATACGCCCAATCGTTGCGCCAGTTGCAGACTTAGCAATCTGGCCCATATCGGGCGGTTCCTTGTGCGTCAGTTCCGCAAGCACTGTGCCGCCGAATGCACCAAGAATCGCGCCAATCAAAGTACCGATGAGTGGAATTGGAATGAGCGGCGTACCAAGAATCGCCCCAATGATGCTCCCAACAATTGCACCGAACATCGCTCTGTTTGAGCCGCCACCAACTTTTGAGCCTAATCCACTTGCAACAAGTTCGATGATTTCTCCAACAACCATTAAGCCAACACAAACGCCAATGGTGAGCCAGCCCCACGTGTCAGTTCCTCCCCAAAGCGTATCGCTCAGTTCAATCCCGACAGCCCCAATAACGAGAATCCAGCCACCCGGCAAACCCACAAGCGTGACAAAGACGCACAGCGCGCCAAAGAGCATGTAGAGCGAGAAGATAATGAGTGTGATCCAATCCATGTGGTTTATCCTACATCAAGACGGCGTTACTCAGCCGTCTTCCATAACAATTGCAGCACTTGGGTTGTGACATGCTCTAACTTTTCAAATGCAAGCGGCAAATCCCATGATTGTGAATCGCGGTTGCCCGTCGTGTTTGAAATCACTCGAACTTCAATAGCAGGCGTATTCATTTGTGTTGCGACATGCAAGACTGCTGCGCCTTCCATCGCTTCAGCGATTGCGCCTGTTCGTTGAACAACACTGCTTGCATGTTCATCGGTTCCACTGCAGGTCGCGACGGTGGCAATCGTGCCAACCGTGCCCATGCTGCTTAACTGTTCAATCATCCAAGCATCAGCGGGAACACGATTGCCCTCAAACTGACCAAGTGTGAAACCCATGTCGCCAATGTCTTGAAACCCGTCTGGCGATTGAAGCCCTTCTTCCATGTAGACGCTTTCACTGCCGATGACGACATCACCAATGTTTAGACCACTCTCTGGCAACGCACCTGCAACCCCGATGTTGACAATCCAATGAAAGGGGCCGTCACTAAGTAACGCAGCCATTGTTGCAGCGGCAGCATTCGTTCTCCCGATTCCGCCAGAAACCACGAACGTACCCTTCGGTTTACCAATTGCATCTGCTTCCGCATCAACAGCCGTTACGATGAGAATACGCCGCGCCATTATGAAAAGTGTTCAACAACCGATGCAAGTGGAACTTGAATCTGCTCGCCACTCTCAAGATTCTTCACAACGACGTTGCCTTCTTCAAGTTCAGCGCCAAGGATAATCGCGTTTTTCGCTCGAGTTTTCCCTGCTTCGGTAAGCAGTTTCCCGACATTGCGTGTCGTTTTATACGATTGTCTTGCATGGATGCCATGTGCACGAAGTGATGAGACGATGTTTGGTATTGCGTCATCGCCTTCATCTGATGCGCTCACGACGAAAACTTCTGGAGTTGGCATGTAGGCATCGCCTTCTTCAAGCAATCCCTTATCTTTGAGCACAAGCGAAAGCACAACATCACCCATTCCGAAACCAACTGCGGGCATTGCAGGACCGCCAAACATTTCGATGAGTTTGTCATACCGACCGCCGCCAGCAATCGCTCGCTCTGCGCCGCTTCGTTCATGAATTTCAAACACGATGCCGGTGTAGTACGCGAGCCCGCGAACAATACCGAAGTCAAACGTGCACCAATCGGCAACGCCCCAGCGTGATAACTCAGTTTGAAGGACATCAAGATCGGGATGCGAAATTTCTGTATTGCCATCAAATTGTGTGAATGCAGCTTCTGGCAAGCCAGCTTCGTTTACCTTTGAGAGAAAGGTTTCATCATCCATTTTTTCTTTCTTATCAAGCAGTGCGAGTGCTTGGTCTAGTTGAGAAGCATCCAGCCCACTTTCTAGCAACATGCTCGTTACGACACTTCTGTGACTGATGCGAACGACAACGTCATTGTGGGTGAGTCCAAGTTCTGCAAGTGCGTGAATTGCAGTTGCAATGACTTCAGCATCAGCAGAAGGCGCGTCAATTCCAAGAAGGTCGACGTTCCACTGCTTAAACTCACGCAATCGTCCTCGCTGAGGTCGTTCTGCTCTAAAGTGACTTGGGATACCAAACCACTTTGTTGGTACTGAAAGGGAGCGTCCTTTGGCAGCTGCCATGCGAGCAAGGGTTGGTGTGAACTCTGGCCTAAGCGCATAATCAACATCGCCACCTGCGCGTTTGAAACTAAAGAGTTCGCTCACGATGCCTTCGCCACTTTTTACAGTGTATAAATCGAGGTGCTCAAAAGTTGGACCTTCAATTTCATCAAACCCTGCGTTTACTGAAGCCGTTCGCCACGCACATTCAATGTGATGAAGTGCAGCGAGTTCTGCAGGAAAAAAATCTCTTGTGCCTTTCGGGTGTTGGTGTGCCACGTGTGGTTAGTTTACCACTCTGGACCGCCGCTGTAGCGACCAAAGACATCTGCCATCGCTTGGACCATTTCACCAAGCGTACAACGAGCAAGTGCACCATCGACAAGTGAGGACATCACATTCTCATCATTTCGTGCTGCATCTCGAATGGCGTCAAGCGCCTTCATTGCGTCATCGTGATTCCGTTCCTTCAGGAAAGTGTCTAATCGTTCACATTGCGTTGATTCGACAGTGTGCGGAATCTGAAGAATGTCGACTTGGGTGTCATTGTTTCCTTCTTCATACGCGTTCACGCCAACGATGATTCGGTCGCCAGCTTCCATTTCCTGACCAAATCGATAGGACGCTTCGGCGATTGACCGTCTGAAATATCCTATGTGAATACCAGATACAACGCCGCCAAGACCGTCAATCTCATTGATGATGTCATTTGCGTCTGATTCCATTTGGTCGGTCAATGATTCAACAAAGTAAGAACCAGCAAGCGGGTCAACTGTTCGGTGGACACCAGTTTCATGTGCAAGAATTTGTTGCGTTCGAAGCGCAACTCTTACAGCTGTTTCAGTTGGGAGGCCAAGCGTTTCATCCATTGAGTCTGTATGCAGACTTTGGCAACCGCCAAGCACACCAGCCATTGCTTGATATGCAACGCGCACGATGTTATTGAGTGGCTGTTGTTCAGTCAGTGAACATCCTGCTGTTTGAACGTGCGTACGCATGAGGAGTGACCGGTCGTTCTTTGCGCCATATCGCTCCTTCATCGCAGTCGCCCAAATTCTTCTTGCTGCACGCAGTTTGCAGATTTCTTCAAAGAATTCGTTGTGAGAGTTGAAGAAGAATGAAAGTCGTGGAGCAAACGCATCAACATCGAGGCCGCGTTTCATGCATGCCTCAACATATTCCATGCCATCTCGAAGTGTGAATGCGAGTTCTTGCGTTGCTGTTGAGCCCGCTTCGCGGATGTGATATCCAGAAATTGAAACACTATTCCAACGTTTGGTGTACTTCGTTGCAAACTCGATGGTGTCTACAACGAGTTTGACAGACGCTTCCGGTGGATAGATAAACTCATTTTGAGAATGGAACTCTTTGAGGATGTCATTTTGGAGTGTCCCGCCTAAGTCATTCCAATCGATGCCTCGTTCTTTTGCCATGGCAAGATACATTGCCCAAATGACACATGCGGGACCATTAATCGTTTGACTTACAGTGACTTCACCGACTGGGATGTCAGCGTACAGTCGATGCATGTCATCGATGGTATCGATTGCAACACCGCATCGCCCGACTTCACCAGCGGAGAGCGGATCATTACTATCACGGCCCATGAGTGTTGGCAAATCGAATGCTGTTGAAAGCCCAGTGTTTGTTTTTGTGCCTTTCGCATTTTCAAGCAGATACTTGAAGCGTGCATTCGTATCTTCAGCTGAGCCGAAGCCCGCAAACTGCCGCATCGTCCAAAGGCGAGAGCGATACATCGTCTCGTGGACACCGCGGGTGTACGGAAATTGGCCCGGCGTACCGATTTCAGGGTCAATCACGCCATCTTTTGGTTGATAGAGCGGGTCAATGATGTAGCCAGATAGAGAGACTGCATCTGCATCTGTTGAATGTGTCGTCGACATGGCCATATTGTAGCAACACCATGCCTCAAAGCCATTAAGGGCTTAGGGTTGTGGTTTTTTGGGTATGAGGGGTTTTACAGGGGGGTTCCGGGGGTTACGGGTCGTAACCATCGATTGGGTCGGAACCAGTGAGTTCACCACCTTGCGAAGACCACCAATCGGGTTGGTCATTGATGTCATCGACTGAAAGCGGGCGGTCAGTTGCTGGCTGAGCATACTCACCCGAATCCCGTAAATCAACGATGAGTTTTCTCGACCATCGGTCAGGCACAGTGAGTGCGTTTGAGAGCGGTCCATACTTCACGCTTGAGGGGAAGACTTCCCACATCATGAGGTCAGGCGTGATGACTTCGTTATCACCGCCATCGGTCACAAAATCGATGACGAGTTTTTTCCCAACAGGAATTTCCATCACAAAAAGATGCTCACCACTTCGGGTATCAATGAGCGTGACCGTTTTAGGCACTTCAGTTGTCGATTCCCATGTTGTCGCACTATCAGGGCCATCCGTGAATGGATTTCCGCCCGGAACATACATTTGGCACCCTGAAGCGAGTAAAAGTGACGTTAGAGTGAGTTGAAAGTGACGCATCATTGTCATCTTACATCGGCATTTACCGCTTGGGAGGTACAATGCCAAACTAATGAATTACCGAATTGGACATGGTTTTGACAGGCACCGATTAGAGCAGGGCGAAGGCGTTGTTCTTGGAGGCGTCCTCGTTGCGTGTGGCAAACAGACTATTGCGCACAGCGATGGCGATGTCCTCATCCATGCCATTGCCGATGCGATGTATAGTGCAATTGGCGACGGCGATATCGGCACACATTTTTCAAATGAAGATGATGCAAATCAAGGTGCTTCGTCAGCGATTTTTCTCTCGGATGCGTTGCGTCGAAGTCAGGCACTTGGGTTCGCCGTTGTAAACGTGAGTGCGACAATCATCTGTGATGAGCCGAAGATTGCGAGTGTTCGGGATGCAATCAATGATTCGCTCTCTGCAATGATAGAGGCGCCTGTTCATGTTCAGGGCAAAACAACGGAGGGATGCCAAAGTGTTGATGCAATCGATGTGCACGCTGTTGCGTTGCTTTCTCAAGGAATCGAATCATGAGTTCACTTTGGCAACACGCAGCAAGTTTCGCAGCAAATGCGCACAGACATCAGACTCGTAATGATGGCACGCCATACATTGCACACCCTTTCCGTGTTGCAATGACAATTGCATGCCAATTCAACTTTGCCGATGAAGAAGTTCTTGCGGCAGCGCTATTGCATGACGTTATTGAAGATTGCGGCGTCGATTACGATGAACTTTGTGATGCATTTGGAAGCCGCGTTGCAGATTTAGTTGCAGTCATGACAAAAGATATGCGGCTCGAAGAAACGATTCGTGAAGTTGCGTATGACAAGCAACTTGAAGATGGACCATGGGAAGGTCGGCTCATCAAACTTGCAGATGTCTATGACAATTTCGTTGATGCAGACACCGATGCCATGCGTTCTAAAATGAAGGTGCGGGCGTCGCGAGTTCTTTCGCTCACGTCTGGTGATGATTGTCTACAAGAGGCAAGACAGATGCTGACAGCGGTCGTTGAAAGTACTCGAACATGCTGAGCATTCTTTGTGCAATTACTATCGCGCTGAGCGTGCAACCTGAAACGATGACTGCCGAGGCAGTGCTTGAACAAGTAGAAAAAGTCAGTGTTCCGGCGGCTTCTGCTGATATTACATACATCAAAATCGATCCAGTGTTGGAGCGTAAAGAGATTAGAACTGGAACGCTCGTTTACAGAGCATGCGTCGGACACAAGGATGCTGCAATTGCTTTTGATACGCTCATCATTGGCAGGCGTAAAGAAACCCGCAACAAGCGATATGTCTTTTCAGGCCGATGGTTTGTCGAGGTTGACCCAGAGCGAAAACAATTTATAAAGAGAGAACTTGTTTCGCCTGAGAGCGCGAAATCACTTGACCCATTTGCACTAGGCAACGGACCAGTGCCACTTCCCATTGAGCAAACGAAAGATTCAGTCTTAAAAGAGTTTGATGTTTCGAGGACTGCATTGCCAGACGAAGGGCTCCTCTCAAAGTTAGATGAATCGGTTGTCGGCATTCAATTGACGCCAAAACATAAGAGCGAGTGGAAAACCATCGATTTGTTCTATGACAGTGACACATGGTTTCCAGTTGGCGTCCAAACAATCGAAAGTGACGGCACCATTCGCCAGAGCAAACTTACGAATGTCGCATTAACTGAGTTGAGCGATGTGCAGAAAGCGCAACTCGACATCGAGACGCCTGACCCAAAAGATTGGTCAATTGATATTCAACCCTATTCGAATTGACCTGTGCTAAACGGGGCTTGCACGGGCCAACACTCACCCCATGTGTTGATGATTTCCAGCATATCTGAGACGTTGGTTAATCCGTCTCCAGTGACATCGCCATATGGCGTTCCCCAATCGCTGATGACTTCAAGAACATCTGAAATTCCAATGATGCCGTCTGGAACAAGGTCGGTATGACAAGCGTTCTTACGAATCTCGTTTCCGATGATTGCTGCAAAGAACTTTGCGGCGTTTGGATGTGAAGGATGGACAATCGCACCGTCAAGGAAGTTGCCAAAATGTTCGTCGCAGAGCGCAATGGTTTCACTACCACAAGCAAAGGCATTGAACCCTCTGTCAAGTAGCCATTGGTTTGCACTGCTTGTTCCAATAAAGAGCGCGCCGTCTGTTGCGTCATATATAGACACCGCTGCAACGTGTTCATTGGAAGCCGCGATTTGATTACAGACCGCTTGATGGTCTTGAAGGTATTGATGAGCTTCTTTTCCAGCAGTACTGCCAACTTTCATCATGTATGGCGTGATGAGCAGGTGATACGTTTGGTGGATGCCGATTGCGCTAGCGCTTTCATCTGCTTGTGCAATCATCAACTCATATCGCGCTTGAACGACGCTCTGCGGGAGCGCTTCAACACCAAACTGCCACATGAACACGATTGGCTGTTCACGCCTAAGCGTTGTTACATCGAGCCAGTGCGTGAATTGTTCCAAACTGAAACGTTTGTCGTGCGTATCTTGTCCTTCTGTGTCACTGCAAAAACCAGAGTAGCTCCAACTGTCATCTGAGAGCGAAGAGAAGTACAGGCCTTCTTTCGGATTGCCTTCATCATCATTTTTGTAATACAGGCCGCCGGCAACTTGTATGTATTTGCCTGAATGTTGAATTGGTGTGTATTCAGCAATGACAACTCTTGCAGCATCATATAAATGATTGTTCGCAGTAATATCACTCGCACACGCATTGATCTGTGATGGCACAGCATTTCGGCCGAGACCATCTGGAGTCTCGCCTGCGTGCCAAAGTTTACGCGCGAATTGAGTTGGACTGAATGTCAGGACGTGCGCGCCGTTATCACGAAGTGAGATGTTGCCTATGTGCAATGAGGGTTCACTTGGCGCGCGGTATAGATATCGAAACTTCATTTCCTCAGACGTGTTGAGGAATGGTCCGCTCACACTTGTTTGCAACGAATCAACATTCAAGTTGAATTCAAATAGTTTGCCATTTGTACCTGCTGAGAATGCATCATCACCATAGACTTCTTTTAAGCCGCGAACGGGAAGTGTAAAAAATGTTGCTTTAGCTGTTTGCCGTTCAACGGTGTATCCAAGCGGGTCTGATGCAAGCACTTTGGAAACGGGGGCGCAATGTCCGATGCACGTCATCACTGGAGCACCGAGTCCAGCGCCACCACCAATGGCTGTGACCTTTTCGATTGGCCAAGCGCTTAGGGCTGCTGGTCCGATTCGATTGTAAAACGTAGTGCTTAGGGAATCACCAATACAGATGAGCCGAGCATCATGACGAAGCGCATCAGCAATCGCAACCATGCTCTCATCACCATGGAGTAACTGAGTATGCATGGGCAGACACGTAAGCCCTACGATTGTGAAACGAAGAAACATGTTCACCATCTACCATACTTTAAAAAGAAGATGAATCAAGTTTTTTTGATGAGTCGGGGCAGGTGCTAGGGGCGAGACCTATTGGGTACGCCGAATAACAAACTCGGCAATGCGGGGAAACGCAGAAAAAAGCGTACTTAAACAACGCATGAAGTGGCTTGTCCAAACCTCTGGCTTGGGTTTTTGTAAACAACGAACAATTGCTTTTGCGACCCGCTCGGGTGATTGCATGAGCCAAGAAGGCGACCGTTCTTCAAATGATGAAGATGCATTTCCACTTCGAGCGGCGCTCGATTGGAAGAACTCTGTTTTCGTGCCGATTGGGTGCACTGTTGAGACAAACACGTTTGATGACTTCAATTCCATTCGCATCGATTTACTGAATGCTTCAATCGCGGATTTACTCGCGCAGTACGCGCCATGGTCTGGCGTTGCAAACTTAGACAAACAACTTGCGCACAAGATGATGTGTCCACCGCCTTGTTCTTTAAACAAGGATGCACATAACGAGGCAAGTTCGACTGCAGCAAAGACATTAAGCTCAAAAAGTTTGCGAACATCATCAATGTTAAGGTCAAGTGTTGACTGGTCAAGACCGTGACCAGCGTTGATAAAGACAGCATCAATCGTTCCCGATGCTCTTAGCAATTTCTCATTGAATCCTTCTTCAGTGACATCTCCAACAATGATTTTGCAAGAGCCACCGAGCGTTTCTTGGAGCACTTCAAGTTGCTTCCGCCTTCGAGCGGTGAGGACAACATGCATGCCTGCTTGCATGCAAGCTTTTGCAGTTGCTTCGCCGATGCCACTGCTTGCACCAGTGATGAGAATTGTTTTCCCGTTAACGCGTTTGCTCATGTTTGCAAGACGCCGGTCTTAAACTCGCCTTGAATGTCAAACGTCGATGCAATGGCTAATGCTTGAATAAGTTCTTCTCGTGTTTGAGTTGGGTTAATCATTCGATCAACCCAGCCGCGAGCTGCGCCATAAAAAATATCTTGTTGTTCGTTGTAACTCTCTGTGATTGCTGCAAGAAGCGTGTTTCGTTCTTCTTCGTCGACTTCTTCGCCGCGCCGTTTCTTTGCAGCAAGGTCAATCTGCAAGAGTGTATGTGCCGCAGATGCGCCGCCCATGACGGCGTACTTCGCATTTGGCCATGCAAGTGTGACAAATGGGTCGAAGGCGCGGCCGCACATTGCGTAGTGGCCTGCACCATATGAACTGCCAATGATGAGACTGATCTTCGGTACGATTGAGTTACTCATCGCATTGACCATTTTCGCGCCAGAGCGAATGATGCCCGCTTGTTCGCTATCTCTTCCAACCATAAAGCCAGTCGTGTCATTGACGAAGATGATTGGAATCCGTTTCATGTTGCAATCCATGATGAAACGGGCAGCTTTGTCTGCTGCCTCAGTGTAAATGACTGCTGGCATATTGACGGATGTGGAAGGACCCGCCTTGCCGCCGGGCATTTTCTTCTGCGTCATGCACCGCTGATTTGCAACGATGCCGCAAGGCCATCCCCCAATTCGGGCATACCCGCACACCATCGACTTGCCATACTCCGCCTTGTATTCGCTGTAACTTTCGTCATCAACGATGCAGCTGAGGAGTTCATTCATGTCATATTGCTCGCCCGGATTCCCCTTAAAAATAGTTGTGATGTCATCAGCTTCCCCGCTTGGTTTGACAACAGGGTAGGGTGGCTGGCTTGCTGGCGGTGAAGACATGTCCGCATGGACCTGACTGATGAGGCGTTTGATACACGCTTCATCATCTGGCTCATGGAAATCAATTGTGCCCGAAATTTCTGAATGCATTTCTGCACCGCCAAGTTCTTCGTTCTCTGTTTCTTGACCTATTGCAGCTTTCACGAGGGCAGGACCTGCGAGGTATAGTCCGCTTCCCTCTGTCATCATGAGCGTATCGCAAAGCACGGGAAGGTACCCACCGCCAGCAACACAGTTGCCCATGATTGCAGCAATCTGTGTGATTCCTTTTGCGGAGAACACAGCGTTGTTTCTGAAGATGCGGCCAAAGTCATCGGTGTCTGGGAAGACATCTTCTTGTAGTGGAAGAAAGACTCCCGCAGAGTCAACAAGATAGAGCAGTGGCAACCGCGCGCGTTCAGCGATGACTTGGGCTCGAATGATTTTCTTACACGTCATCGGGAAAAAGGCGCCCGCTTTGACTGTTGCGTCATTGGCAATAATCATGCATCGCTTACCGCCGACTTGCCCGATTGTGGTCACAACACCTGCGGAGGGCGCTCCGCCATATTCCTTGTACATGTTGTGCGCGATAAAGAGACCACACTCAAAAGGCGTCGTCCCGCTGTCAATGAGTGCATCAATTCGTTCTCTTGCAGTCATGCGACCATGTCGATGTTGCCGTTCGATGCCACGCTCGCCGCCGCCTTGCATAATGACGTCTGCGGCCTCAATCATCGCCGTTGTTGCTTGTTCAAGTGTCAATTGTTCACTCATTCCCTAAGGATACACGGCAACGCGAGCAGTCGCAGGGAGTGGACATTAAAAAAACTCGGTGGTTACTTTTGTAACCACCGAGCAAAGTCCTGTGTAGGGCTACACACCGTGCAAACCCGCTGGGTCTACGGATTCAGGTCCCGTGTAGCCCTCTAATACAGTCACATAATTCGATCACTGATCACCTCCTTAACAAACGCTGCCTTGCTTAACCGTCACGTCCCGCTCGACGCCGCCAAGCCCTAAATCCCTCTCACTTTAAGAGGGCACACCGCCCGAGACCGGTTGTGAGCACAGTCTCGGTCGTCGCAGTTCTTTCAACCGAGGGCGAGGATGCTTTTGGCAGTCGCAATGATTGGGTGTCCTGCGAACAAAAAAAGTATCGGCAGGATTGGCCACGAAAGTTTAACGGCTTACATTTCTGGGGACTGACTAATCCTCAAACTCGTCAAAGTCATCGTTTTCCATCTCAACCATTTGCTCCCACTCATCGAGGGTGATGAGGATTTCACGAGCAACTGAGCCCTTGTGCTCACCAACGATGCCTGCCATTTCCATCTGGTCGATGATGCGGGACGCCCGACCATAGCCAATGCCGAACTTCCGTTGGAGAAGGGAAACAGAGCCGCGATTTGACTCAAGAACGACTTGGACAGACTCATTAAAGAGGTCATCGCGTTCCTGAACATCATCGATTGATGAAGCGGCTCCAGATGGTTTGATTTGAACAAGGGAGCGTTCAAAGTTTGGCTCTGCGACTTCCTTGAGGTGTTTGACGATTGACCGAATCTCCTTTGGAGATACGAATGAGCCCTGCGAACGAGCCACTTGGGTCGAACTTGGCGCGATGTACATCATGTCACCATTGCCAAGGAGTAACTCAGCGCCTTTCGCGTCGAGGACAATTCGGCTGTCCATGCCACTACTCACTTTGAATGCTACGCGGCAAGGCATGTTTGATTTGATGAGACCTGTGACGACTTTTGCTTCTGGTCGTTGCGTTGCAAGAATGAGGTGAATGCCAACAGCTCTCGCTTTTTGAGCAATACGCACGATGGACTGCTCAACTTCTTTGGCAGTCATCATGAGGTCTGCAAGTTCGTCAATGATAAAGACGATGTATGGGAGTTTCGTCGGAATCTTCGCTTTCTCAAGATCGGTTTGCGGATCCATGATGTTATAGATTTCATCCTCAGTCAGTTCATTGAAACCGAGGAGGTCTTTCACACCGAGTTGTTTGAAGAGCTTGTACCGCTCTTCCATTTTTGAAACAGCCCATTCCAAAATTGCAGCAGCTCGTCCCATTTCAGTCACAACAGGGCACGCGAGGTGTGGAATGTCAGAGAACTGGCTGAGTTCAACCATTTTTGGGTCGACCAAAATAAGTTTGAGTTCGTCTGGTCTTTTCGTATACATCCAGCCAGCAATGATTGAGTTGATGCATACACTTTTACCTGAGCCCGTTGTGCCTGCAACCAGCATGTGTGGCATCTTCGTTAAATCTTCAACCATGGGTTCGCCAGATGCATCTTTGCCAAGGAACATTGGCAGTTTCATTTGCTCTGACTTGTTGCTGCTCATCAGTTCTTTCATGCGAACGATTTCGCGTTCTGGATTTGGAACTTCAATGCCGACAGTCTTTCGGCCTGCAGTGTTTGGAACGATTCGAATGTTAGGCGCGCCAAGTGAGCGAGCAATATCGCTCGCAACAGTGTTGATGGTTGACACTTTCGTGCCCGGTGCAAGTTCAATGGAGTAGAGCGTAATCGTTGGACCCGCTTCAATGCTTGTGACTTCGCCATCGATGCCGTACATTTGAAGGGTTTCTTCTAAGTCCGCCGCTTGGTCGCGAACGAGTTGTTCGATTTTGTCGCCATACCCTGTTTCAGGATTATCTAGCAGGTCAAGCGATGGGAAGATGTACCCTTCAAAGTTGTCTGGTCGTGGAATATCTTCATCACTTGCAGCTTTGCCGCCACTAGCAACACGAACGGGCAGTTTCGCCATTTTCTTTTTCAACTCAGCAAGCGAAAGTTTCGGTCGAGGTTCTTCTTCCTCTTCCTCTTCCTCTTCTTCCTCGTCGTCGTACTCTTCATCATCGTACTCGTCTTCAGGGTATTCCTCTTCTTCCCATTCTTCTTCCCACGCCTCTTCTTCGTGGTCTACTTCAGTTGCACGTTTCGGTTTAAGCGTTGCAAGAGAAAGTGTTCGAATGTTGCCTGGACGCATCGAAAGCGTGCCCTTGCACATTGAAAGAATGAGATGTGGGATTGCAAATGCAATGCGTTCTGCTGCAACGACCAAACCAATTGAGAATGCCGCAAAGATGATGATGAATGCGCCAAATGAACTGAAGTGGAGCGTGAGTTGACCAACAATTGTTTTTGCGATGAGGCCAGCTTTTGCGCCGGCAAGAGAGCCAACAGTTGGAAGTAGCAACTCATGGAAGCACGACACAGCGAGTGCCATGATGAGTACGCCAAGCGCGCGAACTGCAGGATGTTCAACTTCGCGTCCACGGAAGACAAGGGTGACCCAAGTGCCAATCGAGAAGAGCAAGACCCAGACGCCAAATCCAAGAACGTGGTACGTCCAGAAGGCAATCCAAGCACCAACAACGCCGCAGAGGTTACTCACTGGGTCATTGTGAACGGCAACAATGTGAGATGGGGGATCAGCTGCATTAAACGAGAGCAGTGCGACCGCAAGGAAAAGTGCAAATGCGGCACTTGATATCCAGATGATTCGAGATGAAACATCCGCACTTGTGAGTGATGAAGGGCGATTTGACCGCCCACGGCGCGTACTGACAGCAGTGGTTCCCATAGTCCCCTCATATCGGCTTGTTACGGCTGTTTTGCCGATTTATTTTTCTAAATCAAAGCTGGAATAACATGAACATAAATCATTGATATCAAAATGCTTAGAAAAGAACTTCTTGCACCATATTGACGGATTTCCCCGCTTGCATCATCGGGGTGGGGTGGTCTTGGTGCGAAATCGTCAATAGCGGCCTCAATGCTGAAGCATGCTCTTCGTACAACGAATGGATGTGTCTCGGCGCGTTGCATTGCCGTGATAAGTGCAACAACACAACATGTGAGAGGGTCGATTGGCTTGCAATGGTTTGAACTGCACAGAGTGATTGCGCGTTTGAAAGGTGCCCGCCACCACCCATGATGCGTTCCTTTAGAAACTGAGGACGTCCACTTGTTTCTTGCATCATTGGGTCGTAGTTTGACTCAAAGGCAACAATGTCAAGATTGGAAAATGATGAGAGCAGATGTTCTGGAACATGACCTAAGTCAGTCGCAAATCCGAGCCGTTCATCTCCCGAGTCAAACACATAACCAAATGTGCCAAGTTCGTCGTGTGCAACGTGGACTGGTTCAACAGTGCAACCGTGAAGCGTGAACGCGCCATCAAAAGCAACAATGTTTTCACTTTGAAGTCCGAGTGACATTGCACGTGGGACATGCAACCGGTGAAGGTGCACGTTGATACCCTGATTTTGAATGGTTCTACACCAGACAGGGTTGAAGTGGTCTCGGTCGACGTGGGTGAGCACGATGTCTTGAACATCAGCAAGGGCTAGGCCTGCTCGCTTTAAACGCTCTTTCGTTTGTTTGATTGAAAAGCCACAGTCGAGCATCACCCACTTCATTCCAGACTGAAGTACGCTTGCATTGCCTGAAGAACCGCTACCTAACACACAAAACTTGAATCCATTCATTTATTGTGCAACACCTCTTTTTGATTTTCGCGTTTCTGTTAATGGTGGAACAAGCCCTTTGCGAGATTGCTCAATGAATGACACATATTCCGAACTTGTTGGTGAGCCGAGCGCTTGAAGCGCCTCGACACTTTTTGCAACGGAGTTTCCACTTCGATAAATCAGTTTATAAATGTCTTGACGTTCTTTGATTTCTTCTCTTGAAATGTCCTTACGCCGCATTCCAACTAGATTGACTGAGCCAATGATGTTTGATCCCGTTGCCATAAAGTGAGGCGCTACATCTCCTGTGATAAAGATGCCGCCTGCGACCATCGCGCCTGTCCCAATCGAAACAAATTGGTGAACGACTGAACCACCGCCTATGATGACGTGGTCTTGCATGTGCACATGCCCGCCGAGGGATACGTCTGTCACAATGGTGTTGTTGTTTCCGATTTGGCAATCGTGACCGACGTGGCTTGTTGTCATCAAAAAGTTATGATTCCCAATGGTCGTTGGTGCTTCTTGCGTTGCCCTATGAATGGTCACACCCTCGCGGAAGGTGTTGTCATTTCCGATGACGATGCCGGGTTCATACTGATCGTGTGGGAAGTTAATGTCTTGAGCACAAAAGCCAATTGAAGAAAAGGGATAGACGACATTGCGCTCGCCCATAGTGAGTTTGCCGGTGAGATAGACATTCCCAATGAGCGTCGTCCCTGAACCAATTGAAATTTCGCCTTCTAATACGCAATGCGGACCAATGGTCACATCGTCAGCTAAGGAAACTTGCTGATCGATAATCGCAGTGGGATGAATAGTTGGCATCGCCCGAGTATCATCTCAAGAATTCCCATGACGTGTCCACTGAACATTCAAGATATTGGAAAAATTGCGTACGAACCAGCGCTTGAGTTGCAACGGAAAGTTCATGCAATGGTCTTAGAACGAAGACATGAAGAAGATTCCTCTCCATTTAACTTGCTCCTTGTTGAACATGACCCGCCCGTGTTAACTGTTAGCAAGAGACCGTCGGCACGGGAGCATCTCATCGCAACTGAAGCGCAGTTAGAACAAGCAGGCGTGGTTGTGTGTCAAACCGACCGCGGTGGTGACATTACGTATCACGGACCCGGCCAACTTGTTGGTTATCCCATATGCGATCTGAATGAACTTCACCTTCGACTTCACGGTTACATGCGTTTTTTAGAGGACTGCATCATCGAAGTCTTGCAACGTTTTGATATTCGCGGAAAGCGAGACCACTGCGCAACAGGCGTTTGGGTGAACAATGCAAAAATCTGCGCGATGGGCGTTCGGGTCTCTCGCTGGATATCGATGCACGGTTTTGCATTGAACGTCCAACCAGACATGACTCACTTCAACCTCATTGTGCCTTGTGGCCTTGCTGGAAGACAAGTGACATCCATGGCTGAACTGCTCGGTGGAGATTGCCCAAGTATGGATGAAGTCAAAGCAGTGACGTCAGAAGTCTTTACGCACGCTATTGCGCGTCAAGCCCAAGCTCAGCAAGAACATCATCAGTGAGGTCAATGCCTTCAGGATAGGTGATGGCTGTTCGCAACCTGATTTGCATGATTGCAACGTCTGGGCTTGTTGTTTCAATTGGTTCATCCGGTGAGATAAATCGAAGCACGAGGTCAACACCGTTGCGTTCAGCAACAACTTCAACTGCTGTCACAATTTCTTCATACGCTTCAATCATTTGTGATGCGAAGAGTGCGCCTTGTTGTTCAGACGCGGCTTGTTGGAGTTGTTGAAACTCGCCCATTGCTTGATCCCATCGTTGGCGCATTGCAGGGTGTTCTTCGGAATCTTGAGGGAGCGCTTGGGCTTCTTCCATGATTCCATCAAGCACATCTCGCGCTTCTTGCAATCGCCCTTCAAGTGTTTGTTGCATTTCAGTTCTTGCTTCAACGAAGTGTGACGCTTCCATCATTTGAGTGAGCGCTTTTCCCACTTCCATGAAGCCAACGCTCCAAACAGTGTCAGTCTTTGCTTCGCCAAATGAAAGATGTCCTTCGTCACTCGTTAATGTGATGGCATCTTCACCGCTTCCAAGTTGTATTGAGTCAACCGGTCCAATGACGCCTGTTTCGTCACTCCCTGTAAGTGTGGATGCGACGGCCCCAGCAATGAGGAGCGTTGAGATTCCGATGGTTTGAAAAGTTGTCGACATTTATGTGTCACCTTGTTCTAAGATTGTGAGGAAAGCGGATTGAGGAATATGGACATTGCCAATGGCCTTCATACGCTGCTTCCCCTTCTTTTGTTTTTCAAGAAGTTTACGTTTACGCGTCACGTCACCGCCATAACACTTGGCAGTCACGTTCTTCCGCAAACTTTTTACAGTTTCCCTTGCAATGATTTTCCCGCCAATCGCCGCTTGAAGCGCAATCTCAAATTGATGGCGGTCTATCTGTTTCCGAAGTTTTAAGAGAATAGAACGCGTTCGCGTTTCTGCTTTTTCACGGTGGCAAATCAAGCTGAGCGCTTCTACTGGAGCACCATTCACGAGAATTGAAACCTTCACGAGTTTGTCAGCGCGATAATCGATAATCTCGTAATCCATCGTGCCGTAGCCACGCGTCATCGATTTGAGTTTGTCGTAAAAGTCGTAAATGATTTCAGCAAGCGGAAGTTCATAATCAAGCATTTGCCGGCCTTCAGAGACGAACTTTTGCCCTTTGAATATGCCACGTCGTGTCTCACACAGACGCATTAAATCGCCAATGGCATCATCTGGGCAGATGACTTCAACTTTGACGATTGGCTCGCGAATGGCCCTGATTTGTGAAGGGTCAGGAAGGTCAGCGGGGTTGTGCACATCGACAGTTGTGCCGTCATTCAAGTCAACTTTGTAGTTCACAGTCGGCGCGGTCTGAACAATCTCTGCACCACCTTCACGTTCGAGTCGCTCTTGAACAATCTCCATGTGGAGCAGTCCAAGGAATCCACACCTAAAGCCAAAGCCGAGTGCTTCAGAGTGTTGCGTCTCAAACGTAAAACTTGAATCATTCAAACGTAATTTTTCAACCGCTTCTCTGAGTGTTTCAAACTCCGTTTTCTTACTTCCTTCTTCACTTGAAGCGGGGTAGAAATCACAAAACACCATTTGTTTTGGTTCTTCATAACCCGGCAACGCCTCGGTCGCAGGATCGCTGTCAATTGTAATGGTGTCCCCAATGCGAACGTCTTCTAGTGTTTTGATGGCAGCAACCATGTAACCCACTTGCGCTGTGCCGATGGTCTGCGTGGGAACAGGCGAGGGGGTATATCGTCCGAGTTCTGTAATCGTAAATGTTCTATTTGTGCCCATCATTTTGATTTTGTCACCTTTTGAAAGTGAGCCATCAAACACTCTGAAGTACACAATCACACCACGATAATCATCGTAGTGTGAGTCGAAGATAAGTGCCCGAGTTTGTTCAACTTCAGCCGGGCGAGGCACAGGCAATTTTTCACAAATTGTGTCGAGCAGTTCTGTGATGCCTTCGCCAGTTTTTGCAGAGCAGAAAATGCAATCCTCCGCAGGCAATCCAAGGACTTGCTCAATCTCCATCGCGACTTTTTCAGGGTCAGCGGAAGGCAAGTCAATTTTGTTGACAACAGGAATGAGGTCGAGATTGTTTTCGATTGCGAGGTATGCGTTTGCGACTGTTTGCGCTTCAACGCCTTGTGTTGAGTCAACGACAAGCAGTGCGCCTTCGCACGCAGTCAGTGCCCTTGAGACTTCATACGTAAAATCTACGTGGCCAGGCGTATCAATAAAGTTTAGCTCGTACGATTCGCCTTCAAACTCATGTTTGACTGTGACGGCTGACGCCTTAATCGTAATCCCACGTTCTCTTTCAAGGTCCATGGAGTCGAGCAGTTGGTCCTTGGACTCACGTTCAGTGACCGCCTTGGTGATTTGCAACAACCGATCGGCGAGCGTGCTCTTGCCGTGGTCGATGTGAGCAATGATTGAAAAGTTTCGAATTGGCACAGGTTGAGCAGTTTACCGCAAAGGAAGGGAAATCACTTGTTCTAACTCTTCAATTGGTCGAGCAATCATGTCATACCCATCACTATCTGTGATGCGGCAGGGAATGACCGCTCCAGGGCTTAACTCAACTTCACTCATGACGATTGTGCACGCATCAATGTCTGGGGCTTGCTGTTTCGTTCGACCTTTGTACAGCATGAGTTCGCCTTCGGCAGTTTCGCCGATGAACGCATCAATGAGAATCTGGTGTTCTTCATTGTTTGCTGCTGCCTGAGCGGCTTTGTCGAACGCTATTGCTTGCTGCGTGAGCATCAATTCTTCTTCACGGGCGTGTTTGACCTCGTCAGGAACGCGGAGCGTGTCATCATCTTCAAGCGTACCTGCGACGGTGCCTTTTTCCTTGGAATATTGGAAGACGCCCATCGCTTCAAACTGATGTTCTTGAATGTACGAATTCAGTGCTTGGTGGTCTTCTTCGGTTTCGCCGGGGAAGCCGGTGATGAAGGTCGTTCGGATGGCAACTCCGGGAATCATTTCGCGCAATTTTTTGAGAAGAGTCGATTGCGCATCTGCTTTAACATTTCTTCGCATCGCATCGAGCATGCCATCGGTTGCGTGTTGAAGCGGGATATCGATGTATGGAACGACATGTGGCAAGCGTGCCATCGCTTCAATCATCTCATCGGTAAAGTACGTTGGGTAGGCGTACATCAGGCGAATCCAACCGCCGCCAGCTTCTTTCACGGCCTCGTTCAGTTCAGTAAGAAGTCCAACAAGTCCTTCGGGGTAGTCAATGTCATACCCAAAACTTGTTGTGTCTTGCCCAATGAGGTTAAGTTCAAAAACTCCAGAAGCAAGAAGTTGTTTCGCTTCTTGCACGATGTGTTCAACGGGCTTCGAACGCATCTTCCCTCGAATCGATGGAATCGTACAGAAGGAACAATTTTGGTTGCACCCCTCACTGATGCGTAAGTATGCCCAGTGGCGTGGTGTTAGTTGAATTCTGTTTGAATCATCTTCAAAGTACCCAACTGGCTCATCTATGCCTCGCGCTCGTGCTGCGAGCAGGGCGTTGGCTGCAATCCAGTTTGGTCGTTGTTCTTTTTCGGGTGCCTCTTCCATTGCGTCGACAATGTGGTCGCGGTCGAAGACGCCAATCATTGCATCAATACCCGGACACCAATCGAGCATTTTCGCTCGGTGGCGTTGGACGAGGCATCCTGCTGCCACCACTCGCTTGACCTTGCCGTGTTCCTTCATTGCGATGGCTTCGTTGATGACCTCAACGGATTCTTCCTTCGATGCTTCTAAGAAACCGCAAGTGTTGATGATGATTGCATCTGCATCATCGTGGTCTGGAACAATGTCATAGCCCGCGTCCATCAAGGTCGCTAGCATTTGTTCGCTGTCAACGAGGTTTTTAGGGCAGCCCAAGCTGACAAATCCAATGTTATGAATAGATGATGCCATCGATAGGGTATTGTACGGAAGATTCCTGCATAAAGTGAAACAGGGGCTATCTAAGCGTCACGCATCAGTTATTGAGCGTGACGAATCCGCCATCGATTGGAAAGTTGCTTCCTGTGATAAAGGAAGCATCATCTGAGCACAAGTAGTCAACAAACGCGGCGACTTCATCAGGGGTGCCCATTCTTCCAATGGGCTGCGTGTTTGAGAGTTGCTCAAACATCTCTTCTTTTCGGTCGGGGTAATGGTCTTCGAGGTATTGGTCTACAAAAGGCGTGTGCACGCGTGCAGGAGAAATGCAGTTGCATCGGATGCCATCGTTGATGTAATCCTTTGCAATGGAATACGTCATCGTGAGCACTGCACCCTTCGTCATTGAATATGCAAAACGGTCTGGAATTCCAACGGAGGCAACAATGGATGCCATGTTGATGAGCACATCGATTGGCATTGCATCTGTGATTGACTTGATGAGGTTGGCGACTTCTGCGTGATTTGAAACATCAATGGTTTTCGCTTCGCCAACGCCACCATCTTGAACGATGAGCTCAAGCGTTTCTTCTGCTGCGTTTGTATCGATATCCGCAACAATCACAAAGTAGTTGCTCTTTGCCAATCGAAGGGAAACACTTCGGCCGATGCCACTTCCGCCTCCAGTTACAAAGGCAACTCATTTTCTTTCTTGATGCGTCATGCATGAAATCCTATCGCCATTCTAAAGAGGAGGCAAGTTGTAGAAGTGTTGAGCGCTACCATCGAGTTGGTCAAGTGTGGCCTGAAGTCATTGAGAGCATCAAAGCGTCCGGCGTTTTGCAAATGAACATATATCGTGACGGTTTGTCACTCATCATGGTGATGGACGTGGATGACGACTTTACATTTGAACGCAAAGCGACACTTGACGCTGAAAACCCAAAAGTGCAAGAGTGGGAAACATTAATGGAACGGTTTCAACGAGTTGGCGAAGGTGTAAATGAGAAGTGGCAGCCAGTGAATAATATTTTCAAGCTAAGCGACCATTAAACATAAAGACCATGCGTCTCGATGTACTTCGCGACTTCTGCGTTGAGCAAGTTGGCGGTGGGTTGTCCAGACTTCACCGCGTTCCGAGCGTCAGTTGAAGAACAAACAATCGGTTCGATGTGAAGACGCCGCTCAGGCGGAACATCAATCCCATTTCTCGGAATCACAACTGGGTTGCCAAGTTCAATGAGTGCTTCATGTCGATGCCAATGTGGAAACTGCGACCACTGATCAGCACCAATAAGAAGTTGTACTTGCACGCCTTCTTCTAATAGCGTTTCGACTGTCTCTATGGTGTAACTCGTACCACCTCGCTCAAGTTCCAAGGTTGAAATTGACGCCCATGGTTCATCTGCCGTTGCAAGCGTAAGCATTGCGAGGCGGTGCGCATTGTCAGTATGCGAACTCTCTTTAAGCGGCGACTGCGCCGCTGGCATAAAGATGACGCCGCCTGCGTGCGTTTGTTTCATTGCTTCGCGTGCGATTGAAACATGTGCAAGCGTAGGGGGATCAAATGAACCGCCAAATAGAAGCAAGTGCGTCATGGCAGTGCTCCATTATCAATAAGGCGAGTCGTTCCAGCCCTTGCTGCAATGAGTGCCCGTCTTGATCGCCCTTCAACTGGTGCTAACAATGTCTCTGCATCTCTAATGACAGCGTAATCGACGTCGAGTCCTGCATCGAGCAGGGCTGCACGCATCTCATTTTCACAGCCAAGTGGAAGCGCTTTGACGACGGCTTGTGCTTGGGCTCGCTCTTCATCTGACAAGTAAGCATTTCGACTGCTCAGTGCAACACCATCTTCGCCCCTTGCAGTTGGTACCGCACAAATAGCAATACCTTCAAATCGCTCCTCCTTAGAAACCATTGCCTCAATCACTTTGAGTTGTTGGTAATCTTTTTCACCAAAAAATGCGTGTGTGGGTTTTGTAAACTGAAAGAGCCGAGCAACAACATTACATACCCCCTGAAAATGCGTTGGTCTTGTTGCATCTTCAAGTTTTGGTTCTGTTGCCACCATTGGTAGTGGGATGTCATCCATCGCTTCTGCGTATACATCTTCAACAGTTGGTGCAAAGACGACATCAGTACCAGCTTGTCTTGCCAGTTCAACATCAGCGTCAAGGGTGCGGGGGTATGCGTCAAAATCTTCATCTGGTGCAAATTGAGTCGGGTTCACGAAGACGCTTACAACGACGGGTAACTCGTTTATGTTTGCAGCCGAAATGAGTTCAAGATGCCCCGAGTGGAGGGCGCCCATTGTTGGTACGAATGTACAACCATCCTGAGGGAGTGCTGAAGGGTCATGAATCACGAGCATGCCACCATTGTCCTACGGATGGCGGTATCCTGCTAGTCAGATGAAGTGTGAAGAACCAATCTATCTTGATTACGCAGCGACGACGCCAGTCGCGCCCCAAGTGGTGACTGCGATGTTGCCATTCTTGACAACTGCGTTTGGGAATCCATCAAGTACGCACAGTTATGGAAGAACGGCTAAGCTTGCTGTTGAAAAAGCGCGAACGTCCATTGCATCGCACCTCAACGTGAAGCCGAGTGAAGTCATCTTCACTTCAGGCGGAAGTGAAAGTAACACGCTTGCAATCAAGGGCATGCTTCAAAAGCAGAAACAAGGCCACCTAGTACTATCCGCAGTTGAACACCCGTCATCACTTGACGCAGCAAAGCAACTTGAAAAACAGGGATACGCAGTCACCATCGTTGCGCCAACGAGTGATGGTGAAGTAACCGAATCAGCAATCGCGCAAGCACTCACTGAAGAGACTGTCCTTGTGAGTGTCATGACTGGCAACAATGAAATTGGAACCGTGAACGCAGTTTCAGAGATTGCAACACTCTGCAACGCGCGTGGAATCAAGTTTCATACTGATGCAGCGCAAGGAGTTGGCCACTTGCCAATCGACGCATCGCACTTTGATTTGCTGACAATGACTGGGCACAAACTCTACGCACCAAAGGGTGTTGGCGTACTTGTCATAAAAGATGGTCTAACGCTTCATCCAATGATGCAAGGCGGACAAACTGAGCGAGGACTCAGGGGCGGAACAGTAAACGTCGCTTCAATCGTTGGACTCGGCGTTGCAATAGAGCTCTGTCAAACATCGCACGCTCATTCCATTGCAACGGTTCGAGACAACTGTGAAACGTTGCTTCTCGAAGCAATTCCTGATGTCGTCATTAATGGACAGGGTTGTGCTCGGCTTCCACACATCTCAAGCGTTCAGTTCCCTTCACTTGGCATCGACTTTTCGCCCGAAATGATTCATGGTGTTGCGTGCTCTGCGGGCTCGGCATGTCAAAGTGGAGTTGGCAGTCACGTTCTTCAAGCAATCGGGAAAAATGAGGTTGAAATCGCGTCCACGCTCCGCTTATCCTTTGGAAGGCAGACCTCTGAGGATGACTTGAAAAAGGCGGTAAACAACATTGTTTCTTGTGTCAATCAATGCTCGCCTCGCGTATAATATGGGGTCAACTTAGGAGTTTGTTATGTCAGTTATTGTTACAGAAACAGCAGCACGAGAAATTTCATCCATTTTAAGCCAGCAAGGTCTTGATGCAGAGAATACGCATTTAAGAGTTGGAGTTAAAGGTGGTGGTTGCTCTGGGTTCAACTATATTCTTGACTTAACTGAAACAAAAAAAGAAGGCGACCAACAATGGGATTTCGATTTTGATATTGAAGGTGGCGCGTTCAAACTCCAAGTGATTTGCGACCCAAAAAGTTATCTCTACTTGAATGGCACGACCGTCGATTTTAAAGACGAAGTCATGGGCAGAGGGTTTGTGTTTGAGAATCCAAATGCAACAACGACTTGTGGGTGCGGCAGCAGTTTCTCTACATGAGCAAAGCACCTTCTCAACCACAACCATGCGTCTATGATTTATTTATTGCTGTGACGGCGATTGTTTCGCTGTCATTACTTGGTTGGAGGGTGTTCCTAGATCCGGCAACAGAAATCGTTCAACTCATTGATTATTTTGATTTTGGAGTCTGCGCGATTTTCTTTTATGATTTTTTGCGAAATCTTAAACGTGCCCCATCAAAATTGAAGTACATGACAACGTGGGGCATCTTTGATTTGCTCTCGTCGATTCCGGTCTTTCAGCCATTTAGGTGGACAAGATTGACTCGTGCAGCTCGTATATTTAGAGCAATAAAATCAGTGAGGGCGATTGTCAACAATTCAAGTAGTGCGTACCGCGAATCGTTAGTCGTCTCAAGTTTTTTAGTAGCAGAACTTGTCATTATTGGTTCGTGCATTGGAGTGCTTCACTTTGAATCCATGAGTCCTGATTCAAATCTCAACAACGCAGGAGATGTGTTGTGGTGGGCAGTCGTCACGATGGCAACAGTTGGTTATGGTGATTTCTACCCAGTGACAATCGGTGGGCGTTTTTTCGCTGTTGTATTGATGATGATAGGCATAGGACTGTTTGCCATGCTTGCAGGTGTTTTTGCCGATATTCTCCGCTCCTCTGCTAAGGAATTGGCCTCAAACCCCCCAGATTGACTTAGATATGGGGGGGCTTCCGGATTTTCAGTTTTAATTCTGTGTTTTTGCTCGGCATACGCACTTTTCTATGCTACATTTGCGTCTAAGAGAAGAGTCTCTGGGGCAATAGAGAGGAAGACGAAAGTCTTATTAGAGAGAGAAACAGAGAGAGAAGAATGCGTTTAGGAACTATTGCAGCAATTGCAACAACAACACTTATGGCTCATGAAGCCGTGGCTAGTCTTGGCTTTTGGCCTGAAGAGTCTGGCTATATTTACACTGATACATCGGCTGCTGATTTAAGTGCTGCTGGGTTCACAGATGTCACCGCAAGTGGCAATCTTGTGTGTGTTCCGTCATGGTGTAGTGGCTGTTATACAAGTTCCGACCTTGCGACTGACACGCTCATGGGTTTCGTTGAAATCGATTTAACATATGCACCTTCAGATGCAGGCTATGGCTTTTACGTGTTCATGAATATTGATTACACAGATCCAAGTTTTCAGTTTGAAGATATGGAAGCGTTGATTGAAGAATCTGACCCAAATATTGACGTGCTTTCGCCATCTCAAGCTGGTACAGATTGGTCACCATTTTCAGATTGGCTTGAAGATCCTAATGCAACCGTCTTCCACTGGATGCCAGAAGAACTCGATGGTTCATCAACAAATCCTTTCGAACAAGTGACGTTAACGTTTGGTTGGAATTTCTCAGGGTATGAGGGTCTTGTTGGCTCGCCATTCCCCGGTGTTGTTGTGAATGGTGTTGGTGCTGTCCCAGCTCCCTCAGCAATCGCTTTGCTTGCAGTTGCGGGCCTCACAACTCGGCGTAGACGATCTTAACAAATCTTATGTTGATACTGACGACGACAATCTCAGCTCTTTTAACTGCGCAGATTGATAGTATTCAAACACATTGGTCATTTGACTCTATCCAAAATGGCATGGTGACAGAGAACTCGCTTGGCCTTAATGGCGAGATAGAAGGCGCAACGCTCACGCAGGGCGCTTTGCATGGCGGGTTGTACTTTGATGGCGTCGACGACGTCGTCACCGTGAACGGCATGAACGCTGTTCGCAAAACCCTAGGGTCGCTTCAGGAAGGTACCCTCTCAGCGTGGTTCAGATTCGATCATAATCCGGGTTTTATGGATATTGAAACTATCTTTTATCTCGGTTGTGCCAATGAGTTTTCAAGTTACGGCACTTCAGTAAACGCGTTTGAGTTAGAGGTCGGTCACTTTAGCGCTCAGCGGCGACTCTACTGGACACTCATCTCAACTGAAGAAGAGCAAACGAGTGTACCGTATTGTTGGTCAACGACTGAGCATCTCAATACCGGCAAGTGGTATCACGTTGTGAGCACGACTTCTCAAGAACTTGGGACTCGAGTGTATCTCAACAACGTTGAAATTTACGACTCAACAGACCTCACATGGAACTTTGGTGATGAGTCGATGTGTCGGTTCCTTGGAGATGTGACTGACCAAGAAGTCTTATGGTTTGGCAAAGGCCTTTGGAACAATATGCATCAATACTATGAAGGTGCAATTGATGAAGTCCGCGTGTGGTCAAACGCACTCTCAGCAGAAGAAGTTGAGCAGGAGTACGAGCGAGTTGCAAGTGTTGGTGCACTCTCGATTAGCCCAAAGGTCCAAGACGAGTTAGTGGTTCAACAAGACGTTCAACTCTATGGCTCTTTCGATAACATCGTGAAGCTAGTGTTGCGAGTGAATGATGAAGATGTTCTCGTTCAACAAAACAATTCACTCGAAAGCAATTGGTCTATCATTGTCGACGCCAATGCGTTGTCAGCAGGTCGAAACGAAGTTCGAGTTCGAGGATTCAACGCAGCAAACAGAATCTTTGATGACAGTCGCATACTGATTCAACCCGACCTCACAAATGATGGCGTTGTTGACATTAACGATGTCTTGTCTTTGTTAGGTCAGTGGGGTGCGTGCGATTGTGCTGCAGATTTCACTGGCAATGGTTCTGTTGAAGTGAACGACTTACTGCTTCTCATTGAAGCGTGGTCTTAATCGTCATATCGTTTGACGACGAGCGTATTGTTCTGACCACCAAATCCAAAAGAGTTACTCATACAAATGTCAACATCAGATTCGCGTGATGTGTTTGGCACGTAATCTAAATCGAGTTCTGGGTCAGGATTTTTCAAATTTATCGTCGGCACAAGCGTATTCGTTTGCATCGTCATGATGCACGTAATGAGTTCGACGGAGCCAGCTGCTGCAATGAGGTGACCCATCATCGATTTGATTGAACTCACAGGAATGTCTTTTGCGTTCTCGCCAAAGACTTTCTTAATTGCCATAGTTTCAATGGAGTCGTTTTCTTGAGTGCCCGTGCCATGTGCAGAGATGTAGCCAATCGGAGGGGTGTCACTCGATGGATTGATGCCGGCTTGTTTAAGCGCGCCATGCATGGCAGCAGCAGGGCCTCTGCCCTCGGGGTGTAAGTCAGTGATTCGGTAAGCGTCAGCACTTGAACCGAAGCCAACGATTTCTGCGAATGGAGTTGCACCGCGGGCAAGTGCGTGTTCAAGTGTTTCTAACACGAGCATGCCGGAGCCCTCGCCCATGACAAATCCGCCTCTGTCTCTTGAAAATGGTTTGGATGCTTCTTCAGGGTTGCCGTCGAATGTTGATAGCGCCGTTAATCGGTTGAAGCCAGTGATGCCAAGGGCGTGGAGCATCGTATGTGTCCCGCCACTAAGCATAATGTCGGCGTCTCCCTGTTTAAGCACACTTGCGGCCTCTCCGATGGCTTGCGTACTTGCAGCACACGCAGTTAAACAATTGAATGCTGGTCCCATTAACCCATATTCTTTTGACACGTGCCAGAGCGGCATGTTTGGTTCTTGTTCAACTTCGCCCCACGGCTCAAGTCGCTCGCTTGCAAACTTTGCCCACGCAACTGGGTCAATCATGCCATCTTCAGCATCCCATGCGTGGGTGTCGATTGTTGAGTGTGCTGAGAAATCGAGCACGCCTTCGCCGGCGCCGAGGTAAATGCCAGCTCTGTCTGCGTTTAATGCATCAAACTCATGTAAGCCGGCTTGCTCCCACGCTTGTTTCGCAGCGCCGAGTGCAAACTGAGAATTCATCGCTGGGTGTCCATGCTTTGATGGATCTTTGACGTATTGCGTCCAATCAAAGTTGCGTACTTGTCCTGCGATAGTCGTTGGAAAACTTGATGCGTCAAATCGGTCGATTTTTCCAATGCCTGACTCACTTGCAACCATGCGTTTCCAAACGGAATCGATGTCGTTGCCAAGTGGCGTAATCCAACCCATGCCTGTGATGACTACTCGCGTCATGCTTCACCTCGTTTCAGAACGATTGCGACACACTGACCACCTTCGCTTGGCGACACAACAAGAGCGTAGTTTAAAGTCGCGTCAGTTGATGGCGCCGCTTGTGCTTGAACGTTCACCGTATCTTCCGCACCGAGCCGAACAGGAAGGTGTTGTTCCTTGAGCGCTTTGGCCGCAATACCAACTGCAATTGCGCCATTGCCTGCCATGCAGTTTCCGGTATATGGAATCGTTGTAATCATTGGGATTTCGTTGAGTCGATCGCCGAACACGGTTGCAAGCGCATTTGCTTCGACAGTGTCGAATTCGGGTACGCCTGATCCGAGTGGTACGATGACATCGATTGCACTCGCGTCACAACCAGATTCATCGAGTGCTTTCTGAATGGCATTTGTCAATGCGGTTGCGTCTGGTTTGAGTGGGCATTCACCGGTTGCTTGTTTGCAGCCGATGCCTTCTATGGTGCACCACATTTGACCATCGCGATTGTGACATGAAGTCTCTGATTCGATGAGCAAAATACCGCCGCCTTCACCAACGACTGTTCCTTGTGCATCTTGTGCAAAGGGTGTAACCACGGCGGATGAATCATTGCTTGTTGCGAGACGGTTTGTGCAATGTTGTCTATATAGGGCGAGCGGGTTGACTCTGTCTTCTGCGCCTCCTGATAGGCACGCGTCCGCGTCACCGCGCTGGATGACGCGCCTAGATTCAGCAATTGATAATCCGCTTGATGCTTCACAACATGTAATCGTATTTGATGGTCCTCTGAGGTCATGCACGATGGTGACATGGCATGCAAGCATATTTGGTAAATATTTAAGGAGCCATAATGGAGTCAAGTTTTGCATGCCCTCGCTGCCCCAATGGGCGATGTCAAAGGTGCCGTCTTCTTTTTTACTTGTGACGAGGGCGGCAGCAAGTTCATTGAGTTCGGCTGAAATGAGTCCAGCACCAATATGGCATCCAACTCTATCTGGGTTTAGGGTTGGGTCTTCTTCACTTGTTGCTGCTGTTTGAATGCCAGCGTCCTCGACGCATGATGCAGCAGCGCCGACAGCAAGTTCGGTGTCACGGCACATCACTTTTGTTGCTTTGCGGTGACTTTTTGGGACGATTTTTCTGACTTTGAACGCGTCTTCTTCAAGTTCGCCTGCAATTTGGGAAGCAAAACCGCTGGGGTCAAACCGCTCAATACGTTTGATTCCGGTTCTTCCTTCGCACATTGCATCCCATAGTGCGTCAATACCAACGCCGAGGGCGGAAATGATACCGACTCCGGAAATGACAACTTTCTCTCTGTCGCTTTGGACCATAGATGCGAATTGTAACCAATAGGGTCAGACCCGGGGTCAGGTGCGGTACCAGGTCCGGTACCAGGTCCGGGGTCTGACCCTTTTGTATGGGGTAAAAAATGTGAGTGGGGTCAGCTCAGTTTTTGGCCGATGAGCATCGATAATTCAATCGCTTGCTCATAATTGAGTCGAGGGTCAACAAGCGACTCGTATGAATCGTGCAAACCCTCTTCGTCAAGACCTCTCGCGCCACCAGTGCACTCCGTCACATTCTGCCCGCACACTTCAACATGCACGCCGCCAAGCGTTGAGTTCAATGATTGATGAATCGCAATGGAATCATCCAACTCGCTCATAATTGCGTCAAAATCGCGCGTTTTAATGCCACTATCAGTCGTTTTCGTATTCCCATGCATCGGGTCACAGACAAAGAGCACATCCTTGCCCGTTGCTTGGACGGCCTCAATGAGTTTTGGTAACTCATCATGGACACGCTTTGTGCCATAACGATGGATGAGTGTCATCCGCCCAGCTTCGTTGTCTGGGTGAAGGATGTCTAACAATGGCTCGACATCCACATCATGCGTCCCAAGTTTCATGGCAATGGGATTTTGGATGCCCCTGAAATACTCAACGTGCCCGCCATCAATGGCAGTAGTTCTTGCACCAATCCATGGGAAATGACATGACAAGTCATACCAACCCTCTCGCCGAGGCACTTTCCGAGTTTGGGCTTGTTCATAATGAAGATGCAATCCCTCGTGACTCGTAAAAAACTCAACGCGATCAGTGTCAAAGACATCATCACTAGATTGATGCTCGCGGCTCACGACAGTCTCCGCAATCGATTCAATGATTGATTGAAACTCGCTTGCTTTTGGCGAATGCTCAACAAAACCTAAATCCCAATACTCTGGGTGATGCAAATCCGCAAAACCACCGTCGATAAGCGCGCGAATAAAGTTAATCGTCATCGCCGAACGTTCAAACCCGCGAACAAGTCGATCAGGATCTGGCGTTCGTGCGTCCTTTGTGAACGTGATGTCATTGACTAAATCACCACGATAGCTTGGCAACGTTTCACCATTACTCTGCTCAACATCGCTCGACCTTGGCTTTGCAAATTGACCTGCAATTCTTCCAACTCGAATGACACTTCGGTCCATCGAATGCACAAGTACAAGCGACATTTGCAGAATGACTTTAAGTTGCCCAGTAATGTGTTCCGGTCTGCAATCAAGAAATCGCTCAGCACAGTCTCCAGCTTGAAGCAAGAACCGTTTGCCTTGTGATGCCTCAGCAAGTTGAGATTTCAATGATTCAATTTCAAATGATGAAACGAGCGGGGGAAGTGATGCGACGATTTGTTCAGCGTTGAGAAGGTCGCTTTCACACTCATACGTTGGTTGTTGAGCCGTGTTTTTTTCTTGCCAACTTGTTGGGGACCATGTCATCGTTTCTAAATGCGGGCGAGAGGACTCGAACCTCCACGGGTGTTACCCCACCAGAACCTAAATCTGGCGCGTCTGCCAATTTCGCCACGCCCGCAGGGTTGTGGTGGGATATCATACTTTGAATCGGGGATTTCACATACCATATTCACTATGAACTTTGTAACTAACTCAATCCTACCCTTGCTCATGCGACTCATTCTTGGCGCAGCCATGTTGACTTCGGGCTGGGTCAACTGTTTTGGTCAAATCGAAGTCAGGGATGGCATCGCGGCGGACCTTGCCACTATGAATATCACGACAACTGAGTTGGTTTCCGAAGACTCAGCAGGTTACTCAACTGACCCAAACAGAGTTGTGCACACCACAAGGGGTCTGAACAGAATTGTCTGGCTCGTCCACCAAAAATGGCCTGAGATTGGCACTTGGTCCACCATCATTGGCACTTGTGCTGCCGGCGCGCAGCTACTTGCAGGCGTGCTCCTTATTGTTGGGTTGTTCACACGCCTTGCGGCACTCCTTGTTCTCGTTGCAAGCAGTGGCGCGGTCTACCTCGTTTCAATCAACACCCATGGCATGTTTTTCATGAACCCTTTTGATTGGCCGCTCGATTCTCACCGATTCATGCAACTGTTTTCAGGTCTCATGCTTTGCGTCATTTCATTGCAACTCTTTGTAGCGGGCGCTGGCGGCTTGTCTATTGACGCGCGTCACCGCCACCCTTCAGCGAATACAGAGAAAAAAGGCAAGGAATAACCCCGCCCCCCAAAACTTTTGTACGCTGTCTCCAAGATGAGTGAGCAGCAACATCGTGACGCATCTAAAGCGCTTGCTTGGATTGTTTCAATCGGTTTGCATCTGGGCTGTGGCGTAATCGCCTTTTTTGTCACGTGGACGATTATTCGCACAGCTGACGAACCGGTGCACCGAATCACGCCCACATGGCACAAAGAGCCAATCACTGTTGATGCATCCATTCCAAATCTTGAACAACCGTCATTGGATGTTTCAGTTGATGTTCCAGTGATTCAGGAAGTTATTCAATCACCAATTCAAGATGGATATGAAGTGCTCGAAACCGTCCAAAGTGCTGTTGAGTTGCCAGAATTCATAAAGCGTACGCCACGCAAAGAAGCAAAGTTTATGGGGCTTGATGCAGCATCTGCGAAATCGCTCGTGTACGTCGTTGATGCTTCGGGCTCGATGTTGCTCCATCTTTCAACAGTCCTTGATGAACTTGAACGTTCACTTCAAGCCCTTCATCCCGAACAATCATTTGGAATACTCTTTTTCCAGAAAGACAACGCAATTCATGTTCCGCCAAAGGGCAAACTTCAATACGCACATGGAACGAACATTCAAGACGCAATGGATTGGATCCGGAGTAGCGGATACGTCATTCCTTCTGGGTCGAGCAATCCAGTGACAGCACTGAGGCGCGCTATTCGGTTAAAGCCAGATGTCATTTATCTGCTCAGCGAAAACATCACTGGTTCAGGGAAATACGCCATAGAATCGTCAGAACTCATCGAGGCAATTGATTCGTTAAACCCAATTGATGTTAAAACAGGAAAGCGTGATGTGGAAATCAATTGCATTGAGTACTTAACGCACGACCCAAACGGCACGATGGCTCAAATTGCATCAATTCATGGTGGAGATGATGGTTACACTTTTGTATCGCGTGGTACAGTAAACGAGTAAGGAGAGATTGGCATGGAAGCCACAGTTCAGTCGATGTTTAACAAGTCGATGGTCGGAGTACTCATCGCAACCGGTATGTTTGATGTTTCTGCAGAAGCGGCCTCGTCGAACCGTTCCTTTGCAGACGCGTTTTTTGTATCACGGCGCAATGATGGCTCAATTGAGTTGATTGGAAGCGGTGTCACTTGGCTACTCTTGACACTCAGCGTGTGTGCAATCGGACTCATGATTCATTTAGCGTTGTCGAACAGAAGAAGTGCAGTGCTCCCAAAAGAAACTGTGCAGACCGTTCGCAAACTCATCAAGAGAAAACAATTCCAAGCAGCGATTGACATCGTTGCGAAAGACCAATCGTTTGTTAGTCATATTTTGCATGCGGCATTCAAAGAAGCGAAGTTCGGTTTTCCTTCAATGATGAAAGCACTTGAGCAAACTGCAGATGAACGCGCAACCGCTCGATTACGGAGAATCGAGTTGTTGAACGTCGTTGGACAGGTCAGTCCAATGATTGGTTTGTTTGGAACGGTCTATGGAATGATTATTGCGTTTGGCGCCATCGTAGCTGCAGGCGGTTCAGCTGACCCCGTTGCGCTCGCTGGTGGAATTGGAACTGCGCTTACTACGACATTCTGGGGATTGGTGGTCGCCATCCCCGCACTTGCAGGGTACGCGGTGCTTCGAAATCGAATTGATGAACTCACGATTGAAGCGACCATTGAAGCAGAGCATGTACTCCAACTCTTTAGACCACAAGCGAAATCGCAAACGTCGACGGTCATCGATTCGCAGGAAACAGTTGAATCGCCCCGTCAAGTTGAGGTCCTCACTTGATTCGCAGAGGACAAGCATCCTCTGCGATTCATGCAAACATGACGCCAATGATTGACGTCGTTTTCCTACTTATCGTGTTCTTCGTCGCAGTCTCTCAAATTGTAGATCGGGACGCTGTGCAACTTGATTTGCCGTTGATTTCCGATTCCGCAGCGTCAGATCTTGGAGTTGATCGAAAGGTCATCGTGAATATCGCCAGCGACAAGGAAGGGCGTGCAAGCCACATTCATGTTGGCGGATTTGATGTGTCC
>JAERSY010000060.1 GCA_016845245.1 Phycisphaerae bacterium
GTATTTAATGTATCTGTTACTTCTCATCGTTGCGATGGTCATTGGTTTTGTACTTGTTCGCCTCGTTGCAACACTTACGCTTGATGTCACTGCATCGCTGGTTGGAAGCATGACGCTCAACGACTCGCTACTCACCGCGGGTTCACTCGATTCCACAATTCCACCTGCAACAGGGTTAGCGTGGTATGAGCAAGCAGGCAGTGCAATCATCAATTGCTGGGAAATCATTGTTTACGATTGCATGATTGGTTGGGTGTTCAGCGGATTCTTCAGCGCAAGCACAATGGTCTATCTGTTAATGCGCCGCGCATGTGATGGACAATCGACCAAAGAGATATGGACCGAAGGGCTCATTCCCGGCACGAACATTCCAATGAATGATGAGTGATTACTTCAGTTCTTTGATTTCAAAAATTGATTGCGTTCGTAAGACGATGCCATGCTTCGATTGAAGATGGTATGACTGAGAGTGCAATTGATTGTTGTATCGCTGAACATCAATAATGAGCGCATTCCGAGGGCTGTCTTCTTCTTGCCACTCAAGCATGTGGGCGTTGGCTTCTTTGCCGAAGTCAATGAGCTCATTGAAACTATCACCAAAGAGATGGTCAGGAAGAAACTCGATTTGCATTGAGGTAATCAGTGTGACGCGGTCGCCAAAATCTTGCTCATGGTCACGCTCGCCAGCACACGCCATTGTCGTGACATGGCCACGCTCTGGAAGTGTGTCAGGGTCTGGAGTGACGACTTCAGTGACGCAAGTGCCTTCATATTCAAATCGAAGAACGTGTCCACCCTTATAGAGCCACGCTTCAAAATCGTATCCGTTGTGTTGAACTTCAATACGGTCCTCAACCGGGAAAAACTCCGGATGAAGGGCAGAACGGAACAATGCCATGCTGTAGATCTGTTGATCTACGATTTTTTCTGGTATCTGCATTTTGATCCCTTTAAGGGTGAATTCTCACTAAAAGCCAAACAAAAGTCGCCATTTAAGGCTAAACAGGGGACATGCCCACCGCTACACAGGTGTATATTGTTGCCGATTTTATTTTAAAATCAACCCTAAAAATCTCCATTTTAACAAAGAAAAAGGGGACTTCTGTTAGTTGTTGGTATTTCTAAACTTGTGAAGTTTTTCCAAGCGCTTGCACTTTTTTGAGGACCTGCTGAATATCGCTCCAGACCTCTTTTCTCGTCTCTGTCGTGTAATTCCGAAGCAAGTACGCAGGGTGATAGGTCGGCATCACTGGAATCGAATCAAACCAGCCCCAATTCCCTCTGAGCCGAGTAATGCCAACCGAAGTTTGTAACAAAAACTTGGATGCAGGAGAACCAAGCGCAACAATCACTTTGGGTTGAATACATTCAATTTGTTTGACGAGGTACGGCGCGCATAATGCAATTTCATCTTCACGTGGCGTGCGATTGTTTTCAGGCCTCACCTTGATGATGTTTGCAATGTAAACATCATCTCGAGTCAACTTCATTGCAGAAATGATTTCATTCAGCTTTTGACCTGCAGCGCCCACAAATGGTTCGCCTTGCTTGTCTTCTTCTTCGCCCGGCGCTTCACCAATAAACATGATGTCAGCGTGAGGGTTTCCACACCCAAAGACGATGTTTGTGTACCCGTGTTGAGTTGTGCAATGCTTGCAGTGTAAGGCGTGTGATTGTTCAACTGAATCGAGCGACGGTTCGCCCGCTTCATTTTTGCTTGACTCAGGAATTTTCGGCACAAAATCAACTCCAAACAGTTTGGAGGTTGCTTTGAGGAATGTGGCTTGGTTTACGTTCATTTGCTTGTAGGCCTGCGTTCGACGATGAGTGTGACTGGTCCATCATTGTGGATGTCTACATCCATATGTGCACCAAAAACTCCAGTTTTCGTTTCGATATTGTACTCTTGAGTGAGGCGGTTTCTTACTTCTTCGACAAGGGGTTCAGCAAGTTCAGGCGCAGCAGCTTTCACAAAACTCGGACGATTGCCCTTTGAGCAATCTCCTGCAAGGGTAAATTGGCTGACAAGTAACACGCTCCCGCCAATGTCGTTGATTGACACATTCATCTTGCCCTCATCATCAGTAAAGATACGAAGTTGTGCTAGTTTGCGAGCAATCCACTCCGCTTCAGCGGAACCATCGCCTTCTTCGACGCCCAGTAAAACGCACATGCCATGCTCAATGGCGTTGACAACGTTATGTTCCGCCACAGTCACGCTCGCTTTTGAAACACGCTGAACAACTGCAATCATGGTTCTATTGTGGCTTTAAAATGGGGGTTGTGGTTGGGTGGTCAAAAAAAAGAGAACCCGTTGTCAAAAAACAGACGGGCTCCTGTGTGGGGGGTAGGATAGTCGTGCCTTGCGGCACATCCATTCATTCGTAAGGGACGGGGCAAAGGTTCCCATAATTCAGAAAAATTATGAAAGCATCATTGCGCAACTCGAAACGAGCACAGCGCCTCGTTCATCACTCGCTTGCCTGTAATCAATAAGCTCGATGTCGCTCGGATTGGCAAGTTTCAAGATGGCTGACATATTGCCAATGCTGCACCATCTTGTGGCGTTATTGTTCCACTTCATTGCCTCGATGAACTGGTCGGGGTCATTTTCCATGTATTTCGCCATCATCTCGCGGTCGTGACGCTCAACGTCAAACTTTCGTTGGTCATCGACTGGGCGCGGCTCCCCAAACTGTGGTCCAACATGACTCAAGTCAGCCGATGACACGAAGTATGTTGTCCCGCCGACCTCTGCTAGCGTCTCGTTGAGGGCACTTACGAACGCATCAGTTGTGGTTCGCTCATCATCGTCTTCGATCATTTCAACAAGTGGTGAAGGGATGAGTGCGGCTACGATTGGAACGTCACCAAAGCAGTACTGAATCCATGGTAAATGCAACTCGATTGAGTGCTCTGCGATATGATCTAACTCGTCAACAGAAACGCCACTGCCTAGTTTCGTTTCAAGAGAACGCACCACATCATTGTCGATGCTCACTGTGCCCATCGGTGTATCGAACCCAAGAGTGCTGAGCACAACGCCGTCTCCATTGCCGAAGTGATTCGTGCCGAGAATGACGACCCTGTCAGGTTTTTCAGTAGTTTGCCACGCATAGTAAGCACTTGCGTAGTTTGGCCAACCCCTGCTGTAATCGAGATGGGGTGCAACGATGCCCTTTACAGATTCTTCAATCTCTGGATCCTCAGTTTCATCAAACCACTTTTGAATGGCCGCCTTACACGCATCACCATCTTCTCCAAGGGTCGCACTCGCTTTCGCAGGGAAATATCCAATACTTCTCAAATCCGCGAGTTTCTCTTCCTCAAGCTTCTTTGAGGTTGGTCCCCAGAGCAAGCCAACTGAGTCGAGTTTCTCAAGAAGTTCAATTAACTGGTCGGGCGGTGCTTTCGTGGCATTTGCGATTTCTTCAGCCGTCCTTGTGCCATTGATTTGTTGAATCACTGCAAAAATTGGAGCTGGCACAGCCACAGTTTCTTCAGCCAAGGCAAATACGTCTCTCAGCAATACAAGGGGGGTGTCGCCCTTTTTAATTGGAATTGGCTGCATGCCTCGCAAGGCAGGCATCTGGATATGTTCAGGAAGGTCCGAGAATGACATGAAGTGGTCCTCTAATCTTTTTCTATTGAATATGCTTAACAATAAGGGTTTCTATGCCGAAACAGCAATAGTTTACTCAGAATCACGTTGTATTGTGTTCAAACTTGTCCTTTGTGTAATTGAACTTACAATACGGAATCACACTCCTTATCGAGACTTATTAAATCATCAGGATTTTTGGAAGAAAAGAAATGTTTAAAAATAGATTCGCAACTTCATTATTGACTCTATCGCTCGTCTGCTTTGTTTCGGCTGAGTCCTTCGGGCAAGACAAACAAAAGCCAACTGGTCTGAGCGGAACGAAAGCACCGACTTCGGTTGGGGGACCAAAACCCACTGGCCTCTCGCCAAACAGTCGACCAGCGCAAGAGAGTGATGCTGAACAAGTCATTGTTGCTTCACCGACTTCCATCGATTTAGGTGAGATTTCCACAAGTGAAAAAGCAGATGGCGTGGTCACGTTAACGAACACAAGCGACGCGCCTGTCAAGATTCTTCAATCAAAAGCAAGTTGCGGTTGCACGACTTCTGACTTTAAACCAAACACAGTAATCCTTCCGGGCGACTCGCTTGATGTTTCAGTCCAAATGGACGGAAAAGGTCGCGCAAGAACAATTTCAAAAACAGTGACATTTAACATCGAGGGGTACCCATCACTACGAGTTCCAGTCAAAGTGAAAACAATCGCATATGTGACAGTCGACAAAGACCCACTCACAATCGGTGAAGGTCAAACAACGAAACTGACACTTAAATCAATTGATGGGCAACCATTTAAAGTGACAAACTTGGTTCCAGCAGTTGCAACCGGCTTCTCTGAAGAAGCTGCACCCGAGCAAGTCATTGAAATCGATTGGGACAAGTGGTGGGAAGTTGTCATGTCAACCAAAATGACAATCCGACTTGATCATCCTCTTTGTAAAGAAATCACAACGAACGTTCGCTTGAACGCGGAACAGCGTGCACGTCTCAATGATTTAATTCGGGCAAAACGAGCAAATGGCGACTTGCTCACAAAAGATCCAACGAAGCCACTCACTGGCGACCAACTTGCTCGGTTCATCAAAGCAGGTCAAGGTGCGAAGGTCATCAAATTTATCCAAGATGGCAAAGGCCAGTTTAAAGCTGTTGATAAGAGTGGTGTTTCACTGCTCAGCGTTGCAGCAGAAGAAGGTGACGCTGACACGATTATCGGGCTGCTCGATTTGGGTGAAGATGTTGAACGTGTTGATAGAGTCAACCGAACACCTTTGATGTATGCAGCTCGTTCAAAGAACAACGATGCAATACAAGTGTTGCTCGACGCAGGTGCAGACATTCAAGCAAGAGATACGCTTGGCAATGCACCAATCTCATGGGCGTCTGGTTTTGGCAATGCAGATGGCGTTGCACTACTGATTGAAAATGGTGCCGATGTCAATGTTCGTGACTCTGTGCTTGGTTATACACCACTTCTATGGGCTTCTGGTTTCGGCGATGCTGACTCAATCCCGATCCTTCTCGAAGAAGGTGCAGATGTGACCGTTCGTGATAACGCCGAAGGCAGAACACCATTGATGCATGCAGTCCGTACTGGCACGAAAGCTGGTGTTGAGCAATTGCTTGAAGCTGGCGGATCATTAAACGCAATTGACAATGGTGGTCAGACAGCACTGATGATTGCTGCAGGAAGCAACAATGTGACGCTTGCGAAAGTTAAGTTGCTCGTCGAAGGCGGATCAGATGTTGCAGCGAAAGATAAAGCTGGCAAGAATGCACTAGATCATGCAAAAACACGAACAGATGCTCAGGGCGAACTCATCATCGAGTATCTTGAGTCACTGTAAGCGTAAAAGATTAAACTGGATTTTGCAGCGAACCGCCACAGGCGGTTCGCTGTCGTTATGATGGGAGTCCCAAAAAGGAGAACAGAATGACGACTGCAACAGCTTCAGCTTACGAACAACTCATTAAACAATCAAAGGATGTCACAGCACTTGGCACGACGATTGCGATTTTGCACTGGGACCAAGAAGTCAAAATGCCACCGAAAGGCATTGAGTACCGTGCTGATCAGATTGCAGTTGCATCTCGCCTTTACCACGAGTTAAAAACGAGTTCGCAGGGCAATGATTTGCTTAAAGCGTGTGAAGATGATGCAAACATCATGTCAAATCCACTAAGTGCAGAAGCCGTCAATGTTCGTGAACTTCGGCATGCGTATGACAGAGCAACCAAGTTACCGACTTCACTTGTTGAAGAAGAAGCGATGCTCGCAAGTCGCGGGCAAAGTGCTTGGGCGGAAGCAAGAAAGAACAACGACTTTAAGACGTTTCAGCCATGGTTGGAGAAGATTGTCGCACTGCTTCAAAAGAAAGCAGAATGTTACGGTTGGGCAGAGGGCGGCGAGCCATGGGATGCACTCGCAGAAGATTATGAGCCCGGTTGCACTGCTGCACAGGTAAGTGAAGTGTTTACACCGCTCAGAGAACGATTGCAAACGCTTCTCGATGAACTCATGGGCAGTTCAACAAAACCAAGCAACGCATTCAATGAGATAAAGCTTCCGATTGAAGAACAAAAAGCATTTGTACGCAACATCGCACAGCAAATCGGTTTCGATTTTGACGCTGGACGCCTAGATGAATCAACTCATCCATTCTGTAGTGGTACGCATTGCAATGATGTTCGCCTCACGACACGGTTCCATGAAAGTAACGTCAATGACGCCATCGGTTCAACGATGCATGAAGCTGGTCACGGTATTTACGAGCAAGGACTCTTGTTTGAACATGTAGGAACACCGATGGGGCATTCTGTGTCGCTCGGCATTCATGAATCGCAAAGCCGAATGTGGGAAAACCAAGTTGGGCGAAGTGAAGCGTTCTGGCGATGGTGTTACCCTCAAATGGAAAAATTCTTTGGCAGTAAAACAGCATCGCTTTCATTCGAAGATGTGTATGGTGGAGCGAACATCGTCAAGCCAGACTTCATTCGAGTTGAAGCGGACGAAGCAACGTACAACATGCACATCATGATTCGGTTTGAACTTGAACGAATGTTGATGAACGGCACTTTGGCAGTCGCAGATTTGCCAGATGCGTGGAATCAGCGATACAAAGATTATCTCGGCATTGAAGTGCCGAGTGACACTAAAGGGTGTCTGCAAGACATCCATTGGTCAATGACTTCACTTGGCTACTTCCCAACTTACACCCTTGGCAACTTGTACTGTGCACAGTTCTTTGAAAAAGCACTCGCAGATCATCCTTCTTTGTACGAAGAGTTTGCGCAGGGTGAGTTCGGCACATTGAAGTCGTGGCTCAATACCAATATTCATGCACTTGGAAAAACGTACCGTGCTGCTGAATTGTGTGAACATGTCACCGGTGCTCCGCTTTCTGCTGACCCGCTCATGCGTCACCTTGAGTCGAAACTCAAACCGCTTTACGGACTTGCCTGAGTAAAGCCAACGACGTTTTCTGACTCGCGCCTTCCAGTGACTTGCTCAAGTGTGATTGAGATGTTGTCCATATGCATTGCGCCTAGAATGGCCACCGCCATCCCTTCCCGTGCTTGAATTGGCACGCCAAGGTCTGCGACGGTGCCACTATGTTTGATATGGCTTGCGAGTTGTTGGTTTTGGCAACCGCCTCCTGCAAGGTAGATTGCATCTGCGTCCCTCGTTGCATGAGTGATGCACGTTCCAATTGCAGCACATGCAGTTGCAGCAAGGTCAGCACTAGGTACGTCTTCCCAGTTTGAAACGAGTTGGCCGAGGTCATCTGCATGACCAAGAGATTGCTTGTCGTGATGTTGGGTCGAGAGCATTCTCGTGATTGCCTCATGCAGCGATTCAATCACTTTACCTTGGCTTGCAAGTTCGCCATTGTTGTCAAACGATTTGCCTGTTCGCTCTTGTGCGATGCTGTTTAACAAAAGATTGCAACAACACACGTCAAAGCCCTGAATATCCTGCGGAGTGCACTGTGCAGGGAGCATCGTGACATTGCAAAAACCGCCAAGATTGACGATGGCTACATCGTGTTCTTGCGCACGAAACATGACCCAATCTGCAAGCGGTGTGATTGGTGCTCCTTCGCCGCCGAGCATTAAGTCCATTTGGCGGGGTTGGTCAAGCACGGTGCAATCAAAAGCTTCGACGACTGGCGCCGGATTGATGAGTTGAATTGATGTTGGCGGCTTGTGGTAAATCGTTTGGCCGTGAAGGGCGATGAGGTCAATTTGAGGAAGCTGTAGTGCGTCGATTGCTTGCCGTGTTCGATCGCCGATGATTAGGGCAAACTTGCTGCAAGAGTCTTGTTCGGATGCATGTAGGGCTTGAAGGTCGTCCCGAATATCATCAAATGAAACAGATGCGATGTCAATGAATGACGCTTGCATCTCAAGGCCATGTCCATCGATTGCTACAGCAACTGCGTCGACGCCATCCATACTCGTTCCAGTCATTGTGCCAACGACAGTTCGCATGGCGGTACTGTATCACGCTATCCTACGCACTATGGCAACACGTTCATTAGTTACAGGTGGCGCAGGATTCCTTGGCTCTCATCTTTGTCAATCGCTTCTTGATCGGGGTGACGAAGTGATTTGCCTCGACAACTTGTTTACTAGCCGCAAGGAAACGATTGAGCACTTGTTTTCGCACGAGCGATTTTCATTTATTGAGCACGATGTCACTGAGCCGTACACGGTTGAATCAGATGTTATTTTTAACTTGGCGTGTCCCGCTGCGCCCGGTCATTATCAATATGACCCAATCTATACATTAAAGATAAGCGTTCTAGGCGCGCTTCATGCACTTGAGCTAGCTAAAACAACGGGAGCAACCGTTGTACATGCTTCAACGAGTGAAGTGTATGGCGACCCGCAGGTTCACCCGCAACCGGAGTCGTATCGAGGATGCGTCAATCCAATTGGATTGCGGGCGTGCTATGACGAAGGGAAGCGCGCTGCCGAAACGCTCATGTTTGATTACAACCGAATGCATAATGTTGATGTCAGAGTTGCACGCATTTTTAACACGTATGGGCCGCACATGCATCCCTTCGATGGACGAGTCGTGAGCAACTTTATCAGGCAAGCAATTGCGGGTGATGCGCTGACTGTGTTTGGTGATGGAGAACAATCCCGCTCATTTTGTTTTGTGTCTGATTTGATTCGTGGGCTCGTTCGCGTGAGTGAGTGCAGTGATGCCAAAGGGCCAATCAATTTAGGGAACCCGAAAGAGTTCACCATGCTTGAACTCGCAACCCTTGTGATTGAGTTGACGCAGAGCAATTCCACGCTTGAGCATTCGCCACTTCCGGCAGACGACCCGCTGCAACGCCAGCCAGTGATTGACAGGGCAAGCGAGGTGCTTGGTTGGTCGCCAGAGGTTGAGCTCAAGGAAGGGCTTGCTAAAACCATTGAGTGGTTCTCGACAATTGATGTGAACGAATGGACGCCGCCGACCCCGAACTGGGCGGGCGGGCTCACACCGTCTTAACTGGTCGTGCCCTGACAACAGTGTGTCAGGCAAAACCTCATTTTTGAATAAAAAACAATGTTTTATACCGAATAACTACCGAACATCGGTTGACATTGCCGATGAATTTGTCATCCTATCAGAAACCTAACAAACGGAACTCTATTGAAGGAGCACTTTGAGATGACAACAGCAACACTAAACGGCAAAGCCGACAAAAAGAAACCCGCTCGAAAAACTGCAAAAGCAGGCGTTAAAGATGAAAAGGGCGGTATCGTATGTGATGATAGAACACAAAGTGCTTCAAAACCACGGAAGGCGAAGACATCAATGGCAACTAAAACGAAGAAGACGGACGCGAAAGCGAGTTCGATGATTGAAGACAAGGGGAAGCGGCAAGCGTTAGAAAACGCACTTTCTCAAATCGATAAGGCATTTGGAAGTGGCGCAATCATGCGTCTCAATGGCGAAGACGCAAACGCAATTCCAGCCATCTCAACAGGTGCAATCAGTTTGGATTTAGCGCTTGGCGGAAAAGGCATGCCGCGCGGCAGAGTCATCGAGATTTTTGGCCCTGAGTCATCAGGTAAAACAACACTTGCATTGAACATTGCGGCGCAAGCACAAAAGGGTGGCGTCGCTGCATTCATCGATGCGGAGCACGCGCTTGATCCAGTCTGGGCAAAACAACTTGGCGTCGACGTCGATGCACTGCTTGTGTCGCAACCAGACACGGGCGAGCAAGCGCTTGAGATTTGCGAAATGCTCGTACGCTCTAACGCAGTCGATGTCGTCGTCGTTGACTCGGTTGCAGCGCTCATCCCAAGAGCTGAGATTGAAGGCGAAATGGGCGACACGCACGTTGGCTTGCAAGCACGATTGATGAGTCAAGCAATGCGAAAGCTCACTGGAGCAATTGCAAAAAGCGATTGCATGGTCATCTTTATCAACCAAATCCGTGAGAAGATTGGCGTGATGTTTGGCAATCCTGAAACAACACCGGGCGGTCGCGCTCTAAAGTTCTATTCATCCATTCGTGTGGACATCCGCCGTATCGGTTCTATCAAAGATGGCGATAAGCCAATCGGTAACAGAGTGCGTGCTCGCGTTGTGAAAAACAAAACGGCTCCACCATTTAGAACAGCTGAGTTTGACATCATGTTCAATGAAGGCATTAGTTTGACTGGCGACCTCATTGACCTAGCGTGTGAGGATGGCATTGTTGCCAAGAGCGGTTCATGGTTTAGTTATGGTGAAACTCGTCTCGGTCAGGGCAGAGAAAATGCTAAGCAGTTCATCAAGGACAATATGGAATTGTTTGATGAGATTAAGCATAAGGTCTTGGTTGCACGAGGTGTGCTTGAAGGCGATGTAGTGGAAGAGCCCTCAGCTGAGACTGAACCAGCAGAGTAAGTAGAATCATTCCTGAATTGAGCATGGAAGGTCTAATGCGATCTTCCATGCTTTTTTCTTGGTACAAGCATGGGTATTCTCAAGTATTGTGTGCAATGTGAATGCACGCGATGTTACGACTGCGCCTCCGATTCCTCGCAAGGGGCTCGTCTCACTGCTCGTAGCGCAGTTCATGGGGGCTGCCAATGACAACATCTTAAAGACGCTTTTAAGTTTTGCAGTGGTCCGCGGCATATGGGAAGGCAAACTCGGTGAGGGCGGGCAGGGGCTCATTGCGTTGTGTTTGTTTGTGCCCTTTATTATTTTCTCTGGCTGGGCAGGGCCACTGTCTGACAAGTATTCAAAACGGACGATTGCAGTAAGCATGAAGTGTTGCGAGGTGCCACTTGCATTGATGGGTGGACTCGGTTTCGTAACGGGCACGTTTTGGCTCACCGCACTTGCGATGGTATTGCTTGCCATTCAATCGACTTTCTTTGCGCCGTCTAAGTATGGCATGATTCCAGAAATTGTTAATGAACAAGACGTAAGCAAAGCCAATGGTTTGCTGAATATGTTCACAAACATCGCAGTCATTGTGGGCATGCTTATTGCTGGATTTTTAAGTGATTCAATCAACACCAATAACAATGGTCAAAACTCGTTATGGTTCCCACTCATTGCAATGGTGGGTGTTTCACTCATAGGGCTCATTGCAATTCTCTGGCTTCCGAAATTACAAGCAATCAACCCTGAGCGTTCACTGCCGCTCAATGGTTTTGCATCGTACGCATCATCTGTTCGTGAAATGTCAAAGACGCCTCTTCTTCGCGCTGCAATTGCTTGGGCTAACTTTTACTTCATTGCGACAGTTGCGCTTCTCATCGTAACTGAACTTGGTGTATTGCTTGATGTCAGTGATTCGATTGTGTCTTACATGCTCGCAGGCCTTGGGGTTTCTGTTGGTGTTGGCTCGATACTTTCAGGTTACATTTCCAAAGGTCATATCAATGTACGCATTTCGAGATATAGCGCCTTTGCGATGGTCATATCGCTCTTTGGATTAGGCGTATTGCCCCCAAGTTTAGGATTTATGTCGGTTGGACTTTTTGTCGTAGGCATTACTGCTGGCATGTATGCAGTCCCTATTCAATCACTCTTGCAAGTGCTTTCAACGCCTGAGCGAAGGGGTCAGATTTTAGCGACCACGAACGCCATGTCATTTTCGTTTATGGCAATTGCTTCTCTTTTATATTGGATTGGAAGGCCATTGTTTGGCGATGCGCCCCAACACATCTTTATCGTTTGTAGCGTCGTTGCGATTCTCTGTTGGTTCCTCACGCTAAAACTGCATATCGCTGTTGTGAAGCATGAGCAGTGAATGTTGAACTAAAATACAATATTCATTTAGAACAACATGATCTACCTCGATAACAACGCAACGACGAAACCGCTCACTGAAGTCAATGAAGTGGTGCTATCTGCAATGAATGAAAACTGGGGAAACCCATCGAGTATTCATCGAATTGGACAAGAGGCAAGGCGGCAAGTCGATTTGGCAAGAGAATCAGTTGCAAAACTGATTGGCGCAATGCCGGCTGAGATTACATTTACTTCAGGGGGAACTGAAGCGGCGAATCTAGCAATCCAGACGGCGTGCGATACGCATCGAGATCGCAAAGTGATTGTGACAAGTCATCTTGAGCATGCTGCAGTCGGAGAAAAAGCTGACGCGCTCGCTGAGTGTGGTATGGAAGTCATTCGCCTACGTAATTGTTCAAATGGCGTGATGTGTATGGAGCACCTCAAAGAAGTTTTAGAAGAGCGAGCATCTGAGATTGCCCTTGTTTCGCTTATGTGGTGTAACAACGAAACGGGCGTCATTGAGCCAATTGAAAAAGCGACTGAGCTATGTCATAAACATGATGTACTCATTCATAGTGACGGGACGCAGTGGGTTGCGAAGATGCCAGTCAATGTCCAAGACGTGCCTGTCGATTTATTGACCTTCGCTGCACATAAGTTTCACGGACCAAAAGGTGTCGGAGCGCTTTACGCTCGTCGTGGGATCACAGTGTCACCACTTGTTACGGGTGGTCCTCAAGAACGTGGGCGACGAGGTGGAACGGAAAATGTTCCTTCAATTCTCGGTTTTGGCATTGCATGCGAAAGTGCAATTGAATGGCTCAGCGAAGAAAACATTAAGGCGATGGAAGCGAATAAGGCGCTCTTTGAAGATACGCTCAAAGAAGCCATGCCTGAGATTTCAGTTAACTCATCCGGTGCAGACAGAGCATGGACCACATCTTCAATTCTCTTTCCGGGTGTCAAAGGTGAACTGATGCTCCTTGTGTTATCAGAGAACGGTGTGTGTGCTTCTTCCGGCTCAGCGTGTTCGAGTGGCGCACTTAAAGAATCAAAAGTCATTGAGGCGCTTGGCACACCTGATGAAGGCGAGTGGGGTGCAGTCCGATTTAGTTTCGCTCGCACGACGACCAAAGATGATTTGCTTCAGGCGGTTGAGGCAGTCAAAACATCAGTGAATACAATTGAATCAATCGTGAATGCCGCTTCGCCGGCTATTGTGCCCCAGCAGGGCTGATTTTAGGATTTGCGTTGATTTAACCGCAGAAACCCTAACAAAAACCTATCAAATGACTGACATGATGTTGTCAGTGGGGTAGACGATACTTCTCTTGCACAGGAAGAAACAGTGCATCTGGCACTTTAGCAACAGGAGAATCAATCATGGTTATGCGAATCAATCACATCGAACTTCACAGAACAATTCAAGACAGCGCTGGCGTCATTGGTGGACGCGCTCGCGTGAGTCATACGCCCCAGGTTTCAACTTCAACGCCTCGGCCAGAGGATAAGCCAAGGCGTTTCTCGATTCATCTCTTTGAAACGCCCAGTTCAAACTCGGTTCGATGCATCGAACTTGATGAGACGCTACTTACAGGGCGACTTGACGATGACATTGAGATTCTGGGCATGTGTGGCTAATACACATCTTGTATTAAAATGTGTGAATGAGCGAGATTCAATCTGCCGAATCGAAACTACCACCAAGAGCACTTGAGAGGTTGCGGGATATTCTTGGGGATGACTTTGAATCTGTTATTGAATCATTTTCTAGCGATAGGGTGGTGACGTTTAGGGTTAACACGCTCAGGGGAACACGCGATGAAGTCTTGAGTGAAATTGCAAACTCCGCGCTTAAGGTAGAGCCCATCGATTGGTGCCCCGATGCATTTGTCCTTAAAGATGGGACGATACGCGAACTGCAAGCACTCGACGTCTACCAAGAGGGCAAGGTCTACATTCAATCAACTTCAAGCATGCTTGCGGCACACCTGCTTCAAGTAAGTGAAGGTATGGCAGTCTTAGACATGTGTGCCGCGCCTGGCTCAAAGACAAGTTTGATTGCTGCGATCATGAATAACAAGGGTCGCATCATCGCAAACGATCGTTCTAAGAAACGGCTTTACCGATTACGTGAGATTCTCCAACAACAGGGCGCAACTAATGTTGAAGTGATAAACAAACCAGCAGAACTGCTTGGCAAGACGTACACAGATTGCTTTGACAGAGTCCTCGTCGATGTGCCGTGCAGTGGTGAAGGGCGGTTCAGGATGGAGAAGCCCGTTCGCATGTCACGCTGGAGTGAACAATCAATCAAAACGCTTGCCAAACTCCAACAACAAATACTTTCTTCAGCACTTAGGTGTGTAAAGGTAGGCGGTCATGTGGTGTATTCAACGTGCACGTTTGCGCCCGAAGAAAATGAAATGGTGCTTGATAAAGTGTTAAGGAAGCAGTCTGTTCATGCGAACATCATCCAAGCGCCTCAAGCAACACTAGCCAACATCGTGCGAGAACCACTCACAAGCTTTCAAGAGTGGACAACTTCGATCGATTTATCGAATGCCCTTCGAATCGTTCCAAGTGCATTGACGACTGGCTTTTTTATCGCTGTGATTCAGCGAACGCGTTAAGTCGCCTGCGCTTCTTGATACAGGGAAAGCGTCTGCTCTGCTAAGGATTGAACTCGATTACGTAACTCAAGTGGCTTGACGACTTCACAGTTTGGTCCCATTGAAAGCACCCACCAAACAATTTCTTCTAGACCAGAAACTGTGCATGTTAATGTGCAGGAATCATCATCATGCCATTCAATGTTTTGTGTTGGGTGCCACGTCGTATCACTCACCGTTTGAGAGAAGGGATGTTTAAAGTGAAGTTCAACTTCAAAGTCTTCTTCACCTGAAATCATGTTCCACGCATTACCCAAATGCGAGTCAAGATTAAATGAAGGTGGAATGTCATACGTCAAACTCGTTGGTTCAATTGCAATGAACCGGCTCAATTTAAGTGTGCGTATGGCGTCTCGCCCTTCATGAAAACCGACGACATACCACGCTCGTGTTCCAAAGAAAAGCGCATATGGATGAAACAAAAAGGGTTCGTCATGGTTGGTTGAAGAGGTGCTTTCATATTTACAGTTCAGCATTGTTTTTGACAACAGTGATTGTTGCACTTTGTCATAGACATCTTCATAGCCGCCCTCGTCAGTCGTTTTTGTCGACCGGAGTTGCATGGTACTTAACCGATTCAACAACTCATCCTTCACATCGAACGGAAGTTGAGAGAGAATCTTGTTCATCGCCATTGATGCTGGTTTTGCAAATGGAATTGCGCCTGAATCAGCAAGCGTTTCAACGAGTGTTGCAATTGATAGCGCTTCTTCAAACGTGAGTCGAACGGGTGGCATAAAGAATGCGCCGTTGATTCGATATCCTTCGTCGCCACTCCCAGATTCAACTGGGATGCCTGCTTCACGAATCTGGTCGATATCGCGGTACACGTTGCGTTCTGATGTTTCACATTTCTCTGCGAGTGCTTTCGCAGTCCAACCACGCTGCGCTTGGATAAGCGAAATGATTTCAAGTAGCCGGTGTATTCTTGTGTACTTTGCCATGTGTATAGAGTACACAGTGGTAGCCCCCGATGCCATTGGTGTGCCGAACTTTCGTTCGGCACACCAACCGTCTTAAGATTAAGCACGCCTTCGTTTAACGGAAGAGGCAAGCCCTATGAGAAGTAAAGGAATTGCAGATGGAGCAGGAACAGTGCCGCCACCCCCAATACCTTTGGATCTATCATCAACCCGTGCAGCTGAAATCGCGTCGAGTTGAGGTAGCGTGAACTCAGTACTCAATGATGAAGTTGAATTAGTTTGGCTAGCAATCCAATCTTCTTTTTTATTGAGAACATCTAACTCAATGAGTGAAATGGTGCTGAGATCACTTAGGGAGGAAGGGTCTAGTGTAGGCATATCCCATTTACTGTTCGGTTTACCAATCGTTGATTTGTAAACAGGATCTTGGCCTGTGTGACCAAAGACTGTGATCTTTGGGACGTCTTTCTTGCTTAATGACGCTGGACCAGCAACTGCAATGTGTGTACAGCCGAGAATCGCAACGATGGTAAAGAAAGTGGTTTTAAAAAGTGTCATGGGTTCCTCCTTAATCTTGAACGATGTTGCCACAATTAAGGATTGACCAACCCATATCTCGGAACTGAGGGAAGCGTCCCATCGTTCCAGTGATGAGTCGAATATCTTCTTGGTCAATCACAACAGGAATATCTTGGCCAGTCCAACCAACGAGTCGTTTCCGTCCTTCAAACTGCATCGAGAATACTCGTTCTCGCATAGACCAGTGATTCAGACAGTTTGCAATCTCGTCAGCTTTATTGGTAAAGAGTGCCATGTATCTTTGAATGTCTTTTTCATCAGCAATATGACGAAGCGTGATGTTGCAACCGAAGATGCTCCACCAACCATAACTTTCAAGCCAATCGCCTTTGTCCATCGCATCGGGTTCGACAACATCATTAAAGTCATCGAGAATGCGCGCAATGGCCTCGCGCGCATCGACCTTACCAAGATAGACATCACACTCAAGAATCCCACCAAAACATGTGTGGGCAATACCACTGTATGAATCGTGAACTTCTTTACCAAGTACTTCATACTGCTTCGCAGATTCTTCGAGCGCTGCTTTCGCGTTTGATGCGTGTTGCGCTGCTTGCTCCGGATCGACATCAATCATCCGTCTTAGTGTGTGACCGAGCACGTACCATGCGTGGGCTGATGCAACGTTTTCACGTTCATTTTCTGGTGGCAGTTTTTCAAAATAATCAATGACACGCTTTGCCATTCCGTGCGCCTCATCAAGTTGCCAAAGTGTGTAATGCGCATTTGCTGTTGTTGATTGCAATAGCAATCGCAATCCAGCGTCGATTGGATACTCGCGTAATCCGTTTTGTGCGGCACTGAGTACCCTATTGAAACGGCCAAGCCCATCCCAACCACCAGCAAGGCGGTTGTAAGCACGCGCGCGTTCATCTGGCATTGTTGCGACTTGCAATTGCATTTCAGCGATTTTCACAAGCCGTTCATACTCACCATTTCGATGTGCATCTTGTGCTTTTTCATCGAGCAATTCAAATGAAGTGTCCATTGGAATGTCTATTGGTTCATCACCATTCCAAATCCAATGCGCGACTTCTTCAATTGACCAATCTAAAACCTCCGACAGTTCTAAAACGAGGTCAAACTTTGGGTTCCCACTTTCTGGACACAGTTTTGTGGGATCCCGCCCAATTTTTTGCGCAAGCTCTCTTCGATTCCACCCTCTATAAGCTTGCGCAAGATCGAACAGTTGTTCGAGCCTACCCTTCCTGTTTGCTTGAAGTGTTTGTGACATTAGTTACTCCTTGTCTCTTCAATACAACATGAAACTCAAACTCGTTCTGCCCGCGGCAGTTGTGAAATTCTCATTGATCGTTACACGCATACCGAGATTGAGTGAAAGAACACAGCAAGTTACAAGTGATTAATCTGAATCGAAAACTTACTGCGGTTTTTCTTACGCCACACTTTTCTCTAATGTTTGCGAAAACTAAAGGGAATCTTTTAAAGCAACAAATTTCAGTTCTGCCAAATTGTCAGTCAACAATACATGCTTCAGAAACAACGATGGAATGTTGTTTCATAAGTGTTTTATTCGTGCGATGTTGATGACAACGCTCAATTGACAGTGGTTGCACAATGGAAGGAGAATGTATGCATTTGATACATAAAATAATGGCTACAAGTTTGCTTGCTTGTTTAGGAAATGTCGTGGGTTGTCAAACAACTCCGTTTGAACTTAGGGTGGTATCGAAGGATGGCGAATTCCACTTTGTCTTGCGATACCCGCCAATGGAAGAAAACAGGCGATATGATTTAGATGGTCTTGAGCATATTATCATTGTCAATGATGGTGTGACGTATCGTTTTTATCCTCACCTTGGCATTGCTGTTGAAGTCGGCACGAACAGGGTTTACCGGCTCGACATTGAAGATTTACAACGCTTACTTGATGCATTAGGAATTGACGGCTTACAACATTTTGCCAGCGTAGCCACGATGAATGAAACAACCACGATGAACAGCGTCGGTGCAATTGGTGGTGTTGAAGGCGTTTTTGAATCAGACAATCAAAATGTCACGCTTGAGCTCAAGCTACGGGGTGATGTGCCTATTCCCCAACATAGTGATGAACAATGGCCATCTCTTGAACAAGAACTTTACATTTTCCCTGATGGCGTGAAGGGGTCACCTGATGAACTTTTGCTTGCGTTGTCTGGAGATCGGGAAGACGTTCTTCGATACCTATTAAAACTCGGCATCGAAGAAGCCACATTTAATGTTGGAGAGAGTGAGTGGCTCATTCAGTGGAGTAAAGAAGCAAATCTCATTGATGTCTTTTGTAACGAAATCTTGATGTTTTCAGTAGACCCAGAGCAAAACTAAACAATGGTTACTCAAATTCCTCTCTTTCTCATTCATGCAGCAGAAATCGCAGCATGCCGTGCCCTGAACAATTCTTCAGGGTGCGGTGAGATTTCTGGCTCAGTAGGCATTACAACTTCTGGAGAAGTCGTACTCACTGCGAAACTCGAACGTTGGACGATTGAATTAGAAGTTACAGTCGTCACGAATGAGGAGGGCAATGCCTTGTATCGTTGTAAACCTCAATGCGTCTCGATTGGTATACATGAGATATTGCTTGATGACAAACATCACTTTGTAACACGCAATGCCGAAGAAGCAATCATGAAATGCACAAACCTAGTTCGAACGGTTTGCCCCGTGTTAATGCCACTTACCGTAGATACGATACCTCGGGCAATTCACCGAGCTTGGAAAGAACCAGAAGCGACGGAGAAATTGATTGTTTCCATTGTGAACGAACATTCTTAGGAGTTTTCGCCACGGATAACCCAAAAGGTATTCTGCAGGAAGTATCGTAGAAGTTGTGAGTGCATCAACTGTCCATGCGAATGACATTAATCACCTGTCATCAGGTATTCAATCCGTTGCTAAACAAGCTGATTGGGTCACAGTTAAAGCGTCTGACAATTTGTCAACGGTACTTGGGCTCGGCGGACTATCACTCGTTGATAACCCAGACTTGTGGATTGGCAGAATCCATCCGGGTGATGTTGATGCGATTCGTGCTGCGCTCGATTCACTTGAACCGAATCAAGAAAAACGACTTGCATATCGATTTCGAGATGCCAATGATCGATATCGCTGGATGGGTTTTACATGCGGCGTGAACAATGGTTGTGTCACGGGCATCGTTGCAGACCTTACACATTTAAGAAGTCAAGAATATGCAAATCGCATCCACTTGGCAGGACGTGAATCACTCTCTCGACTGATTGAATCAAGTGACTTAAACCGTTCAATCAATGAGTTTTTACACATTTTAGGCGTGGGCCTCGTCGTAGACAGGGCGCGGCTCGTTCGATTCAGAACTGATGGAAGGGCATTCATTACCCATGAATGGGTAAAGCATCGGGAGCAAGCATCAGCAGAAGTTCCTGAAGCAGTTGAACCCGATGCCGTTCATTGGTCAAAGGCACAGCTTGAGCTGAATCAGCACATCGTGATTGAGTCATGCAAAGACCCACAACTTCCAAGTGCTGTAGTAAAGACGTTGTCAAACAACAATGTTGGGGCAATTCTCGCAGTTCCGGCAATCATTAATGGCGTCGTTGAAGCGATGGCGTGTTTTGATGTTCCAAGTGAGCGGACGTGGTTGTCCATGGAAATTGAAGAAGCAACAGTCGTTTTAAATGGATACGCCAGAGCAGTAGAACGAAGAATTGAAGACCGTAAAAGCGCCGCTGAAGAGTTTGAACTGAGGCGTTCGGAAGAACAATATCGATTGATAACATCACACTCGCCAGTTGTTTTGTTTGGCATTGACGTTCACGGCATCTTCACACTCAGCGAAGGTCAGGGGCTTGGCATCATGGGGGCCGAGAGCGGCAGCGTTGTTGGCAAAAGCATTTATCACATTTACCGTAATCATCCAGAGGTGCTGAGGCACGTGAACAAGGCACTTGGAGGTGTCGAATCGCATGGGCGTATTGAAATCGGTAACCATGTGATTGAAGGGTGGTTTACACCAGTGCTAGATGAAGACAAACTTGTTGTTGGCGTCTCTGGTGTTGCTGTTGACATCACGCTTAGGCACGAACTTGAGAAACAACAAACGATCATGATGAGCGAGCTTGATCATCGAGTCAAGAACAACATCGCATCAGTCATGTCGCTCGTCATGCTCTCTCGTCAAAATGCAACTTCTATAGATGAGTTTGCAACCGCCCTTGATGGTCGGCTCAACGCGCTGGCAATTGCACATTCATCCCTTGCAAAAACACATTGGAGTGGAGCAGAGTTGGGCGAGATTCTTCGGCTCACACTCCAACCGTACATGGATGGCAAAGAAGACCGCATTCAGATTCACGGCGATGAATTGCAGTTGCCCGGCACTTACGCTCGCCCGATGTGTATGGTGATTCACGAACTTGCCACAAATGCAATGAAGTATGGCTCATTATCTTGTGAAGAAGGCACAGTCATCATTGCATTTGATACAAGCGATTCATTACTCTGCCGGTTCTCTTGGACTGAGCGTGGTGGACCTCCAATTGATTCCGCGATTGAAGAGGGCACTGGAACTTCCTTGCTTGAGGGGTTGGTTTCACATGAACTTCATGGCACAATTGATCGAAGTTATGAGCGGGAGGGTTTCCAATGCGAAATCAAAATCCCTGTTCAAGATGAGACCTAAGAGGGTTTTGGTACAATACCCAAATGGGAAAAAGAGAATGTCCAGAACAATGTAACGTCCTCCTCATCGGTGGCGGTGGCAGAGAACATGCACTTGCATGGAAGATGTCGCAATCTGAGCGCCTTGGAACACTCTACGCAACTGATTGTTCAAATGGTGGGATTGCAAAACTTGCGAAACCATGTGAAGAGAAGTGGGATGCGAGCCGTTCTTTTTTCCTTGGGAGATGGTGTGACCAACATGACATTGATTTGGTCGTTGTCGGTCCCGAAGTACCGCTTGCAGAGGGCATCGTTGATGAATTGACAACTGAGACGCGACTCGTCTTTGGCCCCTGCAAAGAAGCTGCGAAAGTTGAAGCAGATAAATCGTTTGCGAAAGAACTCATGAGGCAGGCGTCAATTCCAACTGCAGATGCTCGTTCATTTTCAGATATCCAGTCAGCCAAACGTTATGTATTGCGTGGGCTTGATCGAGAGTTTGAATCTGAAGGCAAGGAACAACTTGCTGCAGAGATTAATACGTTCATGGACGAAGTCCAAACTGAAGGTGCGGGAGGGACTGAAGCATTTTCAGATGAGCTGAATGAGATTCTCAGTAAACGCGAAGAACCCTGCGTCGTTAAAGCATCTGGCCTTGCTGCTGGAAAGGGCGTCATTCTCTGTCAAACCATCGGTGAGACGCTCGAAGCCATCGAACTCATCATGCAAGATAAAGCGTTTGGGGAAGCAGGCAACACGCTACTCATTGAGGAAATGATGACGGGACAAGAAGTAAGTGTGCTCGCACTTGTAGATGGTGAAACCATTTGGGTGTTAGACCTCTGTCAAGACCACAAGCAAGTAGGCGAAGGGGATGTTGGTCCAAACACAGGCGGTATGGGCGCATTCTGCCCAGCACCACTCTTAAATGAAACAATGATGGCTCAAGTTGAAAAAGAAATTCTTGTGCCAGCGATTGACGCAATGCGCCGAAATGGTGTGACGTATCGCGGTGTGTTGTACGCAGGGCTCATGCTCACACCTGCAGGTCCAAAGGTGCTCGAGTTCAATTGCCGTTTTGGCGATCCAGAAACACAGCCACTGATGGCACGGCTCAATGGCGACTTGGTTGACATCTTATGGAGAACAGCTGCAGGTACCTTAGACGGTTCATTAATCACATTTGATGACGTCACGACATGCTGTGTTGTCATGTGTAGTGAGGGATATCCCGGTTCTTATCACAAAGGTAAAACGATTGAGGGTATCGACAGCGTTGAGTCGGACAACCTCATCGTCTTTCATGCTGGCACAACAGTCACTGAAGATGGACTGCAAACATCAGGCGGTCGCGTCCTCGGCGTGACAGCGATTGCTGACTCACTAGAAGATGCGAAAACGCAAGCAACTGAAGCGTGTTCTTCAATTCATTTTGACGGTGCATTTTGGCGCAAAGACATTGGCTGTCGACTCCAGCCAGAAGTCACGTAGACTTTTGACGCAGAGCAGTAATATCGTCCCGCAGCATTGCTGCTTTTTCAAACTCAAGATTGTCTGCTGCGTCAAGCATTTCATTCTCTAGCATTTCGATTCGCTCATCGATATCAAACTCTTCATCTGTACCGTCAGCATGAAATGCCTCGCGAGCAATTTTTCTCGCGGCAAGTTCTGTTTCAATACCCTTCCGAATTGCTTTCTTAATCGACGTTGGTGTGATGTTGTTTGCTTCGTTGTACGCAAGTTGAATCGCTCGGCGGCGATTCGTTTCATCAATCGCAATCCGCATGTTTTCTGTAATCTCATCGCCATACAAAACGACTGATGCATCAACATTTCGAGCAGCACGTCCAATTGTCTGAATGAGACTCGTCACGCTCCGAAGAAACCCTGACTTATCCGCATCCAAAATGCAAACAAGAGAAACTTCTGGCAAATCCAACCCTTCTCTCAACAGATTGACTCCGATGAGCACATCAAACAGGCCTTCGCGGAGTTCACGCAAAATCTCTATCCGTTCTAGCGTGTCGATATCGCTGTGGAGATACTTACACCTGAGTTTCGTTTTATCAAGGTAACTGGAAAGTTCCTCCGCCATCCGTTTGGTCAGCACAGTGACAAGAACGCGTTGGCCTTTTTCTGCTCTTAACTTTGCTTCCTCGATGAGGTCAGGAACTTGGTTTTCAGCCGGTTTTACTTCGATGATTGGGTCGAGTAAGCCAGTTGGTCGAATGACTTGCTCCGCGACCTCGCCGCCAGATTGTTCTAGCTCAAAGTCAGAAGGCGTTGCAGATACGTACACTGTTTGAGGCACGAGGTCATTAAACTCATCAAACATGAGCGGGCGATTATCAAGCGCGCTAGGTAGACGGAAGCCATGTTCAACGAGCGTTCTCTTTCGTGCTTGGTCGCCGTTAAACATCGCACGAATCTGTGGAACTGTGACATGTGACTCATCAATAAACAGTAACCAGTCATTTGGATCTCGGTTTGGAATGTGCCTGAAGTAATCGAGTAAACAAAATGGTCTCGACCCTTCGGGTCTGTCCTCTAAGTGTCTGGCATAGTTTTCAATGCCGTTGCAATAGCCAACTTCCTCAATCATCTCTAAGTCATATTGCGTCCGAGCAAGAATTCTTTGGGCTTCTAACAATTTCCCATTATCTTTAAGCATATTCACGTGTTCCATGAGTTCTGCGCGAATGGCTTTTGTTGCACGTTTCAACCCTTCTTGCGGCATGACGTAGTGAACTGCAGGGAAGATAAAGACATCCGTTTCTTGGGCGAGTGTTTCGCCACTCACAGGATGAATGAATTCCACACGTTCAATCTCATCACCAAAGAACTCCACGCGGATGCCGAACTGTTCATATGCGGGATAGATTTCGAGAACATCACCGCGGAGCCGGAAGGTGCCTCGTTCAAAATCTAAGTCATTGCGGCGGTACTGCATATCGCTGAGTTCAAGGAGTAAACTGCGTCTATTCTTGGTTTGGCCAACACTTAAGTGCACGATGCGATTTTGGTATGAATCAGGTGAACCAAGACCATAGATACAACTGACTGAGGAAACAACGATGACATCATCACGACCGATGAGACTGCTTGTTGTTTTCAATCGAAGACGGTCGAGGTCGTCATTTCGTGCAGCATCTTTTTCGATGTAAATATCACGTTGAGGAATGTACGCTTCGGGTTGATAGTAATCGTAATAACTTACAAAATACGTCACTGCGTTATTGGGGAAGAGGGATTTCATCTCTTCAAAGAGTTGCGCAGCAAGCGTTTTGTTGTGACTTAGAATCAGGGTGGGTTTATTGACATTTGCGATGACGTTCGCCATCGTAAATGTCTTACCCGTTCCGGTTGCTCCAAGGAGCGTTTTGTGTCGTTCCCCATCTTGAATCCAATTTGTGAGCGTTTCAATCGATTGTGGTTGATCACCACATGGTTTAAATTCGCTGACAAGTTGGAACATTGTGTTGTTAGGCAGGGTATTTCCCGTCGTAGGTTTCTTGGTTCATCAATTCTTCCAATGATGAAGCATCACTGATTTTGATCTTAGACAACCACCCCGCACCAAAAGGATCGCTATTCAATAAAGCAGGGTCATCTGACACCGCGTCGTTGATTTCTATGACTTCTCCATCAAACGCTGAAATGACATCGCTTGTCGTTTTGACAGACTCGACCTCACCCATTGAATCACCTGCTTGAACAGCGGTGCCAACGGGTTGCATTTCAACATAAGTAATGTCTGTTAATTCATTTGCGGCAAACTGGGAAATACCAACAGTGACGATGTCACCTTCGACGGTATACCATTCATGAGATTCTGAAAAACGACATTCGGATGGACTTGGCATTAGAAAATTTCTCCTTATGTGGGTTTGGAGAGGTATAGTACCGCTTCGTAAAGAATCACATCTCAAATTCGAGCGAAGAACTCAAATTTACATGTCAATTTTATTTACTTTAGCCATGCAATCCATGAACTCCCTGTTGTCAAAGGGAGAGGTGCAGATTGAGGACATACCGAGCACTTCCTCTGAGAAACTCGATTTGAGGGGCATTGTTGTGGATGCTGACCATCTTGCGGGGTGGTCACTAGAAACGTATGACAAGTTCCGGAACTTTGCAGATAAAGCGAATGCCCCATGCCTGCTCGTCAGAGACAATACAGTCCTTGAGTTTGGTGGCTCAAAGAGCGAAGAATCTATCGAACGCATACGCCGGCTGTCTGTGGCGGCGAACAGATTGGGTTGCAATGCGATTGGGATTACACCCCATTTTCCAGATGATGAACATCAAGTGACGCACATCATTGAGTCCCTTCGTTCAACCATGCAATACGTAGAGCGACTGGAGTTGAATTTACTCATTCAGCCAAGTGAAGGCAAAACCAGTGAGCCAGATGAGCATATTGAAATTATTAAACAAGTGGGTGGATTTAGAATTGGAGCACTTCCTACATTTTCTGCTGCCATCGCAACGGGTGATGGAATTGGGGCACTGCAAAAATTAGCGCCATATGCAGGTGCAATCATTGCTGATTTTCCAACAGGTCGTGGAAAGAAGGCAATTTCCCTAGAGGCAGGTCTGCAGGCAGTGATTGATGTTGGTTACTCCAACACGATTGCGTTGAATTACACTGGTTCTGGTAATCCAATGCCTCAACTCACGAAAGCTTCAAAGGCGTTGTATGCTTACTTAGAGCCGGGGGATTGATGTATGACCGCTCGCTCTATCATCACAATTGACGGAGCTGCTGGAACTGGAAAGTCTTCAGTGGCAGGGCTTCTTGCAAAAAAACTAGACGCGGGGTGTTTAGATTCCGGTGCGATGTATCGCGCAGTTGCTGTCTTAGCAATCGATTTTGACATTAAGCCAACCGATGGGCTCGCCCTTGCCAATAAAGTGAACGAGGTAGGGATTTCATTCAATTGGGAAAAAGACCCTCCAACAGTGATGCTTGGTGGAGTTGATGTTTCAGAGCGTATTCGCGAACTTGATATCAGTGGTATCGTCTCTTCAGTTGCAAAACAGCCAGAGGTACGCGCAGTGTTGATGGATCAACAACGAATCATCGCAAGCACGCATCCACTTCTTGTGACAGAGGGACGTGATCAAGGTTCGGTTGTGTTTCCTGAAGCGATTGTTCATTTTTTCTTAGAAGCTGATTTAGCGGAGCGAACGAAACGAAGAACAAAGCAACTGCAAGAATCTGGTAATGACGTGCACCCAGACGTCGTCGCAGAAGATATAAAAAATAGAGACCACATTGACTCGACGAGAAGTGATGGCCCACTGATTTGCCCAGAAGGTGCAGTCGTGATTAACACGTCTAACCACACACTTGAAGAAGTCGTTGAGAAGATGGAACACATTGTTCGTCGCACGCTCAGTAACCAATGAGAAGTATTTTTGAGATCAAACGTCGAGGTGCTGGAGCATCAATGTGGAAGGTGCTCTTTTGGTGGACGTTATTGCTGTGGCTATTGAGAGTCTGGCTTCGAGTGTGCTATCGATGTCGTCGATTTGGAATGGAGCACATTCCTGCATCCGGACCATTCATCATCGCAGCAAACCATCAATCAAACTTTGATCCCATGATCGTTGGGGCGGTTGCTCATGATCGTGTGTATCACTCAATTGCGAGGGCTACGCTTTTTAAATCAAAAGTGCTTTCATACCTCATGGAAAAGTTTGGTGTTATAGCAATCCGCAGAGGCGAGAGCGATACCGTTGCGATTCGCCGTGCAATTGAAGTTCTCAAAAGCGGACAAGGAGTGATGATTTTTCCAGAGGGCACACGAACATCTGATGGAGAGGTCGGAGAATTCCAACGAGGATTATGGCTACTCATTAAAAAGAGTAGGGTGCCAGTTGTTCCAGTTGCTTTCGATGGCGCCTACGACGTTTGGAAGATTGGCACAAAACCGAAAGCAAGGGGTTGGATTGAAGTCCGCGCCGGTCAACCACTGAGCGGGGAAGCGCTTCTTGAGATGGGCGAAGAAGATGGGATGAAGGCGATTCGTAGTTCGATTGTGACGTTAAACGAAGCGTGCAAATCGTCCATTCAAAAACGCTCACATTAGATCATTAAACGCATCTGAAATCAGTTTGACAGATGCGAGTGCAACAAGCAATCCAAACACAATTCTGATGAGCTTGACTGGCAACAAGTTTGTCAGCCAAGCGCCAACAAAACCGCCGACTATCGCGCCAGGGATGAGCCAGAGTGCTTTAAGGAGGGCGTCTAGTGCGGTTAGTCCAAGTGATTCTCCGCTTGCATCGACGCAGTTTGGAAGCGATAAGTCTTTTACTGTCGCGCCAAAGATTGCTGTTATAAACATCACTGATGAGGATGTACCGATAGCAACTTTCATTGGAAGCCCGCACACTCTATTGAGAAGTGGCACTTGAATCAATCCACCACCAATCCCAAGCAGGCCAGCCATGGTTCCAGTTGAGCCGCCAGTCACGGAACTTCTCGTCAATGATGGTGTCCCTTCAGGGTGAACGTCTGGCTCGGTTCTTCCTAACACCGACTTGCATTGATCAATGAAGACCCAGATGAGAAACACGCCAAAAAGTAACTCTAAATAATGGCTTGGGATTTGATTGCTAAACCATGCTGCAATACAGATACAAATGAGGGCTACAGGCAGAACGACTTTCGTTGTTTGCCAAGAGACGTTGTTGTTTTTCTGATGTTTGTAGGTTGCAGAAACTGCGACAGCGGGATTTACAGTCATGGCGACGGCTTGCGCAAGATGAAAGGGCCAACCGAGGAGTAACGCCGTCGCAGGAATCATGATGACTGAACCACCAATGCCAAGCAGGCCACCGAGCGTGCCTGCGACGAATCCAACTGATAGAAGAATCACAATTTCCATTCAACTGTATTTTACTTCAATGACGCAATGATGCGTTTGTGACTGAAGTATGATGCTGCCTATGGAATTTTGGCATATTCTCAGTGAGATTACCATTCTTCTAAGCGCGGCCGTCGTGCTTGGCATGTTGTGTGAAAAAATTGGATTAAGTGGGATTGTTGGCTATCTGATTGCTGGCACATTGCTCGGTCCCGGTGTGTTCAATGTGCTTACTGCCGGCGAAGAAGCCATCCACTCCATCGCTGAGATTGGTGTTTCATTGTTGCTCTTTACAATCGGGCTCGAAATTAATAGGGCAAAGTTAACCGAGTTGGTCGGCAAAGGGTTTGTGCTTGGGGTGTTACAAATTGTGGTGACCGGAGCCATCGGTTTTGCGGTTGCTCGTTATTATTCAATCGATGTCGCTGGTGCACTCGTGATTGGTGCAATGGCGGCGCTGAGTTCAACAGCGGTCGTCATTAGAGTATTGCAAGACAGATCAGAGTTTGATGCTCAACATGGCCGGCTCGCGTTTATGGTACTTCTGGTTCAAGACCTCGCCATTGTGCCCTTGATGATTATGGTTGCATTTCTTGGAAAGGGTTCAAGCACTGAACTTTCATCTGAACTTGGAATGGCAGGTGTAAAGTTCATTGCGCTTATTGTGACGCTCATTCTTTTTGGAGCACTCATCCTTCCAAAGTTCTTTGGTGCTGCGCTCATCAAGCGTTCAAGTGAGTTTCCAGTCTTACTCGGTGTCGTGACATGCTTGTCAACGATGTGGCTCTCGCACCTGCTCAGTTTTTCACCTGCGCTCGGCGCGTTTGTTGCGGGCCTCGTTCTTGCGGGTTCTCCTTACGCGGCGCAAGTACGAGGCGATGTTGCACCGCTCCGCTACATATTTCTCGCACTCTTCTTTGGGGTAACAGGAACGCTTGCTGACATTCCATGGATTCTTGAGGGGACCCACGCCATTCAAGTGCTCATTCTTGTGACTGCAATCATCATTGGTAAGTCAGTCATCGTTTGGTTAATGAGTTCATGTTTGAAATACCCACGGCGACTATCGGTTGCAAGCGGATTATGTCTGGCCCAGATTGGCGAATTTAGTTTTGTCTTGGGTACTGAAGCGTACGGTAGTGGACTACTCAGCGATGATTTGTTCCAACTCTTCATGAGTTCATCGCTGATTACGCTCTTGGTCACGCCATTTATGATTTCCCGCGCGAGACAGATTGCACAATCAATTGATGTGTTACTTGGAAGACAGGAATCGTCAATTGTAAGTGTTGTTGATGACACGGGTGACCATCACGTCATCGTCATTGGGTTTGGTGTTGCTGGAAAACGAATTGTTCCTGACTTGCTTGAGTCTGGAAAAAGAGTTGTGGTGATCGACATGGGGGAGAATGGGATTCGTGACGCTCAAAAAGTTGGGGCGATGACGGTTCTCGGCAATGCGCAAAGGCGAGATGTCCTTGAACATGCGGGAATTCAATCAGCCCAGTTATGTATCTTGACAATTCCAGACCACCGAACAAGTGAACAGACCATTCATCAGATTAGGGCATGCTCGCCAACGGTCCCAATTGTTGCACGGTCACGGTATTCCATACATACAACGTACTTAGAAGCAGCTGGCGCCGATGTCGTCGTCGATGAAGAAGAAAGTGTTGGTTATACCGTTCTAAGAAAGTCACTTAGACAGCTTGGTTTATAAGCCAGGAGCGAAGCCGCGCCGCATCGTGTTTTCACATATTGCACGTGGTTCTACAAACTGCAATAGATAATCTTTGCCGCCTGCTTTTGAACCAACACCAGACATGCCGAAGCCGCCAAATGGTTGCCGGCCAACGAGGGCGCCTGTGCTTGTGCGATTGAGATAGAGATTACCAACCCTAAACTGACGACGCGCTTTTTCGAGGTGTGCCGGTTTTCTGCTGTAGACAGCGCCAGTTAACTTGTAGGGAGTTGAGTTCGCAACTTCAAGCGCCTCGTCGAAATCCTTCACCTTGATGACCGCGAGAACTGGACCAAAGATTTCCTCTTGAGCAATCACATCATCACCGGAGATGCCAGAGAAAATGTGAGGATTGATGTAATCTCGTCCGGTTTGAGCTTCAAGATCAGTCGGCGTTGGTTCACCAAGTTCAAGCTTGCCTTCTTTCTTTCCGATTTCAATGTAGTTACGGATTTCAGTTGCTGCGTTTTTATCGATGACTGGGCCCATGTCAGTGCCCGGATTCATGACATCACCAACAACCAATGTTCTTGTTGATTCAACGAGCCGCTCAAGGAACTGGTCGTGTGCAGACTCAACAACAATTGCGCGACTGCACGCAGAACATTTCTGTCCTTGATAGCCGAATGCTGATTGACGCACGCCTAGAACAGCTTCGTCAAGGTCTGCAGAGGCATCGATGATGATGGCATTCTTGCCACCCATTTCACACACAACTTTCTTCACGAATGGTTGATGCTCAGGTGTTTGACCAGCCGCTTCAAGGATATCTAAGCCGACTTTTTTAGAACCAGTAAATGCAATGATTGCAACGCGTGGGTCACGCACAAGAGCTGAGCCGATGACGGAACCCGGACCACACACAAACTGTAAAACATCTTTCGGTGCACCAGCATCCCAAAGCATCTCGCACACAATTTTTGCGATGCCTGTTGTTTGACCCGCTGGTTTAACGATGACGGAGTTGCCTGTGACAAGGGCAGCAACGGTCATGCCGCAGCAAATTGCCATAGGGAAGTTCCATGGGCTGATGACTGCGGTGACGCCGCGTGGCTGATAGAACTGTTGGTCAAGTTCGCCGATGAACTCGCCGAGTCGATCATATGAGAACAACTCAGGCGCCATTCTTGCGTAATACTCACAGAAGTCGATTGACTCACAGACGTCGCCATCTGCTTCTCGCCATGTTTTTCCTGCTTCTTGCATAATGATGCCTGCGAGTTCATCTCTGCGATCGCGCATCAACTGTGCTGCTTTTACAAGAACGTTTGAACGAACTAATGGATCTTCGTCACGCCATGTGTCAAATGCTTTTTCAGCAACGTCGACGAGTGCAATTGCTTCTTCCTTCGTTTCGATTCGGTCGACAGAAGGAACCTTGGAGGTGGCAATTGCGCTTGCAAAATCTTCTCGATGTTTTGCGTCTGCAAAATCTCTGTAGGGTTCTGTGAAGAAGGGACGACCATCTCCTACACCTTCAACTGCGGGGGAGAGTTGATGTCGCTCTGGCGCTTCAGTGATTCGTGCGACGCCTGGATCAACTTCTTCGTGTTGAATGTGTGGTGATGCAAGCAATACAGATGCATCCGCATCATCAACGAAGCTTGACCGTAGCCATGATTCGTTTGAAGTGTTTTCAAGTAGTCTTCGAACGAGGTACGCCATACCCGGAATCATTTCGCCTACTGGAACGTATTCCCGTAACCGGAGACCCTCAGAAAGCACAGCAGATTTGAGTTCATCAGCCATGCCTCTAAGCATTTGAAGTTCAAGTGCTGCGGTCGGCAATCCTCGTTTTTCTAGAAGTGCAAGTGCAGTTGCAATGGATCGAATGTTGTGTGAACCAAGTGCAAGTTTTACGCCGCCTTCGTTTTGTTCTTTTGGTGTTGATTCAATGAATTGTGCAGCCATTCGTTCAAAGCACGCATCAGTATCAACTTTTCTGCTCCAGACAGGGACAGGCCATCCCATTTCTTCAGCATGAATCGTTTCGTAATCCCAGTACGCGCCTTTCACGAGTCGTACTGTGACCTGTCGACCTGTTCGCTTAGACCATTCGATGATGCGTCTTGCGTCATCATCTCCACTTCTGAGATACGCTTGCATTGCAATGCCCGCAGGGAAATCAATTTCGTCACAACATCGCATGAACAATTCAAGCGTTAAATCTTTATACTCAAACTGTTCCATGTCGAAGTTAATGAGCGTGCCGTTTCGGGCCGCTTCTTCAAGAATCGGACGGAGTGCTTCTAAAAGTCCTTCAATGGATGCATCGTGTGCGATTGGGTCGGTATTCGCAAAGAGTGAACTGATTTTGATTGATATATTTGTTCGTGGAATTGGACCGAGGTGGTCATTTTCAAGAACGGGTTTTGGTTCCCATTGCTTTACCGTCTCTGGAAGATTTGTAAGCAGATCAAGGTATCGTTGGCGATACTCTGCAGCTTCTGCATTACTCACGCATGCTTCACCAAGAAGGTCAACGGAAAATGCGACGCCCTCATCCCAAATCTTTTCGAGTGATGGGAGTGCGCTCACTGCATCAGTGCCTGCAATAAACCGTTGCGCCATTTTTGTGATTTGATTCGTCACAGTTTTGGTCATGGTGCCTTGCATCATGCCGCCAGCTTTGAGTCCAAGACCCATTCCCGGTGGAAGTTTTACGCCTGGCTGACTAAGGTAATCCATGAGATGGTCATGGACTTGCTCAGGCGTAACAAGCGTTGGGAAAGTGTCAACGAATCTAAAGAGTTGAATCTTGAACTGTTCGTCTTCCATGGCCCAGTCCATCAACTTGTCAGACCAGAACGCAGTTGATAACCAACTTTGTTTTTGATTACGTGCATGGTCAAGAATGCGGGTGCCAATTGCTTGGATGCGTTGTTCCGTTGCAGCATCAAAGACGCTGTGTGCATTCAGTGCATTGACCTCGACCTGTCTCTGTGTTTTTTGCTTTTTCTTAAAGAGTGCCATGGACCGCGTATTGTATCTATCTACGCGCGTGTTCGCTAGGATTTATAGGCGCGAAGGAAGCGCTCATCCCCATATTGATCCTTCAGAATTGCACTGTCTCTGAGGGTCGTTGTGGCAGATAAAACGGAGGCGATTTCAGTCCTAATTGAAGGGGATATCTCAATGAGAAGGCAACCGTTTTCTTTGAGGAATGTATGGGCGTGTTCAATCATTGGCCTGATCACATGGAGCCCATCTCTCCCGCCATGGAGCGCTAGGTCTGGCTCCCAATCTTTGACATTAGGCGCGAGCGATTCCATCTCGCAACTTGGAATGTACGGAGGGTTCGAACACAAGACGTCATACAACCCGCTGAGCGGTTCAAGGCCATCGCCTTGGGCAATTGTGAGTCGGTCTTCTAGCCCGAGTGATTGAGCATTCTCTTTCGCGAGTTCAAGTGCCTCGGAACTGATATCTGTAAGCGTCACATCGACATCTTTGAGTTGGTTTGCAATTGTTAAGCCAATGCAGCCGCTTCCGGTGCCGATGTCTGCAATTCGAGGCGTGTCTTGCACAGTTTTGCAATGTTCAATCGTCTGCATGACGAGGACTTCTGTGCAGCTTCTTGGAATCAGCGTCGATTGATTGACAGAAAACTCGTGACCAAAAAATAGCGATCTGCCAAGAATGTACTGCACTGGCTCATGCTTCATCGCCCTTGTGACGAGTTCCCTCAGTCGCTCTCGCTCTGATTCGGTTGCGACCCTTTGAGCGTTTGCATACAGGTCAATCCTGTTACCACCATATACTTCAGTGAGAAGCATTTCGGCAAGAACGCGGGGCGAATCGACGTCGTGTGATTCGAACGATTGGGTCATCCAATCAAGGAGTTTGCTTGTCGTCCATTGGTCACTCAATTGAGACATCGCAGAATTGTAGGGGGGTTTACTTTACGGTGTTAACAATCAGCGGTTTTTCGAACGGCTTTTGTGATTGTTTCAATGAGCTGTTCAGTTCTGAAGGGTTTGAACAGAACAGCGTGCATGCCTTCTTGGCTTGCTCGCATGATTGAATGGTTCGGGTCATACCCGAACCCAGTCATCAAAATGACAAGTTGATCAGGCCAGATTTCTGTTGCCGCTTGATAGACTTCATAACCATTACAGCCAGGCATGCGAATGTCAGAGAGAATGATGTCATACGGGGAATCATCGCTCTTTGCTTGATTGATTGCATCAATTGTTGCAAGTCCATCTTCACAAACAGTCACGGTGCAACCAAGTCTTGTGAGAACATCATGAACGCCGCTTCGTACGGCTTCTTCATCATCAGCGACAAGCACACGCTTCCCTTGCATTGCTGGGTCAGGTTTTACAAAGTTGGCGCGATCTGCGTCGATGATTGTTTGAGGTCCTGATGTGCACGCAGCAATTCGGTCTTGGATTTCTTTGATTGTTCGGCTGAGTTGTTCTCCAACCGTTGCATCTGATTGCGTCACTGTTTTTGCGAGTTCAGCGAGCTCTTCGATGGGGTCTTGGATTTCTTCAGCGATGATGTTTGAAAGTTGCTCGTTGGTTGTGTACCGCTCGATGACAAGTAAGTCGAGCGTATGCATTGCGCTTGCAATGTACCTGCCGAAAATTTCTACTAACCGCCGGTCGCTGTCATCAAAAGCACCTCGTTGATAGGACTCAGCATTAAAGACGCCAATGATTTGGTCATTCATCCATAGAGGTACAGTTAAACTTGATGCCGCCTCATCGAGCCCTTCTCTGTAGAGGGGTTCATTTGAAACATCTTCACAAATGTAACTTTGACCGGTCGCGGCGACATATCCGCAAATGCCATGACCGCTTTCTTCGGCTTTGATTGTTTCACCGATCTTGAGCGGAGATAGATTTTCAGCAATGACGAGTTCTAGATTCCCTGTGCGCCTGTCGAGTAATCGAACCTCGAAATTGTCCATGTCGAGCAATTCGTGGACATACCGAACAACCTTCTCTTCCATGAGTCGCAGGCGCTGGGCGACATTGAGTGATTTCACTTGAGACGCATCAAGTTGGGTGAGTTCAATCCCCGCATCACAAATGGCGTTTATCTTTGCTTGCATTTGCCCGCCGCCAGTGAGCTGAATATCAGCATCAGAGGAGTTCTCTACAAGATCAAAATGAGAAGACAGCGCGGCTTCAATCTCTGGGGAGATTGAAACATCAAACGAGATGTGCAAGCGTCTTTTTTGGTCGGACATTGTTCTAACGCTCTCTAACAAGCTTAACCCCATTTTTATGGGATGCAATCCACCTTGAATCGGAGTTATATCCCTTGGGGCTTGACAAACTCCACAATAAGGCAAGAATGAGGCACTTCTGAGCATCATTTCTCAAACATCCGCTCTTTTTATATGTTAAACGCTGAAAAACTTTCCAAACGATATGGCTCTTCAACGGTTGTTGATGGGCTTGATGTGTCTGTGGAAATTGGCCAGATTCGAGGATTACTCGGGCCTAATGGAGCGGGAAAAACAACAACCCTCAACATGATTTGTGGAGTGCTCGCACCAACTGAAGGCAAGGTGGTTGTGGATGGCTTTGATTTAGAAACAGATGCGTTAGAAGTGAAACAGCGAATCGGATACGTCCCAGATGGCGCGCCACTTCCGCCAGAGTTGTACCCAATGGAGTATTTCAGAGCAGTTGGGCGAATGTATGGCTTGCCAACATCTGAATTGATGACGTCAATTGAGAAGTGGTCAGAACGGCTTGACATTGAAGATGTGCTTGAAAAACCAATTGAGACGTTGTCTCGCGGTTACAGACAACGCGTTGCAATCGCAGGTGCGCTTCTTCATGAGCCACTGCTCTTAGTCCTTGATGAACCATCAACTGGTCTCGACCCAGAGCAGCACCTTACCTTTCGGTCATTGTTAAAAGGGTTAACGAAGTACATCGCTATTTTGTATTCATCGCACAACCTTGCTGAAGTTGAAGCGACGTGTGATGTTGTGACCATTCTTTCACGAGGGAAGTGCGTTGTTGATGGAACATTTGATGAACTCTCAACGGCAGTTTCAGCATTGCAAGTTGAAGTCACCCCTCATGCAGTTGCGGATTCGATCACACATTCAGATGCGACGATTATTGATGTCGATTGGATTCGACTAGTGGTTCCCATTGATGAGCAGGAATCGATTGCGAAGAATGTTGCTGAGCTCGGTGGTTCGGTTCGTCTGATCAACCCCGTCAAACCATCGCTCGAGGAATCATACGTGCGACTTGTCACAGAGGCGGGAACATGATGAATCAAGAGTGCTCAATTTTCCTCCGTGATGTGCGTTCCTTTTTTGTTGTTCCAACAGCAGGAATTATTGCAGCGCTCTTTACGCTCGTCTGCTCAATCATATTTGTTGGACAAGTGTTTGTTCCAAATGGCATTGCTTCAATGCAGCCAGTCTTTAATGGCGCAACTTGGCTGCTCATCATTCTTTGCCCTGCAATCACGATGAGACTCATCGCAGAAGAACGTCGAGTGGGTTCGTGGCAATTGACGCTTGCGTCACCAGCAAGTGCGCTTTCAATTGTGAAAGGGAAGTTTTGGGCAGCATGGCTCATTTTGATTTGTTTATTGCTGACAACGCTACCGCTTTTGGTTGTGTTGATGTTCTATGCGTCCGTTGATTTTGGTGCAGTGTTATCTGGGTATCTAGGATTGCTGCTGTTTGGTGGGGCAGTGTTGTCGACAGGGTTAATGGTATCTGCATGTACAAATTCACAAACCGTTGCCTACATCGTCACAACGTTTTTCTGGCTTACGGTTTCACTTGCCGCAAAAGCACTCCCCCAATATGTTCCGGCAGAGTATTCAAACTGGTTTTTCTACATCGACCCAGAACTAAGGGTTTCAAAGTTCTCGATTGGATTGATTGACACAGCGAACATCGTGTACTTCTTTGTGATTATCAAAGCGTTTGGCTGGCTCACGATGCTCGCAGTCCGGAACACAAGGCAGGGAAGAGTCCCCATCATTGGATTGCTGAGCTCATGCGTTTTATTGCTTGCGTGCGTCGTTTCATTGAACGTCATTGCGTTGCAAGAGCCCGTGAGGTGGCGATTTGACGCAACTGGTTCACAATCGTACACGCTAAGTGAGCAAACAAAGTCGCTCATTAGCGATATTGATGGACCGTATCAAATCACCGTGTTGCTTGACGATACGCAAGCGTCGAGGTCTTCAGTGGAACAAATTGATGAAGTGCTTCGAAGAATTCAGCAAGAGTCTGAATGGATTTCGGTGAATCGAATCAATCCTTCAGACCCTACTGCAATCTCTGAATATGAATCAATCGTTCAACAACTTAGAGTGAGATATGCAGAGGAAATCTCACGTTGTGAAGCAGAGATTGAATCAAGTATCGAGACTTTTTACACATTGCAACTCTTCGCTGCAAGCATGTCATCGGTCTCTGAGACCCTTCTTCAAGCAACACGCAACCAAGAAGAACAAGCGACGCTACAAACGCTCACAAGTTCACTTTCACTCCTTGCTCAAGAAGGCGGTTTGATTCTTGCTGAAGTTGAAAAGGCGTTGAAAGTTGACATTAACGCACCACTACCAAGACTTGATTTTGCAAGAGACATACTGCTGACAGCAACAAGCAGGTGGGCAACTGAGCTTGCTGAGGTCGCATGGTGGCTTCGTGCAAATCGTTCGGCAGAGATTGCTGAATTCTGCATGCGAGAATCAATTGCGTTTGAAGAGATGGCAAGATCTCTCAAGAAAACAGAATCGGCGCTTCTTGCAATCGGCGATATCGAAGTTGGTTTACTTGCCACCCAGCTTCAATCAGGTGAAGGGGCTATTCTGATTAGCCAAGACAAAGCAGCAATGATTCCAGCACGTTTGTTGTTTCCTGAGAAGCAGTTAGAAACAACAGTCGCAGCTGACAGAAGATTTAGAGGCGAGCAAATCATTTCTTCTGCGATGCGAAAGTTGCATTCGGAAGCAACGCCAACAGTCATCTTTGTTCATGGTGAACAGGGCTCACTCTTTGGGATTCGTCCAAACAATGCAGATTTGTTGTCAGCGAGAACGTTGTTAGAAGCTTCAAGGTTTGAAGTCCTTGAGTGGATGCCGCATCAAGACGCGAAGCCAGAAGTGCAAGGCGATAATGTCGCATGGATTGTGATTCCACCAGCAGCAAGAGCGGGTCTTGAACCAACTGCAATCGAACTGGGACTCATCGACGCAACAAGGCAACTGTTTGCAACGGGCGCAAACGTGATGGTGAACTTGCAGCCAAGTTTGCTTCCCAAGTACGGACAAAAAGATCCTTGGGCGAATCTTGTGCAGCAGTTAGGTGTCAGCGCAGAGACGGGCATTGTCGTGCTTGAACAAGTGGCAACGGGTCCTCATCAGTTTGATATTCGTCGCAGTCAAACATTGCATCATACGAATGGCGATTCGCTCGTTGCCCGCGCGTTAAACGGAAGGGCAATCTTCTTTCCACTTCCAATCGAGGTTTTGGGCGGGACAACTTTGTATGAAATCGAAGCAAGTTCAGACCGCTGGCTTGATGATGCTTGGGCGAATGATTCTTTGACATTTGCGGATCAAGAACCCATAGAAGAGGCAGTGCCAATCGTGTCACTCGTTGAATCTGGAACGCAACGCGCTGTTGTCGTTGGGTCAGGTGGCTGGCTCTTTTCTTGGGCACTTGACAGAGGGACGCAACTTGGTGGTCAAAATGTCATGATGGCGAATGCTGGCAACTCTGAGTTCTTACTTTCTTCAGTTGAATGGTTATCAAATCTTGATTCTTGGATTGCTGCAGGACCAATTGGAAATCAAATTGGACGAATCACGGGATTATCTTCAAAAGCACATATGTATTGGTCAATTGGACTTGTGTTTGGTATTCCCCTTGATTTCATTGCGTGCATTTTTGTGATGCGAAAGTGGAGGTATGCCGCATGATTCCAAAGAGAGAATTCATCCTGCTCCTCCTGATTTCGATTGCAACGGTCATCACAGCGGTTGTGATGTATCAAGGCAAAGGGCAACAACAAGACTCCGTTCGAAAAACGCTTCTTCAATCCTCTTCGCTTATGCCATCTACAGTGAACTCTATTCATCTCACGAAAGATGGGGAAGCGTTTACATTTGTTAAAGAGGGCAATGCATGGTCTCAAGTCCAGCCATTTGCAATGTTGTTGGATGCGGCCTCAATGCAAGGACTCATCGATGCCGCGTTTGGCACAGTTCTTTTTGGTACTGTTGATGGCGGCGATGCTGAACTCTTAACACTAGATGGTTTGAACGCAATTGAGTTTTCAGACGGGAGCACCAGCGTTTCAATCGTACTTGGTCGTAAGACGCTCGGCGGCAGAGCATACGCTCAAGTGGATGGGGCTTCACCAACAGTCATTGGACAACAACTACACTCTTTTGCAATCGATATGGACCATAAGTATTGGCGAGACGCACGCGTCTTCCCAGATTTTGCAGTTGATGGAGAACGAATGGTTCGCGAAGTAGGTGGGGACAGACTCGTTCTTGAGCAAGGTGACGAGGGTTGGAGATTAAGAGAACCAGTCGCCACTCGCGCCAATCAATATCTTGTTCAAGAGTGGATTGGTCAAATTGCTGGCGCTCGCGCCAGTGCTTTTGTAGCAGATGAACCAGAGAATTTAGAGTTGTTCGGACTGCGTCATCCTCAGGCATCTTTTTCAACGACAAACAGAGCGGGCGTTGAACGTACACTCCTTGTCGGTTCAAGAATTGCAGCAGGGACGCAAGACCGTTACGTCATGATTGAGGGTCAGCCCATGGCATTCGCAATGAAGTGGGATGTCCTGTCTCAGTTGTTCCCAAGAGCAGAGTTGCTCATCGACCCAACAGGAAGCGGCGTGTCGAAGTTTGATGTGAAACAGATGATTGTCCGTACAGACGCTGATGAATGGACATTTGAAAAAGGCATTGATGCATGGAATCTTGTCGGTGGCGAAGGCGTCTTTGATTCAGCTCAACTTGATTCGTTACTCAATCTAGCAATCGATGCTCAAGCGCTTTCAGTTGGCATTTCAAACTACCCTGATGAATCCGAAGTCGCGACAGTGACGCTTGTTGGGTATGATTTTATGCCGATGGATACAGTCAGAGTCGCAAAGAGTGAAGAGGGTAAACTCATTCTAGAAAATGGCGACAACGTACTTCGGATGCATGCTGAAGACACGCTTGATCTCATTCAACCATTTATCAGATAACGAAACTCTGTGTCAACTCCCGAGGGACGTTGCAAAACACATGAAGTCTTTGTTTGTTCAACCAACTTGTTCATATTGAAATACGAATCGCAGTTCGTGTTGAGTGGATTTTTGAATACCCAGAACTCATTTGCAAGTGATGCCTTTACAAGCCGCTGAATGGTTTGAGCGCCACCTTCAACGATGAGGTTTGTCACGTCATACTTCGTGGATAAGATGTTTAGCACATCGTCCAAGTTGCATTCGCCTTCTGTGATGGAGACCGGTATCGCCTTACAAGGGTAGTGACTCGCGTCAAGCGTATCTGAGTGAACAAGAAGCGTTAGGGCATCACTGTTGAAAATGTTGGATTCGATGGGCGAACGCAATGAAGGGTCAAGAACAATGCGAATTGGGATTCTTCTTGGCTCAACGCCTCTTGGTGTGAGCGTTGGATTATCTTCGATCACTGTGTTTACGCCAACGAGAATGGCATCAACACAGCCACGCTCTTCATGGACCCTCTTTAAACTCTCCTCGCAACTAATCCATGGCGATTCATCTTCTGGGGTTACTGTTGAACCATCTACAGTTTGTGCCCACTTGCAAATGACCCACGGGAGCTGAGCGTTAACGCGCCGTGCAAATGGAGCAATAAGCATGTTGCAGGATGAGTCGTTTAAAACATCTACTTCTATGCCAGCATCTTGTAATGTTTGAATGCCGCCAGTTGAGAGTTGGTGAGGGTCGACTGAACCGACCACGACTTTGCGGACGCCTGCTTCTAGAAGGGCGAGAGCGCAGGGTGGGGTTTTTCCCTCATGATTGCAGGGTTCAAGCGTGACGTATGCTGTTGCATTACTTGCTCGCTTGCCTGCCATCTTTAATGCATTTACTTCTGCATGCCCATCTCCAAACTTCTCATGGAATCCCTCGCCGACAACGTTGCCATTGTCATCAACAATGACACAACCCACCATTGGGTTTGGTTCGGCAGAACCATGACCGAGCTTTGCGAGCTCGATGGCACGTGTCATGTATTGTTGTGCATCATTTGGCATAAGGTGTATAGAGGGTATAACAAAAAAAGAATCCCCGTCACAAGCGTGAGTGGGGATTCTAAAGGAGGGAGGCAATGTTTAATTGATTATGCTTTCAAAACTTCCTTTTTGAGGTTTTCAGGCATTAATCTGTACTCTGCTGGTTCCATTGAACTTGCAGCTCGACCTTGAGTCATGCCACGAAGAACAGTTGTGTAACCGAACATTTCTGAAAGTGGTACGTCAGCGTTAATGATTCGTACAACACCTCTGAGTTCAGAGTCATTGATTTGACCGCGACGACTCGCTAGGTCACCAGTCACACTACCGAAGAATTCTTCGGGAGTTGTAATTGTGACTTTCATAATTGGCTCAAGAAGCGCAAGACCCGCTGAGGTGCATGCTTCTCTAAAGCCGAGTGCGCCAGCTTGCTCGAATGCTACTTGGCTAGAGTCAACTTCGTGGTATGAACCGTCAATCAGTTCAACACAGACGTTAACCATTGGGTAACCACCAAGGATGCCAGAAGCAGCAGCGTTTCTCACACCAGTTTGTACTGATGGAATGTAATCACGTGGAATAGAACCGTGTGAAATCTTGTCAACAAAGACGATACCGTCTTTCATGTTGAGTTCTTGTTCTTCAGCTTCAGCTTGTGTCATTGGTTTAACGTTAAGGACAACGTCACCGAACTGACCACGACCACCAGATTGCTTCACGAATTTGCCGCGAATCGCATCAGCAGCGCCTGTGATTGTTTCACGATATGAAACACGAGGTGTGCCAACGTTTACGCCAATCTTCATTTCTCGAAGCAACTTGTTTTTAACGATTTCAAGGTGAAGTTCGCCCATGCCGGAGATAATCGTTTCACCAGTTTCATCATTGTAGTTTGCTCTAAATGAAGGGTCTTCACGAGTAATTGTCGTGAGTGCTTCACCGAGTTTCTTTTTATCATCATTTGTGATTGGTTCAATTGACATTGAAATCACAGGATCAGGGAAGTGCATACGCTCTAGGATGATTGGATCATTCGTATCACAGAGTGTGTCACCTGTACCTGAGTTTTTCAAACCAATGACAGCAACAATTGAGCCAGCACCTGCATAATCAAGTGCTTGACGGTCTTTTGCGTGCATCTCATAAATTCGTGAGACGTTTTCTTTTCTGCCATTGCCAGGATTGAGTACCCGGCTGCCTTTTTCAAGTCGACCTGAGTAGACTCGAACGTATGTGAGATCGCCGTGTGAGTCACTGACAACTTTGAATACAAGACCTGAGAATGGTGCATCATCAGTATGTGGACGAGTCAGTTTTTCGTCTTCATCCTTCGGGTTTGTACCTTCAACGTCAGGAACCTCAGTTGGATTTGGAAGATACTCAATCACACCATTGAGGACGCGTTGAACACCAATGTTTTTCAAAGCTGAGCCACAGTAAGTCGGGAACGCTCGCATGTCGAGTGTTGCACGACGGAGTGCTGCTTTGAGTTGTTCTGCAGTAATTGCTGCTTCATCTTCAAGATAAAGTTCAGTTAACTCATCATCAAGTTCAGCGATTCGTTCAACGATGTCATGTCGCCAGAGTTCAGCCATTTCTTTCATGTCATCTGGAATGTCACGTTGTTCAACAACAGCACCGAGTTCAGAACTGTCGAAGTAGTAAGCTTGCATTTCGATGAGGTCGATGATGCCTTCGAATGAGTCGCCTGCACCGATTGGAAGTTGGACTGCAACTGCGTTTGCACCTAAGCGCTCACGAATTGTGCCAAAACTAAACTCGAAATCAGCGCCAACTTTGTCCATTTTGTTGATGAGACAAAGTCTAGGAACGTTGTAACGATCTGCTTGACGCCAGACTGTTTCAGATTGAGCTTCGACGCCTTCTTTGCCGTCAAAGACTGCTACTGCACCATCTAGAACACGCATTGAGCGTTCCACTTCGATGGTGAAGTCCACGTGACCAGGAGTGTCAATGAGGTTAATGGTGTATGTATCACCATTGAATTCCCATGGACATGTTGTCGCAGCGGATTGAATTGTAATTCCACGCTCTTGTTCTTCTTCAAGGAAGTCCATTGTTGCAGTGCCTTCGTGCACTTCGCCAATCTTGTATGACTTGCCTGTGTAGTACAACACACGCTCAGTAACTGTTGTTTTACCTGCGTCGATGTGTGCGCAAATTCCGATGTTCCGTACTTTTCTTAGATCGCTTTCCATTTTTATAATACCTCAGCCAAAAGTTGGCTTTTTCCTATATTAGACACACGCAACGCGGTGTTCATTAACAAATATTTCTTGCTTTACCCAATCCACTGGGTGAGCTGTAACTTTGGTTGCCCGACTTTCCGTCGAGCTGTTCATTGCATTTGCTGCAATGGGGTGCCGTCAGTTCAGCCGGGCCTCTTCTTCATCATCTTCTAGCAACGGGTGTTCTCCTTCCGCTGCGTCACTTGCGTGACAGGGGCCGTGGGTTGTCTGCCATCTAAATGCACATTGCAAAAAGAGGGCTAAGCCCCGTATTTTATACGAAGCAGAGTACGAGTCAATCGTTTTTATGAAGAACGGACAAGTTGTTCTTGCGGAACGCCATTTTTCGCCAATATTGGCTCAATTTCTTTCAAAAATCGGCGACCATCTTGCACATACCCCGCTGTTGGCTTCAAATCAGGGATTTGAGTAGAGAAGTAGCGATTGAACCGAATCATGTGCAATTCACGAGTGAACTTCGCAAGCATCGATGCGAGCGCGACGGGCATGTGCTTTTCATCGCTTTTTGAAGCAAATGTAAGAGTGACCATCTTGGAGCCGATGCTCAATCGATATCTGCTCATTGACTTGTTTTCAGCGAGAATCTGGATTGTTGCCTCAGGCCAGCAGAGTTGCAACTCTTCGCGGTATTGCACCCTTCCGCCATGGCGGTCAATCATGATTCGAGGATGCTGATTTCCAAACTCGGTTAACAGCCCATCAACGTGTTTCATTGCAGTTGAGAAATTCAACGATGCTTTTGATGCTTGTTGCGTTTGCTTGTTGTAATCGTCAACGTCGATTGATGTGCATTTCAACCAAGGGCACGATATGTTTGCACGCTGCAACTGTTTTCGCAGCATCGCAATATCAATCTTTAACACATTCGCATCATTACCAAGTGGCAACGGTGTTTGGCCTTTGTACCACTCCTTTTCATGATTGACAGATTCGGTTGATTGAAAAAACTCGCTGTCGTTGGTTGGGATTGAAGCAGTGGACGAAGCGAGAAAACTAAGCACACCACGTTCGAGATGTGTCAGTGCTTTGTGCTTCGCATTCGATTTCAATTTTTTCGAGTCATTGACCGCGATTCGCGGCACCGATTCACTTCTCGTTCGGCATATTGCTTTCGAAAGAAGGGACCACATGTCGGGCTCGCCATCAGCAGGGTCATAATCATGAAGGACAAATGCGCTAGATGCGACACAAAGGGGGCCAAACATCGGTCCATACCCTGCCTCATCAATGCCTGCGTAAATCAACACGCCCAAATCATACCCACACTTCTAAGCAGGATGATGCGAAAAAGTAATCAGATACCTTGTAAAATATGTGTTCAATGGCAAAAGTACTTATGGCAATGTCAGGAGGGGTAGACTCATCTGTCGCTGCGGCGCTGCTGCAGGAAGAGGGACATGATGTCATTGGTTGCTTCATGCGACTGGGGAATGTCGGAGATGAACTTGATGAGCAGGCGGATATCTCGATTGGACACAAGGGATGTTGTTCAATCAATGACGCGCATGATGCTCGTCATGTCAGCGCGAAACTTGGCATCAACTTTTATGCGCTCGACTTTAAGCAAGATTTTGGTCGGATCATCGATTACTTCGTAGATGAATATAACTCTGGCAGAACGCCAAACCCATGCGTGCGATGTAACGATTGGCTGAAGTTTGGGCGATTACATGAGTACGCGCATTCAGTCGGTGCTGAGTATGTCGCTTCAGGTCACCACGCACAAATCAAACAAGGTGACGATGGAGCAGAATTGCACATGGGTGCAGACGCATCCAAAGACCAAAGTTATGTCCTGTTTGGCGCAAAGAGAGAACGCGTCAGTGAAATGATGTTGCCAATTGGACATCTCCAAAAGAGTGAAGTCAGGGAACTTGCGAAATCATATGATTTGCCAGTGTTTAACAAGCCAGATTCACAAGAGATTTGTTTTGTGCCAGATGACAATTACGCAAACCTCATCGACAAGCGCGCGCCGGGAAGTTTGACTGAGGGTGATGTGCTCGATGTTGACGGGAATGTGATTGGCAAACATCAGGGGCAACAAAAATTTACAATTGGACAACGCCGTGGTCTTGGCATTGCTTCTCCAAAACCACTTTACGTCGTCAAGAAAGATCCTGTACTAAACACAGTGACGATTGGCGGCGAAGCATTGCTTGACACGCACCGAGTGATTGCGGGCGAGCAAAATTGGCTCATTGATGAGAGCAGCGATTGGATTCCTTGCATTGCAAAGATTCGGTACAACACTGAACCAGCAAGTGGGCGAGTGCGTTCACAAGGTGGAAAACTTGAAGTTGAATTCGATGAGCCACAGCGAGGTGGTGCAGCAGGACAAGCCGTCGTTTGTTACCAAGGCACGAAAGTGATTTGTGGTGGTTGGATTACTGAGGTTTCATGATGGAGCAAACGCTGCCTTATCCTTCCAACCGAGAACCAGTTTACGCATCAAACATCGTTGCAACATCACAACCACTCGCAGCCCAATCGGGCATCGAGATCTTAAAGAGGGGCGGGAACGCAGTTGATGCTGCAATCGCAACAGCAATCACGCTCACGGTCGTAGAGCCATGTGCAAATGGAATTGGGAGTGATGCCTTTGCAATCGTAAAAGACAACGATGGGCTCCATGGGTTTAATGGTTCAGGTAAATCACCAGCACTTATGCCCACCGAGTTAGACGGAGAGATTCCTTCAGTTGGCTGGCTTCCAGTAACGGTTCCGGGTGCAGTGTCCGCTTGGTCAGCATTACACAAACGGTTTGGCAATCTTCCATTTGACAGTCTGTTTGAATCTGCAATTCGCTACGCGAGAGACGGATTCCTGCTCTCTCCTCAAACTGCTGTTGGTTTTGCAAGGGGAGCGACGCGATACTCAGAATGTGAAGAGTGGAAGAGCACTTTTTTAAACAATGGAGAAGTGCCAGTCGCAGGTTCACTTGTAAAACTTCCACACCATGCAACGACATTAGAAAGTATTGCATCAACCTACGGAGAGTCCTTCTATCGAGGAACGCTTGCAGAGCGAATGGACGAGGCATCGATTGAGCAGGGCGGTTATCTTCGGAAAAGCGATTTGGAATCGCATGAGCCGATGTGGGTCGACCCAATCTCAATCAATGTCGATGGGCATGTGTTTTCAGAGTTGCCTCCCAATGGTCAAGGCATTGCCGCGCTGATTGCAATGAAGGTGTTACAAAAGCTTGAGTTGGATTTGTCAAAAGTTGATGATCCCAAAGTGCTTCATGCACAAATCGAAGCAATGAAGTGTGCGTTTGCAGATACGCATGCGTTCGTGGCTGACCCAGATTGCTGCGGTCGATGTGACTCACTTCTTGATGATGAACGAATTGAAATGCACGCACAATCAATCACTTGCGCGGCATCAGGAATTCGCGAACAGACGATACCCCGTTACAGTTCTACGGTGTATTTGGCAGTGGGTGACAGTAGTGGCATGCAAGTGTCATTCATCCAAAGTAACTTTGAGGGGTTTGGTTCAGGTGTGGTGATTCCAGACACTGGGATTGCGATGCAAAACAGAGGCCGTGGTTTTTCGCTTGATGCCTCACATCCGAATGCTATCGGACCATCCAAGCGACCGTTTCACACAATCATTCCTGCGTTCATCGAACTCGCACAAGGGGGAAGCGTACCAATGGGTGTAATGGGTGGACCAATGCAACCTCAAGGCCATGTTCAGGTTGCGTGTCGACTTCTGTTTGCAAAACAAAACCCGCAAGCAGCGCTTGACGCGCCTCGCTGGCGTGTCGAAGCAGGGAGAACAGTACACTTGGAATCTGGATTCGATTCACAAGTGTACGCTGCGCTCAGGGAAATGGGACATGATGTCCAGATTGCAGAAGAGCGAAGTGTTCAGTTTGGTGGAGGACAAGTGGTGTATCAATTACAAGACGGATACGTCGCGGGCAGTGATTCGCGTCGCGACGGGCAGGCAATTGGCTACTAAAACGAGGTGCTTTTTCCTCAGGTATAATGTCAATCTCAAAAGAGAGGTTTAGCAATGACAACGACAGTCCAACAATATTTACAATCTGAGAGCGATGACCTTCTGGGTTACAAGGCGAAGGTATCGAGCGATTTGCTCCATCTTCCGGGTTCGGATTTTCTTGACCGAACATGGAGGAACAGTGATCGAAGTCCTCAGGTCCTCAGAAATCTCGCATCGATTTATGGACACGGCCGACTCGCTGGAACGGGATATCTTTCAATTCTTCCAGTGGACCAAGGCATCGAACACTCTGGTGGGGCATCGTTCACACCAAACCCGCTCTACTTTGACCCATCAAACATCGTCGACCTAGCGATTGAGGGTGGATGTAACGCCGTTGCAACGACCTATGGAGTTCTCGGCTCAATTGCGAGGACATACGCTCACAAGATTCCATTCATTGTCAAAATCAACCACAATGAGCTCATCACGAGTCCAAACAACTTTGACCAGATTATGTTTGGCACTGTTGAAGAAGCATGGAACCTCGGTGCTGCAGCAGTTGGCGCAACAATCTACTTTGGTTCTGAGGAATCAGATCGCCAGATTCAAGAAGTTGCCCACGCCTTCGCAATGGCTCATGAGTTAGGCATGGCAACAGTGCTCTGGTGCTACTTGAGAAACAGCGATTTCAAAGTGAACGGGACTGATTACCATGCTTCCGCAGATTTAACTGGGCAAGCGAATCATCTAGGCGTGACGATTGAAGCCGACATAATCAAACAAAAACTCGCGACGAACAATGGCGGTTACGTCGCATTGAATGAAGGCGGGGCGTCTTACGGGAAGTACAATCAAGGGATGTATGACGATCTCTGTAGTGATCACCCGATTGACCTTTGCCGTTATCAAGTCTTGAATTGTTACAGTGGTCGAGCGGGACTCATTAACAGCGGCGGCGCATCAGGCGATGATGACTTTGCTCAAGCTGTGAGAACCGCGGTGATTAACAAGCGTGCTGGAGGCAGTGGTCTCATCTCAGGCCGTAAAGCGTTCCAGCGACCAATGGCTGAGGGCGTTGAGTTACTCAATGCGATTCAAGATGTCTATCTTGATGACTCCGTGACGATTGCTTAACAAGCAATGCATTTAAAAAAAACAAAGCCCCTCAGTTGAGGGGCTTTTTTAGTGGTTTACATGTTAAACATTGTCACGCAGAAGCGATTTGCCGTGTTGGTTTTGCAACTCTGCTTTCTTCCATACGCCGTTGAGATTCAACGACAGTTGTGAAATCTTCTCCGAATCGAATGAGTCTTAGACTGTTTGCGATGACGACAACATAGCCAAGTGCATAATAGAAGGGAGTCACCCAAATATTGATGTTTCCTGTTGCGGCAAGGGCAAGGCCTACAATGGCGAGTACCAGCGATGCGCCAATGTTCTGGCCAATGACGGACTTTGTTTTTCTTGCAAGTGAAATGAGGAACGGGATGTTTCTGAGTTCATCATTCATGAGCGCTACGCCCGCTGAGTTTGTTGCAATGTCTGAGCCGCTTAAACCCATCGCAACACCAACGTCAGCAGTCGCAAGGATTGGACCGTCATTGATACCGTCGCCAACAACAAGTGTGCTGTGACCACGACTAATGAGGTACTTGAGTTCTTCATGCTTTTCTTCAGGTAAGCATTCCGCTTCGATTGAGTCGACGCCCACAGACTGTGCAACACGTTTTGCAACGTCAAGGCGATCGCCTGTGAAGATTGAAACTCTTCGAACACCATTTCTGCGCATCTCTTCGACGGCTTCTGCTGCGTGTGGTCTCAACTTGTCTTCTAAACCGACTGCACCGAGATACTGTGTGCCTCGCATGATGTGGACTGAAGACATGCCTTCAATTTTCTCTGAAACGGCTTGGACTTGTTTACTAACATCTTTGTTCAATTCAACGAGCCAAGCTCCTCGGCCTGCATAGATTTCAGCATCTTTTGCATGGGCGATAACACCTCTGCCGTGGACTTCTTCGTATTTGGCAACTTCACCCGGTGTGATGTTTGCTTGAGTCGCAGTTTCTAAAATTGACTTTGCAAGTGGGTGGTTTGAATGTTGCTCAGCATCAGCTGCGGCTTTCAATAGCGCTGCACCCTCAACGCCTTCAGCAGGTGCAAGGCGGCTTACGGCAAATTTGCCAGTTGTGAGCGTACCAGTTTTATCCATGATGACGGTGTCGACACCTGCGGCAGCTTCAAGCGTCATTGTGTGTTTAATCATGATGCCTAAACGAGCGGCAGCTGCGAATGCAGCAACCATTGCAGTTGGGTGTGCGATGAGTAAACCGCCAGGGCACGTCACGACAAGAACTGTGATCGCGCGCACTGCTGCAGCGGCGCGTATGGCTTCATCAGCGCTTCTGCTTGTGAAGAACCAAACAACTGCAGCAACCATGACAACGATTGAGAAGTAGTAACTAGCGAGCTGTTCAATGAGTTCTTGTTTTTGCGTTCGGGTCGACTCAGCTTCGCGGATGAGTGATTCAACTTTACCGATGGTTGTTTCTGCTGCAACTGCAGTGACTTTGACATCGATTTGACCAGTTAAGTTGGTTGTACCCGCGTACACTTCTGTGCCTTCTTGCACTTCGACAGGGACTGCTTCACCAGTGAGTGATGCTTGATTGATATCAGAATGCCCAGAGATGATGACGCCGTCAGCAGGTAAGTTTTCACCTGGACGAACTCGAATGACCATGCCAATTACAACTTCTTTTAACTGTGCAGTTCGCTCTTTACCGTTTTCAATAATGCGAGCTTGTCCCGGTGTTAAATCGATGAGGTCTCTGATTGCACGTTGCGCGCCCCAAGCAGTTCGACTCAGGATGAGATTCGCCATCCAAAGGAAGAGTGCTAAGAAGCCAGCAGCGAGATACATTCCCGCTGACAGGGCAGCAACAACTGCAAGTGATGCAAGTGCGTCACTTGAGGGATGACCCTTTTTCATCTCTTTCCACGAGCCACCAAGCAGTGGGACAACTAACACAATTGCGCCAATCGCCGCAGGAATCTCTGAGATGAGTTGATGGGCACCAAACAGATGGCCAATCCATGAAACAGCGAGCAAAACACCGCCACCAAGTGCGACAAGCAAACGTCGTTCAAGACGTTGTGCACCTTCCATTGCGCCTTCAATTGATGGTTCAAAGTCGTTATTCGGTTCAGAAATAGCCATTTCAGACATGGTAAATACGGGTCTCTCTAATTAACTCTATTACTATAGGCATCTCATAGCCCATTTGTTCGATAAGGAATACGGTTATCTTATTGGAAATTGAGCCTTATAGAGGACTTTCAGACGCAATGACTTCAAGAGCAACAATTTTAGGTGACGGGCAGATGGGTCTCGTGCTTGCTGACGCCCTTCATGAGCGTGGAATTGAGGTCACGCTATGGGGTCCATTCCAAGACCATGTCGATGACCTAGCGTCTTCGCGAGTCTCCCCGAGATTGCCCTCAATGCGCTTGCCTGAGGCCATTCAGGTTTCTGGGAATAAAGAAGAAGCACTCAGTGAGTCAGATTGCGTCATCAATGCAATTCCAACTCAGTTTGTCAGGGGCGTTTGGCAAGATGTGAAACCCCATATTGCAGATGGCGTACCGATTGGTTGTGTTGCAAAGGGAATTGAGATTGAGTCGTTAATGTTGCCAACTCAGATTATTGAATCGTGTGTTGGCGAGAACCATTCAACGTGCGTGTTATCTGGTCCTACGATTGCAACAGAACTTGTGTGTCGAAAGCCCGCTGCGCTTGTTTCAAGTTCGACGGATGTCGCAACAGCAACATACTTTCAAGATTTGTTTGATGTTCCATGGTTGAGGTTATACACACACCATGATCCACTTGGTGTTGAACTTGCTGGCGCATTAAAAAATGTGATTGCTATTGCTGCAGGAATATGTGACGGCTTATCGCTCGGTGACAATGCGAAATCAGCAATGTTGTCGAGGGGACTTGCAGAGATTTCGCGGCTAGGTGTTGCGATGGGCGCGCAACTCGAAACATTTTTCGGAGTCGCTGGCGTTGGTGACTTGGCGACAACATGTTTCAGTCCTTATGGAAGAAACAGAACGTGTGGCCAGCGGCTAGGTCAGGGTGAATCACTGAAAGAGATTGAGTCGAGTATGGGTAGTGTTGTAGAAGGAGTCGCAACAACAAAAGCTGTGCGAACGCTTGCAGGGACTCACAACATCGATATGCCGATTTCAGAAATGATGTATCAAGTTCTTTACAACGAATTGCCTCTTCAGGAAGCAATTCATGGTCTCATGTCGAGAGACCAAATCGAAGAACAACTTGGGAAATGATTATTCGTTAAATCCAGCTTTGATGAGTGATTCAAGTTCTTGAATCGCTTCGTTTGCATCATCGCCTTCTGCTGTGATGTGCAATTCAGTTCCGCTCGTTGCCGCAAGAAGCATGAGTTGCATGATTGATTTAGCGTCAACTGGATCATGTGTCGCGTGTGAAACGAAGATAGAGGCATCGAATCGACCAGCAACTTCGGCAAGTAACATCGCTGGGCGTGCGTGCATGCCCAGTTCATTAACTATGGTTACGTTGGTTGTTGCGGTAGTCAAAGTGTTTGTTAGAGATACGTCGTTAAAGAAAAAATAGAGGGAGGAATAGCGAGTACAGTGATGAAACTGTTCCGCGACACTGAGTTTTTGAGGGGGGTTATCTCACTGCTTCGTCGGTTTCGGTGAGCAGTGTGAGTACTTCCTCTGATGATGATGCTTGCCGTAAGAATCTTCTGAAAGTGTCTTGGCTAAGATTGCTAAAGATCGCTTCCATCGCATCTAAGTGATTCTCTGGTTGATCTTCTGGGCTAAGAAGCAAGACGATTGAGAAGACCGGCTCACGGTCAAGTGATTTAAAATCGATTCCTTCAGGACTGTTACCGATTGCAATCTTCATCTCTTTAATGTCTGGATGTTTGATATGGGGAACAGCAACGCCATGACCGAATCCGGTTGATCCTTTGTTTTCACGTCGAATGATGGCTTTTGTAAACTCATCACGTTGGTCTTCGGTCGCGCACCCTGCTGCAACAAGTGCATCAACGAGTTCAGCAATGACGCCGTCTCGTTTAGTTGCTGCAAGTTCAGGAATGATTGCTTCCTTTACAACAATGTCCATCAATTTCATCGTTCTTGGCCTCCAGTTGGCGTGTTATGTTTGTTGTCTTTGGTTTTTGATTTTAAGTCAGTTAACTGACGAACGCTTTTATCGATGCATGCGTCAATCGAAGCGTAGACGTCGTTTTCTTCACTTGTTGAAACAATTGGATCATGATGTTCAACATCACAGATGATTTCAATGATGTAACCATGAGTCGTTTTTTCGATCTTTACGTCAATTTGTTCCGTCCGGTCATAGTATCTCGTGAGCTTCTCAGCTTTGGTACGAGCATACTCCTCAATTGAACTCGACAAATCGATATGTTTTGCAGTTATGGTTACTTGCATTGCTCTTCACTTCCTGAAGCATCTGTCACTTCCTCTTCTATTCTATCAGGAAGTGCAGAACCGCCGTTTTCGTCGTTTAATTGGTGTTCTGGCTTCAAAACGCCGCCACTGACTGCAAATCGAATTGCTTCTTCAACAGTGATTGGCAAGTCGATGAGTTCAGAACGAGGAATCGTAATGGTGTAACCTGTAAATGGAGTTGGGGAACTTGGAACAAAAACTGTGACGGAGTCAGGGAGTTTTGATTTCAGTGAGTTCATCGATTCTCCAGTGAGAAAACCGACTGACCAAATGCCTTTTCGAGGATACTCAACGGCAACGACGCGACTAAATTTTGGTTTGTCGCTGTCGCTAATCAAGAAGTCAACGAGTTGTTTGACGTATGGATACACCTTGCTGATGACTGGGATTGAGCTCATGACCTGCTCAAGTTTCTTATAAAGCGAACGACCGAGGAACCCGCCAACAAGTCTGCCGCAAACATACACGATAATCGCTGCAACGATGAGGCCAAGAAAATTCATGTAAGGATGCTCTGCCCACCATGTGTTGACATTCTCTGTGAGCAATTGATGTGTGATGAGTGCGACTTCATCTGTTTGGCTCATAGACACAAACTGCGTTTCAGCAGCTTGCTCAATGGCCTCTTTAGATGGCATGATTCCAAACTGATTTGCAAGGGGCTTCGCGACTGATGCAATCTCAATAAATGCTGCTCGGATTCCACGATTAATTGGTTCTGCGATTGCGGAATCAATAAATTGATAGGCCTTTACGAGTAGCCACAACGTCAATACTGAAGGTAAAAGGACTGCAAGTCCCCTCAAAAATGGTCTGCTTCTTTTCTGTTCGCTCATAACTTTAGACCATCATACCTTGAGTTCATGTGCAACTTTAGAAATTGCTTCAACATACGCTTCACATTCAAGTTGAAAAACTTTGTCAGCAAGAGACTCGGCGGTGTCAGACGATTCAACTTGGCACGTTTTCTGAACAATGGCTTCACCATGGTCATAAAAATCATCAACGAAATGGACAGTGCAACCAGATTGCGCATCACCACTTTGAATGACTGAATCATGAACGTTCATGCCGTACATTCCCTTCCCGCCATGCTTTGGTAGCAGCGAGGGATGAATGTTTAATACTCTTCCTTCCATCCAAGGACTGAGTTGAAGGTGTCGTAGATAGCCACATAAGCAGATGAGAGAAGGACGCAGTTCTTCAAGCCAAGCGATGGTTCTTGAATCTCCAATCTCTGGAGACTCATCTTGAGCCCTTGCAATCGCTACTTCAACGCCACGTTCTGCGAGTTTGTCTATCCCTTCAAGTCCATCCTTAGACGCGATTGCGAGCGTGATGTTTGCATCAAGGTTTCCCGCTTCAATGTGGTTGAGTAGATTCAACACAGTTCGACCACCACCACTGAATAGCACTGCAATGTCAATAGTCATGATTGACTTTCGTGTGCAGTTGGGGAAGAGAGAAAGGGAATTGTGTTTCCGTCAGCGTCGATACTGACCATTGTTAACTCAGCTTTCGTAACTTCTTCTTGTTTATTACTGTTGAATCGCTCAGCGATGACAGTCACCTCGACACTCACAGATTTTGTGCCAGTCTTGATAGTTTCTGTGTAGAAACGAACGACATCACCAACAAATACGGGCCTCTCAAAATCGACTCGATCCATCGAGGCAGTGACCCATCGATGGACTCCATGTTTTCTTGCTTCGATGAATCCCGCTTGGTCAATGTACGACAAAATAATGCCACCGAAAATTGATCCGTAAGCATTCGCATCTCTTGGCATCATGACAACGCTAAGGGCAATTGAATTCGTCATTCTGTAATCCTTGATACATCAGGTAGCCACATTTAAACTTTTGCCACCAATCTGCCCTAGATTTTACCGTACTTAAGCCCTGTGTTGGCAATTTCGATGTAACCAATGGGTAAAACCGTTTTGCAAGTTCAATTGGATGTTCTGGGTGAGCCCATTGCTGTGATTGCGCGCTCTCAATGAGTTTATCTGTGAATGCGTTTCTATTGAGTTTTAGGCAAACGAGCATTTGATTTGGCTGGATTGTTCCATCTTCATTGTGGAGTGTTCGCCACGCTAAGCGCTCGTCTTTTGTAGCCAAGATTGTTGAAATCGTATGAACTTCAGGGCTCACTGCGTTGGCAGTTACATTTGTGTCATCAGAAAGACAAGATAGGAGAAGTCCAGTCAATACGTCATCATGATCAGTGGAATCAAGTAATTGTTTCGTTATTCGTTTTCGCTCTCCATCCTGAAGAAACTTATCTAAACAAAGTGCAGCAATGATGACGCTGCCGTCTCTGTCGTGCATTGGCATTTCGGTGAGCTTTTTTGTTCGGTCTATTGAGAGTTCATTCTGTTGTAACGCAGCAAGTCTATAGAGCCACGGAGTGATGTCTTCAGGCATCGGCGCTGGTGTTTGTGCATAGCGGTTTGCTGATGAGCACCACCAAGCGAGCGCTTCAAGCATTTCACTTGATAGGGGAAGTTCATGGAGCTCTTGCTGGCGGCGTTCCATGCATGCAAGGGGAATGATGATTTCCTCGCAGTCTGAGGCATATTCAGGATGTTTAAGTAAAAGGGGAACAAACAACTTTTTACATTCATCGAATGACAGTTCATTGGCACGAGCAATGCCTCTTTGAACATCAATTGAGGATTTGGATTCAATTAATGCGTGAACCGAATCGTTTGCGTCTTTTGTATGAATAGTGACCGCTGCAATCACTGCAAGAATGAGTGTCAATGAGATGGTCACGCTACGTTGAGTCATGTTCCTTTACTATCGTATCGAGCAACTCCAATGTTGTTTGTCTATCGAATCCATGAATTTGCCACGATGTCGTTGAAGAGAATGCGTGTCTGATATCAAAGTGCGCAAAGTAGATGCGTCCGCTTCCGATTTCAACGTAGAAGAGCGGTTGCACTTGTTGCTGATGTTGCAAAGACCATCCTCGCCGATTTGATGATTGGTGAAACATAGTTTCTTGTTGCAACTCAATGTCTCCATCCATCATGATGTGTTCTTGCACGTTTTGCGTGAATTGATTTCGGTGACCCAGCGATTCGACAATGATGGTTCCACCGCGTGTCGCAAAGTCAATCATTTGAGTGATCAACTCAGTAGTGATCACGGCACCTCGCAATCCTCCAAGCAAGATTGCGCCGCTTGTTGGTATTTGTGAATCTTCAGTGAATTCATCTGCTAAGAAGCAGGGAATAGAACATTGAGCGTCTTTCACTTCACTCCTATCTTTGAGTTGTCCGAGTTCACTAACGCCTAATGCAATATTGGTTAGCGCGTCCATGCAGTTTGGAGGGAACTTGCCTCTGTTATTGAGAGTGCCTTCAAAGCAGATGACGACATCACGGACGCCATTTTCCCAAACACTCCCGCGGATTCGAGTCGTTTTGTTAAACAATTGTTGAGACCAATGTTGATTTGTGATGTCACGCTTGCTGAAATGTGGAAAAGATTGATTCATCAATTCTGAAAACTGTTTTCTTTGTGATTTTGATATGACTGCCACGACTGTTCCGCCACTGTTTACATACGACTTCATGTGTGACGTTGGAATTGCAATCGCATTTTCGTTCACACACAAGAGAAGGGGGGCGTCAAGCCAATGAAGCACTTCCTCGTCGAGTGTTACTTGTTTCCACGTCGCGTCTTGTTCCGTCGTTGATTCGTAGTTGTTTGAAACGTGTTGGCTTAGCTGGCCTCTGGGGATTGTTCCATGCTCTTTTGTAAACTCGCAAACGAGATATGGCGCATCACCTCGAGCGAGAAATAGCAAGGCAAACGCAAGGTTGACGTTTGCTCCTCTTATCGTGCGGGGTTTGCAATGGCTCTTTAAGACTTCTTGTTTGCCAAGGAGATACCAATCTTGCCCACCGACTCTTGTGAATCCGCAGCACATGGCAACTCGTTCTAATGTGAAAAAGAAACTCATAAATGACGTTCCCCCAGGATTTGTTGTCGGTAGGGGGTTGTTCTGAAGCCAGTCTGCAGCTTGTTGAGAATGCTGAGAAATGGTTTCATGTTGCGATTGAGTCAACGCATGTTGAGCGGATTCAGTGATTGCAAGAAGGCAGTTTAGGCCTGCAACTGTGAGGTTATGTTTAGAATCCTTTTGTTGTGGATATCCCCATCCACCGTCATGACGCTGTTCATGTAAGAGTTGTTCTGCAATCTGTTTCCAATAACTTGAGTTGATTTGAATACCATTGCGATGTGATTCTTGAAGAGCCATCAAACAAAACTGAAGTTGAAGCAACGAGTCAGTATTGAACCGTTGAACGAGTGCTTTAACATCCGCTGTCGCTCGTTCGCGATATCGTTCGATGTTTGTGTTCCAAAGGAGCAACCTCAGCGAACGAACATATGCATGTGGCGATTGGATGGACCACAATTGGTTTGCAGCGTTTTCAACATCTTTTCCTGCTGAAGCGAGTGCTAAAGTGACAACTGCAGTTGTGCCTCCCTCGTGTTTAGACAACCAACTTGAAGTTGGCGAGGAGGGTTCCCAGAACAGGGTGTCATGTTTTCGCGCAATGAGTTCATCAGCAATCCGAATGACAGGATCGCTGTTTGCACTCGTCAAACAGATGAGTAATGAAAGGAGTTTAAAAAGCATCGACGCCTAGAATAAGTAGGTAGATGAGGCGCTTTAAATTACTTGCTTTAATTCTTAATCGTGAACTTTAGTAAGAACGATGGTTGCGTCATGTCCATCGAGATACGTCTGGTTAAACGAGACATTCCGTGTTAGTTGGAATGCTTGTTCAAGCATTTCAAGGGTGTCAAACCGGCTTGCTGGAGTTAAATCTTCCTCCAAGTTTGGCTTGCATTGATTAGAAAGAAAGTTGTATGCGATGCCAATAGAACACGAAGCAAATGCATCTGAAACAAGGTCCATTGCAAGGTGTTGTGGCATGGCGTTAAGCGTTCCAGACATCGTTATCCAGTCATATCCATTGAGTGATTGTCTATTTTCAATCACATCATCGATTGAAAAAGTGCACCGTGGAATAGATTTCTTTGTTGCCTCTTCAACCATTAACTCCATCGCATCGATGCCGTGGAAGGAGTTGAATTGAATGCGTTGCATGTGTAAAAACTCCGCAAAATCTCCGAGGCCACAGCCAACGTCGAGAATCGTTGCGTTGGAAAAATCGATGGCATCGCACATCGCCTGGAATCTAAGTTGTTGACCTTCTTTTGACCTCCAAAGAGTTGCGTAGAACGAGCCCCCGTGTTCCTTCGCTGCCTCCCTATACGGTTCGAGATAGTCCACGGGGATTACACTCGTTGTCGATGCAACCGATTGTGGACTGGCATGAGGATTTGAGAGACTGCATCATAAAATCTGTTTGTGAGTCGTTCGTACTCAGGGTACAGATCATCAGACTGCTGCTCTAACTCATCTTTTGAGATGTTTTTATCGTGTAGGAGTCTAGAGTCATCATCAATCCACGCAGTGATTGTGTCACGGCTACACTCGGGATGAAACTGAATGCCGAATGTGTTGATGCCGTTTGACCATGCTTGCACTTTACAGTCACTGCTTGAAGCAAGTAATGTTGAATCAGCGGGTAACTCAGTGACGCCAAACGCGTGCCATTGCAATTGTTTTCCGAACCACGGTTGGCCTGCGAACAAGACACACTCACGTCCTTGTGGCGTTAGATTTAAATCATGCCATCCATATTCCGGAGTGTCTAACTCTGCAACATTGCCGCCTAATGCTCGTGCAAGCAATTGACATCCTAAACAAATGCCAAGGACGGGAATCTCACGTTCGTTTGCTTCCTTTAGCAGGGCAAGTTCTTGTTCCATCCATGGCTCATCAGTTGAAAGAGGCGATTGTGGACCGCCGCAACTAATCACACCATCTAACTCGTCCAAGTCTGATGGAAGTTGTTCGCCAAGATGAACTCTGACAGTCACAAGCCGATGGCCATCCTTTAGAAGGCGTTCGCCAAGTCTGTGTGCCCCAGTTAAATTGCTGTGTTCGATAATGAGAATTGCCATGATGTGGAGATTTTACTGCGTTACGAATGCTTGTGTATCTTTTAGGAGGTTTAACATCTCTGATGTTTTTGATGCAATCCCTTTCGCATCAATCCCAACCTCTTCAAGTTGTTCAGCCCTTGAGCCATGTCCAATCCAATGGTCTGGCAGACCAATCGACTCAATCTGGGTGGTGTCACACCCTCGCTTGACTGCTTCTTCGACGACCGCCGCACCAAAACCACCGATTAGCGCGTGGTCTTCAACAGTTAAGATTGAAACACCTTGTTTAGTGAGCCCTTCAATAAGTTCGCCATCAACTGGTTTTGCGAATCGTGCGTCGTAGACTTCAACATGTTCTGGTGAAATCCTTTTTGCTGCGGTGATTGCATCGTATGCCGGTGTCCCGTACGCAAGAATCGCGAGTTTCGGTTCTTGCGTACATTCATGGAGTTTGACTGCTTGTCCATAGACAAATGGCTGGCATGAAACGGGTTGCTCTTGAACCGTATCGCGAGGATAGCGAACAGCGGACAATCCTTCGTCATACTGCAGCATCCACTGCATTGCAGCTTGTAAACTTGGTTCATCGATTGCCGCAAGGAGTGCCGCATTTGGCAGAACTCGAAGGAGGGCGATGTCGCAGAAACCGTGATGCACAGCACCGTCGCCGCCGACTAAACCTGCTCTGTCTAAGCACAGTCGGAGTGGTAAGCCCTGTAATGCAACTTCTTGGAATGCTTGATCAAATGCTCGTTGCAAAAAGGTTGAGTACACAGCGAAAAATGGTTTGCAACCACTCTTTGACATGCCAGCAAGCATGTCCATCGCATGTGATTCGCAAATGCCAGTATCCCAAACACGCTCGGGGAATTCCTTCATGACTTTATCAATGCCAGTGCCGTCTGGCATCGCGGCAGTTGCTGCAACGACCGCTGGGTCTGCCTTCATGCAATCAATCATGCTATCTGCAAATGCTGCTGTAAATGAACGACCTGACTTTTGTACTTCCACCGAACACTTTTTCACTTCAAATGGCTTTGGGGAATGGAATGCGGTTGCATCATTC
>JAERSY010000061.1 GCA_016845245.1 Phycisphaerae bacterium
GCCCGAAACACTTGCAAAAGAAGTTGCGAATGTTGCTGGAGAGCCAATTGACGTTGAGTGGATTGAAGAATCACCATGGGCGCTTCGCGTTCGCGTGCCTTCCTTGCCGACCGACATCATCCTTTGGAGTGAAGAACTTTCTGAAGACGTGAAGTCGCAGCAACAAGTCGCGTCTGGCACATTGCTCGCCATGCAGACGAAACTTCATCCAGCAGATCCACTGACGCACTTTACAAATCTCATGCGATTGTTTGGTTCGTTGCCCTTTGGTGTTCACTCAATCTGTGATGTGCCAACTGGAAGGTGGTACCCAATCCAAGTTATTGATGACCTCTTCTTCCAAGAACATGATGCCCCCGAAGAAGTGCTTTGGTTAACACGTCTTATCGAAGCACCTGAAGATGTTGAACCCGAAGAACGGTGGGCATGGGTCTCAACACATGGGCTTGAGCGATGCGGAAAAGTTGAACTTGAAATGCTCGGCGTACCTGCAGTGTTATCGACCGAAGCCGTTCACTGCGTCGATGGACTTGCCGCACTTACGCTTGAGCAAGATTTGCCGCGCGTTGGCCAAACATTAACCATTGGTCATGGACTCAATTTATCACTCATAGAAGTGCCAGAAGCACTCAAAATGCTCGGGAGCGATATGCCCGGCCATGAGCATCGACACTTTAAAAGTGCCGTGTTAACTTCTGAAAATCATTCACTCCTTTGCCCACTTCAAACACTTGAAGTGCTGCGTTCAACACAAACTGCCATCGCGAAAACAAGCCGTTCGACAAATCGGCGAAAATCGCTCGCCCATCAACATTGGAGTGCGTTCCTTGAAGTCGCGCGAAATGTTGGTCGCGGTGACCATGCAGCTTGCATGGTACAAGTGCCTTGGGCAAACAGCGAAGAAGAGAACGCTCCAAGAGAATATCTTTGGTTTACGGTGGACTGTGTCAATGAACTTGACATTGACACGACGCTCGCGCATGAACCCCATGTTGTGACAACCCTCAAGGAAGGTCATCAAGAATCATTTACGCGTGATGACATTACCGATTGGGTCGTACTCACGCCAGTTGGACCACTTGGACCAAGTGATATGGAATCCATCGAGTTGTTCACGGAGCAGATAAGAAGTTAACCAAGGAAACTACGAAGCTTCCGATGAGCCAGATTGCGATGACAATTGCCATCACTTTAAACACTCGCTGCATCGAGCTCGGTCGATAGGGCTCATCGCCACCCTCCGCGTTTAGTTCATCCCAATCAATGTCGATGGAATGACGTTTGTTTTCAAGCAAAATCTGTTTTGCTTTTTCGACGTCATCTCTTGCAACTTGTAACGGCACGCCGTGCATTCCACCACTAAGCGGTACGCCAATGCCAATTGTCGGTGTTGCAAATACAAACGCTTCGATGCCATTGTCTTTTAAGACTATGGCAAGCACGTTTGCTTCAAACTCCGTCGGCGGTGTAACAATGGTGACTAAATCTTCACTCATCCGAAACTGTCCTCTCCATCCTTTGGTGGTTGGATGACTTCGATGACACGTTCAATTCGAGGCGTGAGCCACCTAACCTTTTGTTCGACCATCCTTAGGAACGCCGAACCAGGAATCAGTCCAAACTTGCCATGCTGTTGAATTGGAACGATGCTTTCAACAATGAGTGCCTCAATCATGAGATGGGGCACAATCGCTAGTTCAGAAGCAAGCAGTGGGTGCTGCGTAAACTGGTTGTAAGATTGCACAATTGAACGAATCGTTCTTCCTCGAAACCCTTCACCCCAAGATTCAATCTTATCTAACTCTCCCATTCTCATCGAAAACTGTAACGCGCCATTGGCAAGGTCAGTGATGCGTGGACAATAGCGAATCGAATCGAAGTCAATAACCGCGATGATCTCATCGTCGTTGTATAGCATGTTTCCCGGATGCCAATCACCATGCACGACACACTGTGGAAGTGACGTGGGTTCAGTTCGTTCAACAGCTTCGTATGCTGATTGATATGCCTCGCTTAGATATGCAATCGTTTCATCAAGACCTTCTAACTGAGATTCGCTTTCCTTCGCTTCAAGAACATCTTTTAACTTGTGTAACACCTCATGCACTCTTGAACCAACGTGGTATGTTCTTCGTTGCATTGATGGTTCGATTGGGTAACTTCTTAACAAATCATGGAAGTGCGCCAGCACTCGCCCTGCTTCAGCAGCTTGTGGATTTGTTTTATCAAACCGAGAGCCCTGAACATACTTAAAGAGTTCATAGACTCTGCCTTCATGCTCGACAATTGTTTCGCCATCAATAGTGGAAATCAGACCCGCAACTGGGAATCGGTGACCTGCAAGTTGTTCTTGCACACGGTGCGCAATGACGACTTGTTCAAGCGCATCTTTCCCAAGGGCTCGTCGTTTCAATAGAAACCGCCCCACGCTGGTATTCACAACCATCTTTGGAGATTGACGCGATCCCCCTCGATAATCAAGAATTCGATCGATGGTGCCTATTTCAAATCGACTTAAGACAATTGCTAACTCTTGCCCTTGAATCTCTTCGGCCACGACCTCGCTCTTAGCGTGCGGGCCGATGCGAGGCATGTTATTCAGTTGGTCTTCTATTTCAGGAGGTAAGGACACGAGTGCATTTTATTCTGCATTTTGAACTTGTTCTTTAATCCTGTCGATTGCGCCTTTGATTTCTACGATTCTTCGGCTCGTTTCACCATCAAGACACTTACTTGCAATGGTATTTGCTTCTCGAAGCATCTCTTGGGTAAGAAAATCAAGTGTTCTACCGACTGGTTCCCCATCGAGTCTGCTTGAGAGTTCATCAAACTGCGACAAGTGCCCATCAAGTCGTTTGATTTCTTCAGCGATATCTGTCTTTTCTGAGAAGACTGCGACCTCTTTAATGACATCTTCTGCGGCGACCGTTTTGCCAATCTCTTCAAGAAGCGATTCCATGCGTTGTTTTAAACGGTGCTCATAATCTGCAACAATTTCTGGCGCGCGCATTTTGATGAATTTTAAATGCTCTTGAATCGTCGATAGATGTTGCTCTAAATCAGTTTTAAGTGCTTTGCCTTCATTTGTGCGCATCTCCACGACACCACAACATGCTTCGTCAATAAGCTCAAGGACGTTTGGTTTAATTGCAGTTACAAGTGCATCCGATGTGTCTTGAATCAGGACGCCAGGAAGACTGAGAAGTCGTGCTGCATCAATTGTTAACGATTCGTCAATACTTTTTAACTGATCAACATACGACTTAAGCGCCTCGGCGTTGATAGTCGCTGCTGCTTTTTCGGACACATCTGAATACTTCAGTGTGACTGTTACGCTACCTCGCGTGATGTACGTCGCGATGCGTTGTTCAATTTCTGTTTCAAGACCTTGCAACACTTCCGGAATGCGGAAATTGCTTTTGTAAAACTTGTTGTTTACTGTTCGAATCTCTACATGAAGTTGCACACCTTCGCGAATGGAAGATGCGCTACCAAAACCGGTCATCGACCTGAGCATTATTCAGTCTCGCTTGCAGGTGTTGTTGAATCAACTGGTTCAACGGCTTCGATGGCTGCTCCATCGTTGGTTGATTCAGGAAGCGTCACCCGACTGTCAACTAAATTGAGTGAAACTGCTAGCCCAAGGAAAAGAACAAATGCAATGACTGTCATATACGTCAACGCATCTCCGACTCGACCGCCAAAGACTGTGTCAGTTCCGCCGCCGCCTGCACCACCGAATGCTGAGGCAAGACCACCACCTTGTGGCCGCTGTACAAGAATGATGAGAATCATCGCCACGGAGATGACGATGAGAAGGACGGTTAAGATGAGAAATGTATTATTCATAGTGTTTTCCAGTATGGATGTGTTTTGGTAGGAATTATAGCGAAGCTTGGATGATTGCATTGAATGAATCTGCACTCAATGACGCGCCTCCAACGAGTGCACCATCGATGTCAGGACAAGCAAAGAGGTCTTTTGCATTCTCTGGTTTCACAGAACCACCATATTGAATGCGAATGCTATCTGCGATATCGCCTGTAAATATTGACGCAATGTGCGCTCTAATTGATGCGTGTACCGATTGAGCGTCTTCGGGACTTGCTGTATGACCAGTTCCGATTGCCCAAACTGGCTCGTATGCAATGACAACCTTCTTTATGGTTTCTGCAGTCACGCTCTCTAGCCCTTCAGTCAACTGGTTACAGATCACTGCAAGTGTGCTTCCTTCAGTGCGCTGTTCAATTGTTTCACCAACACAAAGCGTGACATCGAGTCCTGATTCGAGTGCTCGTTGTGTTTTTTGCCCGACCAAGGCATTTGATTCCCCTACGACATGCCTACGTTCGCTATGTCCAGTGAGGACCATTGAAACGCCAACATCTTTCAGCATGAGTGGACTCACTTCGCCAGTGAATGCGCCCTCTTCTTCAGTCCAAAGGTTCTGAGCGCCGCACAGAACTGAAGATTCGCCAGTGATTGATTCAACCGCTTGGAGATATGGGAATGGCGGATACACAACCACATTGACGGGTTGCTCTTCATCATCATTTGTCAATGCGTCAACATAATCAACGATTGCACCAGCAAGTTGCATTCCAGACTCTAAGTCCGTATGCATCTTCCAGTTTCCACCAATAATCGGAGTGCGATTCGTCATGAGAACAACGCAGGATACCAGAAAGCGGGCTCTTTCTCACATACCCATCCTATAAGGGTACAATGGGCCATTCTTACAGGAAAGAAGCCCGATTGCATGACTACACCATGTTTAAAACAAAGTTCAGAGATCCGAAAAGAGTTCATTGAGTTCTTCCGAGATAAATGCGGGCACACTGAAGTGCCCTCTAGCAGTGTGATACCGCACGATGACCCCACGCTACTCTTTACAAATGCTGGCATGAATCAATTCAAGGATGTCTTCCTTGGATTGGGAAAGCGTGATTTCACACGTGCTGTTGACACACAAAAGTGCATCAGGGCTGGTGGGAAACACAATGATTTAGAGGATGTCGGAACAGACACGTATCACCACACCTTCTTCGAGATGCTTGGGAATTGGTCGTTCGGCGACTATTTCAAAGCGGAAGCAATCGGATGGGCGTGGGAACTCTTTACTGAAGTTTGGGGATTAGACAAGTCTCGCCTTTACGTCACAGTTTTTGAAGGCAACAAGGACGATGGTCTTGATGCAGATGTCGAAACTGAGAACTTATGGAAAGAACTTACAGATATTGACCCAACACATATCACGCGGTGGGGAAAGAAAGACAACTTCTGGGAAATGGGTGACACAGGTCCATGCGGTCCTTGTTGTGAACTTCATTATGACTCGACTGAAGATGGCAACGGCGGGCACCTTGTCAATCTTGATGACCCGAACGTCATTGAACTTTGGAATTTGGTCTTTATTCAGTTCAACCGAGGCGAAGATGGAACACTCAAACCATTGCCGAACAAACATGTTGATACTGGAATGGGTTTTGAACGCATTACTCGCGTGTTGCAGGGAAAGACAAGTAACTATGACACCGATTTATGGACGCCAATCTTTGAACGAATTCAGGCGTTAACCGGCGCAGCCCCCTACGCTGGCTCACTCGATGCGCACATTGACATTGCCTACCGTGTAATTGCTGATCACATTCGCTGTTTGGTTGTCGCATTTGCTGATGGCGGTCGAGCAGGCGCTGCAGGACGGGAGTATGTCCTTCGAAGAATCTTGCGTAGAGCTGTTCGACACGCTCGCCAAACCTTTGGTGTACACGAACCGTTTTTGTGCAATTTGGTTTCAGCAGTCGCGGATACACTCGGCGATTCATTCCCAGAGATTATTGAACATCAGTCACACATTGAATCGCTTATCAAAGATGAAGAGTTAAGTTTCCTTAAGACGCTTGACCGCGGATTAGAGTTGTTTGACAAGGCAGTCACTGACGGTGATGGAAAAACGATTGATGCAAAGAGCGCGTTCGAGTTACACGATACGTTTGGATTCCCTATTGACTTAACTGAAGTCATGGCAGAAGAGCGCGGGCTCCTTGTCGACCGTTCAGGGTACGAGTCGCTCATGGAAGAAGCAAGAGAAACATCAAGGGCGTCTTCGGCGACCGAAAAGAAAATGAACATCCCGCCAGATGTGTTGTCAACACTTGAACAGGAAGGCGTGAAAGCAAGTGATGACAGTTTCAAATATGACTCCAAACCAAAAACGACATCACTTCTAGCAATCTGGGATGGCGACGCTTTATGTCGCGAAGTCAATGACGACAAAACTGTTGGCGTCATTCTCGCTGAAACGCCCTTCTATGCAGAAGCAGGCGGGCAGGTTGGAGATTGCGGTCTCATCACAAGTGGTGATAGCGTGTTTGAGGTAACTGATACGCATAAACAGGGTGATTTCATCCTTCACATTGGCACGCTCACAAATGGTGTTCTCACATGCAGTGTTGACGTTGAAGCAACTGTGAATCGCGAGCGTCGAGATGCAATTGAGAAGAATCACACAACGACGCACTTACTCAATCATGCGCTCAGGAGTGAACTTGGCGATGACGTGCACCAAAAGGGTTCACTTGTGGATGAAGACAAACTTCGATTTGACTTTTCACATGGTCACGCTGTGACAGACGAACAACTTCAAGCAATTGAGTCTGCAGTCAATGGTGCAATCAAAGAGGATTTAGAGGTACACCATCAAATTGTTCCACTTGATGATGCGATGAAAATTTGTGGACTGAGAGCAGTGTTTGGCGAACGGTATCCTGACCCAGTTCGAGTTGTTTCAATTGGTGCGTCAATCGACTCGCTATTAAGTGACCCTGACAATCAAGATTGGATGCAATACTCAATAGAGTTTTGTGGTGGCACACATTTAAAGAGTTGTTGTGGTGCTGAGCACTTTGCAGTTTTACATGAACAAGCCCTTGCTTCTGGCGTGCGGCGCATGACAGCAGTAACCGGTCAACTTGCTCAAGATGTGTATCAGTCTGGCGTTGCATTGTTAAATGAAGTTGAACGTGCATCATCGTTAAGCGGTGATGAACTCGTTCAGGCATACACTGAACTTGTCAAGAAATCTGAAGAAACAACGCTGAGTCAAACAGCTCGTCACAGTGTTCAAAAAGCATTGCAACAACTGTTTGTAAGTGTGAAGAAGTTGCAGAAGTCTGCTGCATCATCGTTGAAAGATGGCGCGCTTGAATACGCAAGAGCATTGACAGAGAGTGATGACAATGTCATCGTCGGCACATTGCCAACTGTAGATAAGGACGCAATCATGGCTGCACTCGACGCAGTCCGTTCGAAGAAGCCAGACGGCGCAGTTCTTCTGCTTGGCCAGACTGAGGAAGGCAAGGTGCTCATTGCAGCAGGCGTCAGCCAATCGTTGATTGCATCGGGACTAAAAGCTGGTGACTGGGTCAAAGAAGTTGCAAGCGTGTGCGGTGGCGGCGGCGGCGGAAGACCAGATACAGCACAGGCAGGCGGTAAGGACCCGAACAAAATCCCAGAAGCAGTTGAAAAAGCAAAACAATTCGCAATGGAGCGAGCAACATGAGTGAAGAAAAGAACATCAAGAAAACAGAAGAACAAAAAGGCATTCCAACACTTGTAACGCCACTGGCAACAATTGCGACGCAAGTTGGAGAGCATGTGCTTTCTGCAATTCATAACAATGATGAGACTGTTGCGGTCATCACAACTGTCACTGGTTCAAAGCAAGGCCCTCAAGTCATTTCAATTCCCCTGAGCGCTGAACATCTTCAGCAGGTCAATGTGCTTATGAATGAGATTCATACTTCTGATGAACCCGAACGCGTTCCTTGCGTCGGCTTTCATTGCTACGTTGATTCTAAAGATGAAAATGAAGAATCTTAATCCAAGTTCTTCCTCTCCAAGTTAGGATGTCACCATGAATACTTTGTATGAAATCTCACTCGCGCAGTGGTCACTCCACAAATCCTTTTTTGCTAGATACCTTCAACCAATCGACTTTCCTCGAATTACAAAAGAGCAGTTTGGAATAAACGCTGTTGAATACGTCAACTCCTTTTTCCCTGACAGACAGCCCAAGCCCGAATTCATACAGGATTTGAAGAAACGCTGCGAAGATTTTGACGTGAAGAGTTTGCTCATCATGTGTGATGGCGAAGGCAACCTCGGTGATCCAGACAAAAGCGCAAGAGAGACAGCCGTAAAGAACCATTACAAGTGGATTGATGCTGCTGTTGAACTTGATTGCCACTCCATTCGTGTCAATGCACAATCAAGTGGTACCTACGAAGAACAAATGAAACTTGCTGCAGATGGTCTGAGCCAACTCACTGACCATGCAGCAACGAAGAACATCAACGTCATCGTCGAAAATCACGGCGGGCTAAGTTCAAATGGTGCGTGGCTTGCAGGCGTCATGAAAATGGTGAACAAGCCAAGATGTGGCACACTCCCAGATTTTGGAAACTTTATCTTGGACTGGGGTACACGCGAAGAGTACGACAGATATACAGGCGTTACAGAACTTATGCCATTTGCAAAAGCAGTGAGCGCGAAGTCGCATGACTTTGATAGTGAAGGTAATGAGATTCATACGAATTATGAAACGATGATTAGCATTGTGCTTGATGCTGGCTATCGCGGCTACATCGGCATCGAATATGAAGGGGGCAATGTCGGTGAGTTTGAAGGCATTATCCGTACGAAAGATTTGCTTGAACGCGTTCGTGCAAAACGTGAGGAAGCCCAAGCATGAAAGCTGCGGTAATCCTTCGTGAAGGAACTCCTGTTGCTTCAAATGTAGATGTACTTAATTGGGATGCTTTAGAGCCAAAGCCAAATGAAGTCCTCGTAAAGACCGAAGCGTCTTCATTAAATCATTTGGATTTGTGGGTTGGTATTGGCATGCCCGGTCTTGGATTGACATACCCTCGCATCAGTGGTTCAGATGGTTGCGGCATCGTCGAAGCTGTTGGCGCTGACGTAAACGAAGACATCATTGGCAAACGCGTGCTCTTAAATGCCGCGGTCAAACAAAACAACAACCAACCATTTGTTCCAGATGACATTCGAATGATTGGGGAGCATGACAATGGCGCAAACGCCGAGTACTTTGCTGCACCAAGAGAAAACGTCATCGAAGTTGGAGATGTTGATGCGGTCACTGCATCTGCATTTGGTCTTACTCATTTAACTGCATGGCGCATGCTCATTACGAAAGCACAGTTGCAACGTGGACAAACGGTTCTGATTACTGGAATAGGTGGCGGTGTTGCACTCGCTGCATTAAACATCTGTAACTATTTTGAATGCACGACAATTGTGACATCGAGACATGATTGGAAGTTAGAAAAAGCAAGCAAACTTGGTGCGACCCATTGTGTGCTTGATGAGGGGACTGATTGGTCTCGCGAAGTCCGAGGGTTGACTGGGAAGCAAGGCGTTCATGTTTGCGTTGATTCGATTGGTGGACCTGTGCATCTCCCCTGTATCAAAACGCTCGCTCGCGGCGGCGCACTCGTCACTTGCGGTTGCACTGCTGGCCCATCGCCTCAAACTGATTTGGCACGCATCTTTTGGAACCAACTTTCTGTGATGGGTTCAACGATGGGCGATATGGAAGAATACGCTGGCGTCTTGGAACTTTTAAAAGATGGTGTGACGCCTGTGATTGATTCTGTGTTCCCTTATACAGAAGCTGAAGCCGCGTTTGCACGGTTAGAGTCGGGCGAACAGTTTGGCAAAATTGTTATTAACTGGTCTTCGTTGCATTGACAATCGAATGCTTTTGAGGACGAGGGTTATATTGTTTCTAGCTTAGGCGAAGCCGAGGTTGAAGTACGAACTTTGTGGCTCTAGCGAAATGGGTGTTGACTAGGCGAGCGAAGCAGGTGAAATGAAACGAATAGCGAAGGTGCGCCTCAGATTGAATTGATTTGGCGACAGTGTGACGACGCAGTTCTAGGAGAATGAAGCAGGCGACCCTTTATGGGTCGCCGATGGAGTTCGACGAAGAAATGCGAGTCTAAACGAGCCAAATCAATTCAAGATGAGCCGAACCTGAGCGCAAAAAAACAACTGCCCCCATTTCCAATGAGGGCAGTTGCGGCTGAGTAATTTTGGCTGTCTTACAAGACAGGGGTTTTGCCGTCACCGTATCCATCCTTGGACAGGGAGGCAGAATGCAAAGTTAGACTTTGCTATGAGTAACCGTCAGTTATGCTGTACGACGGTTGAAAAGTGAAAGAACAATGACAAGAGCGATAAGGCCAACGAAACCGCCAGCTGAGAATTCGCTAACAAGTGCCATCAAGCGTCCGACAACTCCGCTGAACCAGCCAGCGCCGTCACCGAAGATGACTTGTACTAATACGCCTACGGCGATGAAGATAAGCATGAGGTCAATAAATCCCCAAGCCCATGATTTAATGGTATCTAGTGCATTTTTCATAAGAAGATCTCCTTAGTTTCCTAACCCAGCCTGTTGTGGCCAATAGCCATCCCTGACAATTTGGACCACAACGCGGGTCCTTGGGATTCACCATTTATCGGCAAATGGTCCGATTTTGCCACATTTTGCACCCAAATTGGTTCAAAAAAAATGCCCTAAAATACGCCTAAACTGTTGAATGTCATGAGGTTATGGAATTTTGAGAATTTGGGATTTTATGGATCATTTTGCATCATTTTGAAGTAATTGGGTGGCAAAATCGCTCTTGAACAAGTGTGTGAACAGCCCCTTCAACGGCCTCAATTGAAGCCGTTGAATCGATGACAGCGTACTTTTCTGGCTCGTTCTCAGCCAGTTTAAGGAAGCCCTCACGTACTTTTTGATGGAAAGAATCGCCCTTCATTTCCATACGGTCTAGCAGCGGATTGAGCCGTTTTGATGCTGATTCGCAATCGACATCAAAAATCACCGTCAGGTCTGGCCACTTCTCTTGAAGTGCGACTTCGCCGACTTGTTCAATCCAACGAACTGGTAACCCCCCTGCATACCCTTGGTAGACGAGTGTGGCGCTCACAAATCGGTCTGCAACGACGATATCTCCATTTGCAAGGGCTGGAATGACTTCCTGCTCCATCAATTGAGCTCTAGAAGCCATATATAGGAGCATCTCACACGGCAAGGTCATCTCAGTGTTCTTGGTTGCAAGAAGGATGTCTCGAATTTGCTCACCGATACTCGTCCCGCCGGGTTCTCTGACTTCTTTTACGTTTAAGCCCTCATTTCTGCACCACTGCACAAATCGAGCGATTTGAGTTGATTTCCCAGAGCCATCGGGACCGTCAAACACAATGAATTTGCCTTTAAGGGTTGTTACGTTGAATGGAGACTCGCCCATGAGTGGCACTATCGTTCACCTTGAGCGACTCCGCAAGGGGTGTAAGGGTTTACTATGCCGAATATGCTTGTTGAACTCTACGAGGAGAAGCAAAAGAAAGGCGAGTTTGAAGTTGATGTGGAAGCACAACCATCAACTGTCGTTGTTGAACCCACCCAAGATGAACTCTTTTTGAAATGGGACTCCACCCTCGATGACTCAAAACATTTGCGTGGATGCATTGTGTGTGGAGGCGAGTTGTATCAAGAACAAGCGTTCCCACAAATCACAGGCATCGTCATCGTGCTTGCATTTGCAGGCGCAGTTGCTGGCATTCTTGGGCTCGTCACGACGTGGGTGATGCTTATTGCGATGAGCGTCGTCTTGGTCATGGATATCTTTATATTGTTTGTCGCGAAGACTCGGCTGACGTGTTACGGATGCAACACAAGGTTCCATAATACTACTGTTGCGCAGTATCACAAGCCATGGGATCCAGACAAGGCCGCCCAACTCAAGCGGCAATCAGAAGAGCCAAAACCCTAGATACATTGATATGTAGAGCGTGATGAGTACGCACACACAGAGTGCTGAAAACTTCACGGCGTCTTTGATCGTAAATGCAAAAAACGAAACGATGCCGATTGTCAGCACCACATACTGCAGAATCGACACTACAACCATGCGGCCAATGCCACTTTGTAACTGGATGACTCGAAGCGCTTCGACACACAACACAATGCATAAACAGCGAACTGTCGCAAGAATAAGCGTGCCGAACTCTATCCGTCTTCGCCACGCTTCGATGCGAAGTGCAAACAAGAGCAAGAGCGACAGGATGAGCACTCTTCCGCCTTCCCTGAGCAATTCGTGTGCTGTTTCTGTTACCCCTACATGTCCAGCATCGCCGTAAAAACCAATTGCTCCAGATAAAAGACCAGACAATAAAACGCCAGCGCCAATTGCTGCGAATGTTACTGCGCACCAAATCCCCCCTCTCGTTGGGGGAGAAATGAAAGCGCGAGTTTGGGTGTTTGTGTGCTCAACTGTAACCATCACTGAGTACAGTACCGAAATATGAACTGCATACTATTCACAACATTCACATTCCTCACTTTGTTTTCAAGTGAGCCCATCACGCTTTCAACGGGTGAAACGCTCAACGTCAATATCATTGAGCAAAACGACGATGCGTTTGTAGTCGAACATGAGGTTCTTGGCGTCATGACGATTCCTCGGAATGATGTTTCTTCACATCATGAAGTCGCCCAACCCATTGACGACTCTATCGTCGAGCCCGAACAAGAACAAGCGAAGCTCGATTCGCCGTGGTCACAACGAGTGACACTCGGTTTTGGATATCAACAGAGTCAATTCAATAGCATGGACATCAGTTCTTCGTACCACGCTGAAAAACGTGAAGGGAAAAACACACTCGCAATAGATGTAAACTACCGTTTCTCTGAAAGTGAGGACGTGCGAACAACAAACTGGCTCGCAACATCCATTGCCAACACGTGGCACGGTCAGAAGGATGAGTGGGATGTCTTTACAACGCTCAAGTTTGATTGGTCAGAGTTTCAATCGTGGGACCAACGATTGATTGTTGATGGTGGTTTTGAGTTTACTTTGCTTCGAACGGATGATGAAAATAGCCCTGCATTCCTTAAAGGCAGATTCGGTTTAGGTGCCCGCCAAGAGTTTCACTCAATCAATGAACAGCTCATTCCGGAGGGATTGCTGGGCCTGAAGTTTCGATGGGATGTCAGCGACACGCAGTTTTTAACCGCGGATTCCACATGGTTCCCTGACCTTGAAGACGCTGAAAACTATCGAGTTGTGACAAATGCAAAGTGGAACATGCGGATTGAATCTCTCGATAACCTTCAATTCTCGATTGGTCTCCACCATGAATATGACTCAATCGTGGCAAGTGACCTCAAAAATGACTTTCTGCACATCACGGCAGGCATCGAATACGCTTTTTAGGTCAATAAAGGGCGTATTTTGCAACCTCGTGGAAAATGCACATGGGAATCAAAAAAAAAGTCCGAAATCGTTGACCATTTTCGGTTCATGCGCATAGTAGTAGTAATGACTTTGAAACCAAGACAAGACAGGTTGCGTGAAGCACTTCTCGAGCGAAAAGGAAATGCTCGTGTTATTGCAGTCGAACTATCACCTTGGATGAATGGTCGAAATGCTGTTGCGGCGCTCTGTCGTTGCGATTGGAACACGAGCGCTAAGCATTTTTACTTTGCAATGACTACAACTTGTATGTGTATCGCAAAGAGATTAGCGGGAGCTAACAGGACTTAAACGAGTAAGACTCAACCAAACCTGAAACGCCCCCGCTTAGAGAAGCGGGGTTTTTTTATACGACTACGACTACATACATGATGAACGAACACGAAAATCTAAACGACTCACCGCAATGGAATAGCGAGCCCTCACTTGCTGGGCTTGTTAAGCCACTGCGCATCCGTTTGACAGAAACCGCAGAGGGTTGGAAGGTCGAACTTTCTTCACTCTCCCCTGGTGATGCCATGATGGCGTTCGCTCGGGAAGATTTGCTAGAGGATTCGACCATCCTCTGTGGTACGGGTGCTAAAGATTGGGTCGCGTGTATCAATGGGCCCGTTGAAGTTGCTGATGCTGATGCAATTTTGAAAGAAGTCAACAGTGCGGAACTCCCACTTGTTGCTGATTGCAGAATGCAATCCGTGATCACATCAACAGAAAACGAAGGCGTTTCTGCGCATCTTCGTGAATATGACGAAGCGCTTCTTTTGATTGCAAACGCATTGGCTCAATATGTTGGATCAATCATGAAAAAGAGTGTTTCAATTCCTGACCTCGGACTGGTTGATGCGTTGCTAGAACAAAGTGATTTGCTCTCCATCAAACCAATTGAAACTGAAGTCTACTCAACATTTATTGACATCGGAATCTCAACCTCTGACGGTTCAGTTCCAGCGTCGATGGCTGCGATCTATGACATCTACTCAGATTCGTGGCATTGTGATTAATAACGTGTGTGCAAAGTCGCGTTGACTATGCATGTCCCTCCTCCTTGATGTGCACAGGGTGAGCAACATGCTCACCCTGTGCTGTATCATGACCGCATGATTAGTTCACTTGGTAGCGCCATTTCAAAAGTCATGGAGCGGGTTGTGCCAGACCCATTTGTGATTGCAATCCTTCTCACTCTTATCACAGCCATCGTTTCACTTGCGTGGGGAGACTATGGAAGTGACTCTCAAGTGGGTGGACTCATCGACGCTTGGAGTAACAGTACATCGGGGTTGTGGTCACTTCTTGCGTTTGCAATGCAAATGTGTCTCATCCTTGTCACGGGCTACGCACTTGCGACAACAAAACTTGTAAAGACGTGCATAGATGGAATTGCAGACATCCCACAATCAACTGCAGGCGCAGCAGCCATTGTTGGATTTATCGCATGTATTGCCGGTCTCATGAACTGGGGACTTGGCCTAATTGTTGGCGCGCTTCTTGCCCGCGAAGTTGGGTTTTCACTTCAACGAAGAGGAATTCCCTGTCACTACCCTTTGATTGCTGCAGCTGGATTTATGGGGTTGCTTGTGTGGCATGGCGGGTTAAGTGGGTCCGCCCCGCTCTCAATGACCACTCAAGCAGGCGCTGAAAAAGTCATCCCACAACAATTTATCGACTCCATCGAAACCGTTGTCTTGAGCGATTCGATTGGTTCATCATTAAACCTCATCGTAAGTGGCGGTCTACTCATCATTGCGCCACTCATGTTGTATCTGTTAACGCCAAAAGATGTGAGTTCGTTCAAACCAATAAGTGTCTTTAACGTTGACCCCGGAACCCCTGGAACCCCCGGCAGTGCCGAACAACATGAAGTTGCGCCCGAATCGCTTCCCGACAAACTCAACCATTCAACGCTCATTGCAATGTGTATCGCACTGCCGCTATTCATTGGACTTGGAAGACATGTTCTGGAACACGGGCTCGATAAAGTGGGTCTCAACCAAATCATCATGTTCATGCTTGCCCTTGGTGTTCTTCTCCATCGTTCTCCACTTCGGTACATGGAAGCAGCATGCAAAGGCGCAACAGGTTGTGCTGGCATCATGATTCAATTCCCATTGTATGCTGGCATCATGGCGATGATGGCTGCATCCGGTTTGATGGCTGAACTCACCGAGCTATTCGTTGCAAACAGTTCAAAAGAGTCGATGCCAATCTTCACGATGATTTCTGCGGGCATTGTGAACTTGTTTGTTCCAAGCGGTGGTGGCCAGTGGGCCATTCAAGCGCCGGTTGCACTTGAAAGTGGCATGCAACTCGGCATTGCCCCAGGGAAAATGGTGATGGCTGTTGCATATGGCGACCAACTGACAAACATGCTTCAGCCCTTCTGGGCGCTCCCACTCCTTGCAATCACAGGAGTGAAGGCGAGAGACATTGTGGGTTACACTGCTGTCGTTATGATTGCTGCATTCATTTGGATTACGATTGGTTTACTTATTGCTGGATAATCGATGCCAATAGTTGAACAACAATTTGATGTAGGTGTCACAACCATCACGCTAAACAACCCCGAAATGCGAAACGCATTGTCGCTTGAAATGTTTGACTTGCTTGAACAAGCGCTCAACGATTTAAATGAAGACACGCGAGTCGTCCTGTTGTGCGGCAAAGGTGATGTCTTTTGTTCTGGTTTCGACATGAAAGCATGCGCAAACGACATTTCGCTACTTGAATCATTTATTCTTCGATTGAGCAAACTGATTAAACAGTTGAAGCGGCTCAAACAACCCGTCGTCGCCTCAGCGCATGGTGCAGCGATTGCAGGCGGCTGCGCAATGTTAACTGCGTGCGATTTTGTTGTTGGTTCTGTTGATGGGAAGTATGGATACCCCGTCCATCTTGTTGGTATTACACCAGCCGTCACAATTCCTACGCTTTTCCACAGGATTGGCGAAGGTAGGGCGCGTGCCCTTCTCATGAGTGGTCAGATTTTGCAAGGTCAAGAAGCTGTTCAGATTGGACTACTTACGCACGCTGAGAACAGTCATGAAAGTGTTTCCGCTCTTGCCAATGATCTTGCATCTCGATTAGCAGAGAAACCCCCGCACGCCCTTCAAACCACGAAAGCGTGGCTCAATGAACTTGATGGAACGGACGATGATGCAATGTTTGATTGTGTTGCGAATGAAACAGCTTCTTCCTCGACTGAAGAAACGCTCACTCGTTTAAAGAAACAATGGGGTTCTTAACTTAAACGCCTTGCAGTTCTTTTGCCGTATCGTCATCAACTAAGTCGCTGTGACATGATGCCTTGCCATCTTCCGCACCCATCTTTGAAGCAAGTTTGTGAACTTCTTCTGGTGAAAGAACGCCACGCTGTTCTAAGATTTCTTGCTGCTCGATTGTGAGGGCTGCAGAGATTTTTGGTTTATCCCACGCATAGTTTTCATCTTTGCCAGAAGTAAACTCTTGAATCTCTTTACTGATTCTCACGCTGCACCAATCATGCCCACACATTGCGCAGAAGTCAGTATCAACATCAAGGTCTTCGTCATGCATTGCCCGTGCATAATCTGGGTCAAAGCTTAACTCGAAATGTTTTTGCCAATTTAATGCCGCACGCGCTTTTGTCAATTCATCGTCTTGGTTTCGAGTCCCAGGGATGCCAAGTGCAACATCGCCAGCATGTGCTGCGATTTTGTATGCAATACAACCTTGCTTCACGTCATCTTTCTTTGGCAATCCAAGATGTTCCTTTGGCGTGACATAACAAAGCATTGAAGCGCCGTGGTAAGCCGCAGCTGTTGCGCCGATGCAACTCGTAATGTGGTCGTAGCCAGGGAAAATGTCTGTGACAAGCGGACCCAGCACATAGAACGGCGCGCCATGACAAAGCGTTCGTTGCAACTTCATGTTGTACTCAATTTGGTCAAATGAAACGTGCCCTGGTCCTTCAACCATGACTTGGACACCTTTCGCCCATGCTCGCTCAGTGAGTTCACCGAGAACTTCAAGTTCTCTGAGTTGTGCTTCGTCAGTTGCGTCTGCGAGCCCGCCAGGTCGAAGTCCATCGCCAAGCGAGAATGAAACATCGTACTGCCGCATTAAATCGCAAATGTCATCGAAACAGTCATACATTGGATTTTGCTTGTTGTGATGAATCATCCATTTCGCAAGAAGGGAGCCGCCACGTGAAACAATGCCAAGGAGTCTGTCCTTAATGAAAGGAAGATGTTCTTTCAAGACGCCTGCGTGAATCGTGAAATAGTCCACACCTTGCTTCGCTTGGTTTTCAAGTTCAGTGAGGATGATTTCAGGCGTTAAGTCTTCAATCTTCCGGCCAATAATCATTGAATACACCGGAACAGTTCCGATGGGTACGGTCGACTCACCAATGATTGCGCTACGGCAGGCATTCAAATCGCCGCCTGTTGATAAGTCCATGACGGTATCAGCGCCCCACTTCACTGACCAATGAAGTTTCTCAACTTCCTGTTCAATACCAGATGACACAGGCGAAGCGCCCATGTTTGCGTTGACTTTAGTCAGTGACGCTCTTCCGATCGCCATTGGGTCAAGATTCATCTTTAAGTGATTGATGTTTGCAGGAATAATCATGCGACCCGAAGCAACTTCATCACGCACCTGTTCTGCGGTGAGGTGCGGTTCGCGTTCTGCAACACGTTTCATTTCTTCTGTCACTGTTCCTAGCCGTGCGTGTTCAAGTTGAGTGACTGCGTTTGGGTGCGGTGCCGGATTAAAATCCCATGCCGTCAATGTTGATGGCGCGGGCATTCCCGGAGTATCTGGTGATGAAAATGTTGTTGCACCACCGATACTTTGTTTCAGAGCAAAACTCCCTGGGCCAGTGCCTTGCTGCTTACTTGAAGGATGTGTCGCCCCATGCATGGGAAGGACATGTGATTGTGTGCCAATAGTTTGCTCTGATTGCGTCATGCAAAGTATTGTACCTTCGGTACAATCAGGAGTGAAAATGTACCGATTGACTTTCTATCTGATTTGTGTCTTCCTAACCCTAAGCGGGTGCTCAACTACGCAAGTGATGACCTTTCCTCAGCGAACTGTTGAAACCGTTGGTCCAATCGCAGTTGAAGTCGATTCATTTGCTGGCGACGTCTCAGTCATCGTCGATGAGTCGCTTCAAGATGCCACAATTGACGTCGTTCAAAGAATCGAGGCATACGAAGAAAATGACCTCTTAGTCAAACGTGTGGATTGGACAACCCAAGTCAATCAAACCGCGACCGGGGAAGTACTCACGGTTCGAGTTTCATGTGATGATAATCCACTGCAAACAATATTCGCAGATACGGTGATTACAGCGCCTAGCATTGACAATGTCACTGTTCGGACGCACAAGGGTAATGTGCATGTGTTTGGCTCTTCTGGGACGCTCGATATACACACGAGTGATGGAGATGTGCTTGTCGCAACACCGCTCGTGATGAACGAACGAGTTTTGATTGAAAATGTGCGGGGTGATATCCGCTATCGAATACGTGAAGAGTCAAGTGGCCAAATCGACTTGACTGCGATTAGTGGAACTGCCACATTTAATATGAGATTTGGGGAAGGCGCGATTCTCCCTGGTTCAACAGGCGAACGATTAAAAGCAACTTTTAACAATGGGCAAAACGATGTTGTCATGCGAACGGTTGAAGGCGATATCACCGTTGATGTCGTGAAGCGTCCGATTCAAGATATGCCTGTGTTTGACTTCAAGTGGCCGTTGTGGCAATAACAACATGTCTGGGCAACGAGAACTTCACGACCATTTTTTCAAGGAAGCCAAGCGAAATGGCTATCGAAGTCGTGCGGCTTACAAGTTAACTGAAATTGATGACAAACGAAAAGTGTTTTCAAAAGGAGACGCTGTTCTTGACTTGGGGGCAGCACCCGGCAGTTGGCTGCAAGTTGCTTCAAAACGGGTTGGCAAGAAAGGCGTTGTTGTTGGTGTTGACTTGCAAGAGATTAATGCAATCGATGACGCTCAGATTCATACCCTAGTCTGTGACGTGAATGAACTCAATCCAGAGATGATGCGTGAATATCTTCCGAACAGTTCGCAAGTGTTTGATGTCATTATGAGTGACATGGCCCCAAAGACGACGGGAAACAGAACGATTGACCATCATGGTTCGATGCGGCTATGCCACAGAGCAATTGACTTGTGTGCAACGCTTCTCAAGCCAGATGGCAACCTCGTCATGAAGTTACTTGAAGGCGAGGCATATCCTGAGTTGTTGCAACGAGCAGGTGAATGTTTTGAGATTGCGAAAGGGTTTAAACCAAAAGCATCTAGAGCAATTTCAACTGAACTCTTTCTTGTTTGCAAACATCGAATGGAACACTTTCCCACGCCCGAAGAAGTTGCACCGAGTCCGCCGACAAGCGGCTGGGGTTAAGTTAACTTCCACGCGGGGCTAGAAGAAAAACATCACACCATTTTTGCACCAGCGTCGACGGCTTGTCGCATGATTCGTTCAGCTGTTCGAATTGCCATTGAGCCCGCTTCAGCATCGATGTCAGGGTTTCGTCCTGTTCTAAATGCATCAAGGAAATCTTCTGCTTGAAGCGTGAGAGCATCTGCATCACCGACGTGTAACTCTTCAACTTCAACGAGATCGACATAATCGATTGAAGATAAATCTTCTCCTGATGCAAGCCGTGTTCGCAAGTCGAGAAGCTGCGTTTCATTCGCTTTCTTTTGAATGATGGTGACTGAGCGCTTTACAAAGTCAGCTGAAACGTATGCGTCTTCGCTCATGATGCGAAGTTTGCGCTCTGTTTTTAGTGCGAGGCGACTTGAAGTGACGTTTGCTGTGCAAGACTGACCATCGCTTCCTGAAGGAAACTCAAGGCGGGCGTTGCACATGTCTTCAGCTTCGCCCAGCACGCTCACTGCATTTGCATGAATATCAAGTGGCTCTTGTCCAAGAAGCATTGTTAACAAGTCGAGGTCATGAATCATCATGTCTAACACGACGCCCACATCCGTTGAGCGGAACGTCATCGGACTGATCCGTACCATGTCAATAAATCGTGGATTGAGTCCCTCAATCGATGCAATCGCTTGCATGACTGGGTCATATCGCACAACGTGACCCACTTGAAGAAGCGTGTTGTGTTCGTGCGCAACGTTTGAAAGTTCAGCAGCTTCTTCTGCCGTTGGCGCGAGCGGTTTCTCAATGAGGCACGCAATGCCTTGTTCAAGCAGCGGTTTGGCAACTTCAAGGTGATACTTCGTCGGTGTTGCAATCGTGACCGCTTCAACGCCGAGGTCAACGAGTTCGCTCACAGTGTCACATGCCGCCCCGCCCCATGACTCAACGACATCATTTCGCCGTTCGACATTCTTGTCGACCACGCCAACGAATTCAACGCCATCAAGACCTGAATACACTCTTGCATGATGCGTGCCCATTCGGCCGACGCCTATTACGCCACATTTGACTGTTTTTGTTGCCATCGTCGTTATTTTACTCCAGTTCCACTGTTCAATCTACTCTTCGAAACGAGCTCGTCGTTCTTCTTCATATGATTCCCACTTCGCTCTTACGCGTTCTTGTCGCCCTTCAATATCTTTGTCATGCTTGATCGACCAGATTGAAGTTGATGAAAAATCATGGAATGCTTTGGCAAACAGCCACATGGCGTACAGCCATGGGAAGACGAAAAATGCGATGTACCAATACATCAGCATTCCAACACCAACTGCAGACTCGCTTTGATGCATCGTGAGTGGCATGAGAAAAACAAAGAGGCCTAGCGTACAAGTTATTACAGAAAAGACTGAACATTTTGAGGATGTTGAGTCTAACTCAAGTCGCTTTGCAAAATCACTTAACCAAAATCCAAAGAGTGCGAGTCCACCGCCTGCAATAAGGTGACACACAAACAACGGTGTTGCCGAGTGGACTGAGTCACTGATGGTTCCATTCGTCGTTGGAAGATATAGAAGGAACCAAAGAACGTAACCGACGACCCAGAACCACTGCGTGAACTGAACAATCGAACGAATTGTTGAATACATTCTTGGCATGGATGCGCGTACGCTCGATGGCGTCATGCCATAGACAACAAAGGGCCAGAGACATGCACATGCACATAAAAGCAATTGATACCCCGCCGTTGGAAGCACTCCAAAGGCATGTGTCAAAAGCAGTGCCATCACAACTACGGTAATAAACCAAGCAATCCTAGCCCAAAAACTAATGCGAGCTCGTACATCTGGGACTGGTTTTAATCCGAGCACCGCGAGATTAGAGTCAATCACACGCATGAACTTGGATTCTTTTGGTGAGAACGAAGAGGTTGTCGTTGTGACGCCGTCCGAACCACACTCTGGACATGGTGAACGAAGAGGCAACCCTCTCAAGTCATACCCACAATCCGAACATCTTTTTTCAGTGGCGTTAACCATCGATCGATGCTTGAATGTCGTCTAAATTTTTATGAAGCCACGCTCTGTCTTCGTCTTTTTCGATGCGCTCCCCTACAGTTTTAGATTGCGCAATGTGCTTGAGTGCTTCTTGAGGGTTATTGGTAGCGAGGGCTCGCGCTAATCCTTCATGTGCAAATGCGAGGTCAAAAGGTCCGAAGTCATGTTGCACGCACGCATCGAAATACATCGTCGCATGGCGTATTGCTTCTCCTGTGTGTTTAAGCGTTGCATAGACTCTCGCAATTTGCCATTCACCACGCGCAAAATTGAGCGGGGTTCCAACGATGCTCCAGTGATACCGTGACGCATGCGCGCAGTGCATCATTTCTACATCGTCTTCGGGCGTTCTGTTTTTCTTGTCAAGTAAAGTCCACGTGTGGTTAAAGAGCGACGCTGCAAGGGAGCGATGTGTAGCATCCGTAATCTCTTCTCTTTGTGTCATGAATAGTCTGTCATGTATGCACAGTTTCTTTTTCTGCTGACTTATTGTTTACATAAGCGACCGCATTTTTAAACATTTGAAGTCCAAGCGGATCACCCGAGCGAGATTCTTTTGACAAACGTGTCCAGTAAGGGTGCTGGCTCCAACGCAGAAAGCGTTCAGGATGCGGCATCAAGCCAAGGACTAAACCACTTGAGTCGCAAATACCCATCACATCTCCAACTGAACCATTTGGATTATCGCTTGGTAGATAGCGACACGCAATTTGTCCATCAACATCAAGTTGCCTGAGCAATTCTTCGTCTTTTGGCACAAACCGCCCTTCACCGTGGGCAATTGGAATGAGTGCACTCTGTTCTGTCGTTTCTAATCCCTTTGTCCAGATGCACCGAGTGTCTTGAGGAACATCAATGCCAACCCAGCGGTCAATAAAGCGAGCTGAATTGTTTTGTGCAAGTGAGACAGTTGGTTCAGATGGAGTTTCTGACCAGCCCTGTCCAGGCGTTGGGCCCGGAAGCAGCCCAAGTTGAACTGCAATCTGGAAACCATTACACGGCGCAATCATTGGAACACCACGCTTAAGCGCAGAGACGAACTGCTCATACATCGTTTGTCTCATTAACTGTGCCATGATTCGTCCAGCAGCAACAGAATCCCCGTAACTAAACCCTCCGGGCAAACCAATGAGGTCTGCCTCATCGATGATTGATGGTTCGTCCATTAACTGGTTAATGTGTGACCGAAACGTCGTCGCGCCTGCGAGTTGAAACGCTTCTTCAAGTTCAACGTCGCAGTTAATGCCCGGTGCTGTGATGATAAGTGCTTTAGTCATTAAATCACCATTCCTTCAAGCCAACATGATCTCAATGTGTCGCAGTTCCATGAGTACTCGTTGACACGCAGCTCATCTGAGTCGTTGACCTCGCCAATCTCTACGCAGTGAACGCTATTCATTAACTCTTGTACTGCTCCGACATCCTCGGGTGCGACTTCAAGCAAGTAGCGCGAAGGCGTTTCGGAAACAAGCATGGTGTCTGACAAGCCATCAATTGACACTGATATTCCCAAGCCGCCACCAAATGCCATTTCAGCAAGCGAGACGAGAAGACCACCCTCACTTAAATCATGTGCTGATTGAATGAGTCCACATTTGATTGCGTTGTGGACTGCTTTCGCGTTTGCTGGTCCTTCTTCGAAACTGACTTGTGGGAGTGATGTGTTGCACTCCATGCTTGGTTCCACCATGAGTGCGTGCGAACCGCCACAAGAATCTGTTGTTGTACCGATGAGTAACAATTTGTTACCACTTTGTTTTGCGTCCATCGTGACGCATTGTTCAATGTCTTCAACAATCGAGAATCCCGAAACGAGCAGTGTTGGCGGAATGTAAATCGTTTCACCATCATCTTTCGTGAACTGATTGTTCAATGAATCTTTGCCTGAGATAAATGGTGTTCGATATGCTTTTGCCGCGTCATAACATCCATGTGCACACCGCACGAGTCTCCCGAGTGATGCTTCATCGTTCGCGCTTGGCCAGCAGAAGTTATCAAGAATTGCTGTTGTTTCTGGGTCGCCACCAACACACACAATGTTGCGTACGCATTCATCAATGGCAGCAGTTGCCATGATGTAAGGGTCACTTGAAAGTCCCGTTGCGAGTCCAGAACCAATCGCAAGACCTCGCGATGAACCACGAACAGGTGTCACAACTGCTGCATCCGAAGGCGCATCCCCAAGTGGACCAACGAGTGGTCTCACAACAGAGCGTCCTTGAACTTCATGATCATATTGCTGGATGATTGATTGCTTTGAGGCAATGTTTGGATGGGCGAGTAATTTTGGAAGCAGTGCTTCGATGTTCACTTTGTCTTCGCCGTTGTGTGAACTTGCTTCTGGTGACCACAACGCAATGCGCGTGGTTCCTGGTAATCCATCGTGAAGAAATGACATTGAAATTTGGCCGACTGTATCGCCGTCATACTTCAATACGAGCTCTGCACCTTCAGTGCCAAACTCGCCAAGGTCACACATTTCAGCACCATGTTTGTCACAGATTGCTTGCAACGCTGCAACATTTGATTGCGGCACTGCAAGCACCATTCGTTCTTGCGCTTCACTAATCCAAATTTCTGAAGGCGTAAGCCCTGCGTATTTAAGTGGAGCGTGTTCAAGGTTTACTGTTGCGCCGATTTTTTCGCCCATCTCGCCAATGGCACTTGAGAAGCCGCCTGCACCACAATCAGTGATGGCTCTAAACAGGCACCCTTCTTCTGCATCTCTTGCTTCTAAGATTGCATCGAGCGCTTGTTTTTCAGTAATGGCGTTGCCAATTTGGACTGCATGTGAAAACTCGTCTGCGTGCGTGTCTGTGAGTTCTGCAGATGAGAACGTTGCGCCATGAATGCCATCTCTGCCTGTGCGTCCACCGATTGCGATGATGCGGTCACCATGTTCCGGATCGCCCTCAATCTTATCAATTGGCATCACGCCAACGCAGCCGCAGAACACAAGTGGATTGCCTGCGTAATTGTTGTCAAACCACACGGAACCATTGAGCGTTGGAATTCCCATTCGGTTTCCATAATCGCGAACACCCCGCACAACTTCGCCAAGGATTCGTCTTGATTGCAAACACCCTTGTGGCGCTTCGTTTTCAAATTCAGCGACGCAGAATACGTCTGTTGCAGCGATGGGTCTCGCGGAAAGACCAGTTCCCATGATGTCTCTGATACACCCACCGATTCCTGTTGCTGCGCCACCATATGGTTCAAGCGCTGAAGGATGGTTGTGCGTTTCTGCTTTAAAACAGACTGCATGCTCATCATCAAACTTAATGATGCCTGCGTTGTCAACGAAGACGCTCAAGCACCAGTCGATGCCTTCATCAATGAGTTCAAAGGTTGCTGCCGCAACTGTGCTTTTCAGTAAGTTGTGAATGGTGTGCGTGCCATCATCATGTAACTCGTGATGTGGTCTGTTTTCAGCGTTCGGTCCTGAGTAATGGATCGTTGCTTTGAGTGTTTTATGAACGCAGTGCTCAGACCACGTTTGTGCGAGCGTTTCAAGTTCAATTTCTTTTGGGTTACGTCCAATCTCTTTGTAATAGGACTGAATTGTTTGCATTTCTTCCAAATCAAGGAAGAGGTGTGATTCTCGCGACATACGTTCAAGTTCGTCGTCGCTTAACCCAATGATTGGCACTTCTGGAACACTCATGTCATGTGAATGGCCACTAGGAAACTCATCAGGGTGATACGGTTCATTATGAATGCCGTGAACGACAGTGTTTGCTAAGCAGCGATGTGCAATCTTCGCTGCGTCTGTTGCGTCAATCCCGTAAAAATCATATCGAACACCTGTTTGTACCCGTACTTCTTCACCGAGCAGTTTTTCGATTGCAAGTTCTACTGCTTGCCCTGCTGGGTCCATGACACCGGGCAACGGGTGAATCTCGATCGTTGCATCTGCTTTTGATGATCTCGTTCCTTCGAAGTGTGTTTGTGTGACAGGGTCATGCAACAATGATTGTGCAATTGTGTTCACGCCCGCTTCATCGATATCTCCTTCAAGGAGATAGATTGCAGTCGTTTTGACTTCGCGTGGAAGTGGGTGAATTCCAGCAACTTCAGCTTGGTGCAGTGCAGCTTGACCTGCAGGGTCTGCGGCTGTTGGTTGCGGAGCTATTTCTATTCTAAAGACTGGCATCTTTGCGAATTGTATCCGAGTCAGGATGTAGTGATACACTGTATGACATGACGAATCAAAAGAGATTTGTGCTGTACACAGATGGCGCGTGTCTAGGCAATCCAGGACCGGGTGGCTGGGCATACATTCTGATGAGTGATGGTGAAGAAGTTGAGGGTTCGGGCGGTGTTTCCGACACGACCAATCAGCGAATGGAAGTCACTGCAGTGCTCAGAGCACTTGAACAACTTGAGTCACCCTCTGAGGTAGAGATTTGGTCTGACAGCAAGTACGTCACTGATGGCATCAATGAGTGGATGGATGGATGGGTCGCAAAGGGGTGGAAGAACTCGAAGAAAAAACCGGTTGCAAATCAGGATTTGTGGAAGCCAATTGCAGCACTCCGAGAGACCCACACCCTCAAGACAAATTGGCTCAAGGGGCACGACGGTCACCCTGAAAATGAACGGTGTGACGAACTTGCATCACGCGAAGCACTTTTGATTCAAGAATCAGAAGAAGGTTAAAGA
>JAERSY010000062.1 GCA_016845245.1 Phycisphaerae bacterium
CTCATACCCCATCCTTGTTGACGAGCTGCCAAAACATTACACGATGCAGGGCGGCAAAAAAGTTGGATTGCACGGAATCTACCGCGGCATCGTGAGCGATAAACGAGTGTATCCGATTCGTCCAACGCCCGGAATCAATCGTGGGTATCAGAAGGGTCGCCTCGATGAAGACTTCAAGATGAAGGTGTTCGATGCAGCGTGTGGGCCGCTCGTCTATAGAGATACAGTATATGGCGATGACGTTGAATCGAGCGTTTTTGTTTGTGACACTGTTGGGAATCTTGTTGCCCGCTACAACATCAATGAAAACGAACATCACAATTTGTCTGCGGTTCCTGCGTACAACCAAAGTGAGTTTGTCGCATCAACTGACGAGCGATTCCGACCTGTCAACCTCACATTGGGGCCAGATGGCGCTGTGTACATCGTCGATATGTACAGAGGAATCGTTCAGCACAGAATCTTCGTGACGTCATTCCTGCGAAAACAGATTAAGGCGAGGGGGCTTGAAACGCCGCTTGGTTTGGGAAGAATATGGAGAGTTGTTCCTACAGAGGAGAAACTACGCGAGATTCAAAACGTTCATACAATGTCGACGCAGGAATTGACTGAAGCGCTCACAAACAAAAACGGAAGTGTTCGTGACCAAGCGCAACGGTTACTTATAGAACGCAAGGATGACAATGCACAGGAATCACTCGAGGGAATCGCAAAAGACGCGGAACTTCCTAGAGACCGAATCAAAGGGCTGTGGACGCTTGATGGGATGGGCTTGTTATCCAAGGCGCAGGTGATTGGGGCGACGAAAGATAGTAACTCGATGGTGCGAGCGCATGCACTTCGGCTTGCGGAGCAGTATAGAAATGATAGTGAAATCGTAAAACGATTTGATGCGCTCGCAAAAGATGAGAATTCTTACGTTCGCAGACAAGCGGCGTTGTCATCGATTGGATTCAATGGCCCAGATGGAATTGACTTCTTGCTCAACCTCGCAAAGGTTGACCCTAGCGATGTCGTGAACTCAGCAGTGTTTGCAAGTTTAAGTAGCAGGGAAGCAGAGGCGCTTGACAGAGTTTCAATCAACATGGCTTTAACAAATGATTCGCCAGCAAATCGAAAACTCTTAAAACAACTATTGAACACGTTGTTGAAATCAAAGAACAAGCAAACTAATTCGCGCGTTATTGAGTTCATGACTAAACAAACTACGAGAGTCCCTTGGCAAAGCGAAGTGGCACTTGCGACCTTGAATGAGTTTGTTTCGAAGAACAAATCTCAACTGAAGTTAACTCGTGAGCCGCCGAGGTGGAAATCACTGTTCCAAATGGCTGAAGGCGAACGACGAGATATGGCAATTGCCCTCAACAGGCACGTTTGGTGGGACGGCCGAGAAGATGTCAATGAAGTGATTCGAAGCGCAGTTTCTAACGAAGTTCAAAATCTTCGCAATCGGGGGAAGCGCGTGTATAACATTTGCAAAACATGCCACCAAGTCGATGGGTTGGGCCAGCCACCAACGTATCCACCGCTTTCGGGGTCACCGTATGTCATTGGCAATCCCGACACCCTTGTGAAAATCTTACTGCACGGAATGACTGGTCCTGTAGAGGTAGACGGCGTGCATTATGACGATCACATGCCGCCAGCCCCCGTCAAAAATGATTATGACATTGCAGCAGTTGCAACGTACGTCAGGCAAGCATGGGATAACAACGCAGGCGCCGTCAAGCCAGGTGATGTGTCACGCATTCGGAAAGAGTTCAAAGGAACGCGAACGCCGTGGACTGCGGAATCGCTTAGCGATTAAGGTGTCCGCCACCAAGCCACATGTTGTTTGATTGTCCATCACTCATTTGAATGGTTGGCGACATCACAACGACATCTTTAAATCGAACGGTTACAGCTTGTTTTTTATGGAGTTGGAATGCGAAGTTATTGCGAAACCCTTCAGTGGCTCTTTTTTCAATCATTGGAAAAGTGTTTGCATCTGAGACAAGCACTCCATTGAGCCAAACTTGAACGCGATCACCATTAGTAAAGAGCATCATCTCATTCCATTCATCGTACTTACTGAATTGTTCTGTCGGCATTGAGACCCAGCCCCTTCCGCCAGACTCATAAAGACCGCCACAATCAGGACGCCGATCGACTTCGACTTGGATGCCTCTGACGCCGGTATTGTCATTTGGAATTTGCTCAGCTCTAAAAAAGAAGCCGCTGTTTCCTTCATCTATCTTGTACTTCAAGGAAAGGGCAAAATTGTCGTATGGTTTGTCTATCCAGAGCAAGCCGGTGACATCATCAGTGACGAGTTGCTTGCCGACTATTGCACCATCTTCGACCGTCCATGTACCGCCGCCAACATTCGTCATGCCATCTAGATTTTGACCATTAAAGAGCTTGGTTTTATCGTAAGTGACTGCGTTTCCATCTTTATCCGCAAGTGATGGAATGTCTTGGATGGTTGCATTTCGCCACATCACTTTACAGTCTCCCGAATGAACTTGAAAACCAATGTGTCCGTCTAAATCCATGAAGTCCATGAAGTTTGTGGTTGTCTTTCCATTCACCGTTGCTTTGATTCTTGGACCAATGCATGTAATGACATATGTATTCCAC
>JAERSY010000063.1 GCA_016845245.1 Phycisphaerae bacterium
CAAAGAGCCCTGCTGTGCTCGGGTTCGTAATCATGAAACAAGCAATCTTGTTCGCACCAACTGTTTCGATAACTTCTTTCAAATGTTCAAGGTCTGTTTGACCCTCAACAGTACGAACGGTTTCAACAGTAGCGCCACACATTGTGCATGACGCTGGATTTGTGCCGTGTGCAGTATCTGCAGCCAACACGACTTGTCGCTCGGGCTGACCGGCGTCTGCGTAGTATGCCTTGATGACTTTTAATGCAGTGAACTCTCCATGCGCACCTGCTGCTGGCTGAAGGGAAACTTCATGAAGACCAGAAATCTCTTCGAGCATGACTCGCGTTTCATAAAGAAGACGAAGTGCGCCCTGAATTGTGTCATCATCTTGAAGTGGATGTAAACATGCAAATCCTGGCAACGCAGCAGCCCATTCATTAATCCGCGGGTTGTGCTTCATGGTGCACGAGCCGAGTGGATAAAAATTACCGTCTACTGAAAAGTTTCGGTCTGACAAGTGTGTGTAGTGCGCCATCACATCATGCTGGCCAAATGAAGGCAAGTGAATGCCTTCCCCTGCATGCGCTTTGTCGATGGCACTTACTGGCACATCTAATGGCGGAAAGTCAACACCGCACACCGACTCTACATGTTTTTCAAACACGAGTGGTTCAACTGGCTTGTCATTCCGTGAGGCCTTCATTGTTTGCTCAAGCGTGCTCATGATGCAAGTTCCTTAAACAGTTCAACAAGTGCATCCATTTCGTGTTTGGTTCGTTTTTCTGTCACAGCAATAATCAGTTCATCACCCTCTGAAAGCCCTCGCATTCTGCGACCTGCAGCAGCCACGCCAACGAGCATACCGCGTCGCTTGCCTTCCTCAACAACGTCCGTCACTGGGATGGGGCATCGGACTGTGAACTCATTAAAGAATGCGCCATCAAACGCAAGTTCCCAGCCATCTAAACTAGCAATGCTGTTTGCAAGGTAGTGTGACTTATGCCAACACTGTTCAGCCATTTCCTTGAGCCCCACACTTCCAAGAGATGTCATAAACATCGTTGCCCGAAGCGCCATCAACCCTTGGTTTGTGCACACATTACTTGTCGCTTTAGCGCCGCGAATGTGTTGTTCTCTTGTTTGGAGCGTGAGACAGAACACCCTTCGTCCATCTTCGTCATTGGTCATCCCAACAAGACGACCGGGCATCTTTCGCATGTATTGTTCTTTAGCAGCGAGGAGTCCAAGATATGGACCACCTAAGTTCAGTGCATTGCCAAGTGGTTGTCCTTCGCCAGCTGCAATGTCTGCACCGCATTCACCTGGTGTTTTTAACATCCCGCAAGCGATTGGATTGAACACGGCAATACCAGCCGTCTTCGGAATCGTGTGCGCCACGCCGAAACACCCATCCCAATCTTCCAATTGTCCCCAAACATTTGGAGATTGAACAATCACTGCAGCGGTTTTGTCGCTGATGAGTTGTTCAACATCTTCAGGATGAATACGGCATCCCCGACTTGGAATCACTGTAATTGTGACAGCGAGGTCTGCTAATACTGTGTTAAGCACCGCGAGGTACTCTGGGTGAAGCGTCGACGCCACAAGCACTTCATATCGACGAGTTGTGTTCACCGCGAGGAGCGCTGCTTCAGCAACAGCGGTTGCCCCGTCGTACAAGCTCGCATTGGCGATGTCCAACCCCGTTAAGCGTGCGATTTGGGATTGGAATTCGAAGAATGCTTGCAGCGAACCCTGAGAAGCTTCGGCTTGATATGGCGTATATGACGTGAGAAACTCCCCGCGATTTGAGAGTTGGTCAATATGCACGGGATAAAAGTGGTCATACGCCCCACAACCCATAAAACAGGTCATGTTATGTGCCCCGAGATTGTGCGTTGCCATTTCAGCGAGTTGCCTCTGAAGCTCTAACTCACTGAGTGCCGGAGACAAGTCAAGCCCCTCTTCGCACCGAACTGAAGGGGGAATACAGTCGAACAATTCATCGACCGATTCAATGCCAATTTCCTGAAGCATTTCGCGCCGTTGTGTGGTATTTAATTGCGTGTAATCCATATTTTTACTCACTCAATGAGATTGGTAAGTATAAACTCTAACGCATGTTTCATCTCACTTCTATCGCAATACTTTTAACCTTTAATACACTTTCACATCCCGGTGATCAGATTGTTGATGCACCCACTTCAGTCAGAAGTTTCAGCCCTGAAAGTGAAGTTAATGACGACATCATTGAGACCTATTTTACCCAATCAGGCCCCCTCTCAATTGAGTTCTATGAACACCTCACGCTCCTTGCAAATCCGTGGCTCGGAGGACGCCAACCCGGAACCGAAGGGAGTGGAATTGCTGGTGAATACATTGTCTGGAATCTCAGTAAAAACGGACTCACTCCAGCGTTTGAAGACCAGACTGATTGGTATCAACGATTCGATTTCAATGTGGACAGTGCGCCACCAGAAATTTTAAGTTCTTTCGTTGCAATTGATGATATTGCACTCGTTGATGGGAGGGATTACGTTGTCCTTGGCAACAGTGGCAATGGTGACGTGACCGCACCCGTGACATTTGTCGGGTATGCGATTGAAGAAGGTGAAGACGGTTATTCCTCGTTCGATGAAGCTGATGACTTAACAGGTCAAATTGCGCTAATGTTGAGATACGAACCACTTGATGAGAATGGTGCAAGCCAGTGGGCTGGCAGACGATTCAGCCCACATGCGAACATCCGTGAAAAGATGAATGCAGTCATTCGGCGCGGTGCTGTTGGGGTCATGCTCGTGAATCCGCCACACTGTAGAGATGGCAGAATAGGATTAGAAACTTCCGCGTCGAATCGATTTGGAACGACAAATGTACCAGTCATCCATGTCACCGAAGATGTCATCAATGCAGCATTAACAGATGAAACCATGCAATCACTCCAGTCGAAAGCTGACTCAAGTGAAGTGCAAACAACGCCATTGATGCTGAATGCCACGCTCAAAACTGAAGTCAGTACAGGCGGCATGCAAGCGAAGAACATCGGCGGCATACTCAAGGGCAAAGGCGATTTAGCGGATGAATGGCTCATCATTGGCGGACACTATGACCACGTTGGGTATGGCTATGTTGGCACAAGGCATCCCGGCCAATTGCATCACGGCGCAGATGACAACGCCTCTGGCACATCACTCGTCCTCATCTTGTCGAGATTGCTCAGCGAATACTACGCACAGAGTGACGATGAATCGCTACGTTCAGTCATGTTTTTGTTCTTCGATGCTGAAGAAGCGGGTCTTCATGGCTCAGCCCATTTTGTGAAGTATCCAATCATTAACCTAAGCAATGTGAATGCGATGATTAACATCGACATGGTTGGAAACTTAAGCCAGAACAACGTGCTTATTGGTGGCACCGGTACAGCAGAACAGTTTGACGTAAAGATTCCTGAATGGGTAGGGTCATCAGTGCTCACAGCAAGCTTAATGCCTTCTGGGACGGGTCCATCCGACCACACAAACTTCTATCAAGCAGATATGCCAGTCTTGTTCTTCTTTACTGGTCTGACTGATGAATATCACACGCCCAAAGACCAACCCTTCACAACAAACCCTGCAGGTGCAGCAAAACTCGCATCACTCATCAACACCGTTGCGAGGGACCTCGTCGATGAAGAGAAGTTGTCATTCCAAACTTCATCATCGAGTTCAAGAAGAGGCGGAAGTCGAAGCGGAGGTAGCCCTGCTGCTTCTGTTCGGCTTGGCATCCAACCATCATATTCAGCAGAACTTGAAACAGGCATTCTCATCAATGGTGTCAGCGAAGGAACATCAGCAGAAGATGCAGGACTTCAAGATGGTGACGTGCTCCTCGAATGGAACGGCATTGAGTTGACCGGCGGAATGGAGTTAATGAATCAACTTCGTGCTGCCAAACCCGGTGACAAAGCAACGATTCTCGTGCAACGTGATGGGCAGAACATCGATATCGAAGTAACTTTGAAAGCCCCATAAAGGACAATCCCCCCGAGCAGTTGCTCAGAGGGATTGTTTGAGATCGTGTGTGGATGTAAGCCGGATTCTGTCGCGGGCGGCCATTCATCTGAGGCGCCCCGTTGCCGAGCCGCTCTTGCACGCTACCCGTTCTTCAATTCCCCAAGGGCGAGAGACGTTTACAAGTAAACGAAGAACTGCTTGCGCTTGCACGCGGTGGGGTTTACCTATGACCCAAATTGTCACCAACTTGGCGGTGCGCTCTTACCGCACCCTTTCACCCTTACCTGTGTTACATGCGTAACCATCGGCGGTTTATTTCTGTAGCACTTTCCCTAACAGACGATCAACTGTCGGTGGACGTTATCCACCACCGTGCCTTGTCGTGTCCGGACTTTCCTCGAGTTTGTTGCCAAACTCGCGACCGCCAATCCACACACACATTGTAAGGCACTAGTACACTGTAGTCATGGCAAAGAAGCCAATATCTTTTGTCGCATGGATTGCGCCATCTCAAACTGACCTTTTATTGGAAGTTCAGAAACTCAAGGGTGTCAA